>NZ_DATJWR010000219.1:0-57863 GCF_035501035.1 Paraburkholderia sp.
AACGCGCTTCGTTCTTCAGGAACAGGTACGTGTTGTAGAAGAGCGATGCATGGATGTTCGCGAGCCACGTCATGTACCAGTCCGCCGAAAACGGCAACATTCCCTTGGGCGGCGACACGCCGCGGATCTCGCGATACAGGCGGATCATGCGGTCGCGCGAGAGCGAGAGTTCGCTTTCGAGCACCTGCATGCGCGCACCCAGCTCGATCAGCGCGATCGCGCGAAACACTTCCTGGGCGTCTTCGGTGAGGCTGCGTCGCGTGGTCATGGACGTCACCCTCAGGCGAATTGGCCAGCCGGCTGTCCCGCAAGCAGGATGGCCGCATGGGTAGCCGCCACGTCGGCATGCTTGCTGGTCTGCGTGAGCGCGGACAGCATCGCATGATCGTCGAAGCGGAAAAAACAGAGAAGTTGGTCGGAAGAGGCCAACCTGACGATCTGCGCGAGCGACAGACCACCAAGCAGATCGGCCAATTCCGACGACAGTCCCAGTCGGAACATGCCGACCGGCTTGTCCTCGCGCAGCATGCGCTGTGCGAGCATCAGATACGACAAATTAATTTCGCGGATAGATTCCAGCGTCTCGCTGCTGCGGTCCATTTCTGTAGTTTCCGAAGCCCCGAATTTAACCCCCCGGCTTTTTCGCCGTTGTATCTTTTCTGTCTTGTGGTCGTTCGTTCGCTCTCTGGCGCGATCCGACTCTTTGATACAGGTTGTTACATCTCGTAACAACCTTGGAGGGAATTGTATGAGGGCTTATCTCAGAAATCAATCCCTCGGATGAAAAAATAATCGAGTGTCGTAAATTATTTTCGGTAATTTTTTCTGCTATTTGAGGAGGTGCTCGCGACAATCCGTCGCAACTCCCGTCCACCCGGCCGGATCGGCCTGAGCGCCTTTATCTATCGGAATCCGCGTTACCTATCGATGCATGCGCAACGAATCGGCGGAAGATGCACAAGGCGATCTGTAGGAATTAGCGTTTTGAAAGGAATAAGGTTGACAGGTAAAAAATACGCGGGATGCCGCTAAAAACATATGAAGATTAATATGTAACAACCGTTTCGACCCCGGCGGAGTGTAACCGCGGAATATGTAACTAAGGTGTAACCCGTACGGGTCTGTGTCTTTGTGTCGCTTTTACGACATATGCTGAGTACATGACGTCGCGAGCGCGCGTGCGGAAGCATTTGCTAAGCAAGCGCTTCAATGAGCTTCGGTTGCAATCCGGAGCCAGCGCGAAACTGGGGTGCAAAAGGCGCCAGAAACCCGGCCAGAAAACCGGGCATCGATTCAGGTGAGCAAAGGCACAGCTTCGATCAGTGCGGCGCCCAACAACAGGCCGATTAGCGCGCCCACGAGCCGCGGGTGCCATTTGTCGAGAGGGGATCGCGCTGATGAGCGCCCCCACGAGGATGGCCCCGAGCAGGGCGAAGGCGACCAGCAGGTAGACAACCTCGAAATCGTTGTCGATGACCATGGTGGCTCCTGAATGCAATTCGGCGAGAGCTACATGCCGTTTATATCACGGCATGATATAAACGGCATAATCAACGCATCATTCCGGGCGCGGCAGTATCGCGCGCGGCCGGAAACCACGAGGGAGACCGACCATGGCCTCGTTCAAGCGGATTCTGCTGTGTTACGACGCGACGCGTGAAGGGCGCCGTGCGTTGCGTGAGGGCGCCGATCTTGCGCGCGAGTGCCGCGCGCAGACGCACCTGCTCGCCGTGCTCGACCAGGCGCCGCTGCAGTGGGGCACGGACATCGCGTCCGCCGTGCCGTTCGAGGCCGCCGAGGACGCTGCGCGAGAGATCCTGCGCGACGGGGTGGCGTGCCTGCAGGAAAAGGGGCTGGCCGCGACGGGCCACTTCGTGGTGGGCAGGCCCATCGACGCGATTGCGAGCTACTGTGCGGAACTCGAACCGGACCTCATCGTCCTCGGCCACCATCGGCGCGGGCCGTTCAAGCGCTGGTGGGAAGGGCGCGACGACCGTCTGCTGCTCGACCGCGTGTCGTGCAGCGTGCTCGTCGTGACGGCGCCCGAGCCGGAGCCGGCACCTGCCTGAGCTTGCGTGCCGCTAAGGTGCTGGGTTTGCCGGGGATTGCGGGCGCTTGACCTCATGGCATGAATCGAGCGGCCGCCGCGATCGTGATCTTCTCGTGTTTAAATTCGGAGTTCGAAGTAGATGGGCGCTGTGAGAGGGAATTCGGGCTGCCGTATCACAATAGCATCGCTAATTTGCCTCTGGATGATCGTTGCGCGCGCATGAATCAGAAATCGCAGTTCGTGATGTGCTTCACGAGCCAGACGTATTTTCCGGTAAGCGCTGCGCCCGCGCCCACTTTGGCCGACAATACCGGCATCACCCAACGCAGGAGTTGCCTCGATGCCCCGCTTCGCCGCCAATCTCTCGATGATGTACAACGAGCACGCGTTTCTCGACCGGTTCGCCGCTGCCGCACAGGACGGCTTCGATGCCGTCGAGTATCTGTTTCCGTACGAACATTCGGCAGCGGAAATCAAGGCGCGCCTCGATGGTGCGTCGCTTACCCAGGTGCTCTTCAACGCGCCGCCAGGAGACTGGGCGGGGGGCGAGCGTGGCATCGCCTCATTGCCTGGCCGCGAGGACGAGTTTCGCCGCAGCTTCGACACGGCCCTGGACTACGCGCGTGTGCTCGGCAATCGCCGGATTCACGTGATGGCAGGCCTCGTGGTCAGCGACGCCGCGCGCCCGGCGCAGCGCGAGCTGTATGTGAAGCATCTGGAGTACGCGGCTCGCACGGCCGGCGCCGACGGCATCGACGTGCTGATCGAGCCGATCAACACGCGCGACATGCCGGGCTACCTGCTGAACCGACAGGACGACGCGCAAGCGATTTGCGCGGAAGTGGGCGCGCTGAATCTGCGTGTGCAGTTCGATTGCTACCACTGCCAGATCGTCGAAGGGGATCTCGCGGTGAAGCTCAAGCGCGACGTCGCGCGTATCGGGCATATCCAGGTTGCGGGCGTGCCAGAGCGCCACGAGCCCGACAGCGGCGAACTCAACTATCCGTGGCTGTTCGCGCTGATCGACGAACTGGGCTACGACGGCTGGATTGGCTGCGAATACCGTCCGCGTGCGGGCACTTCTGCTGGGCTCGGCTGGATTCGCCAGTGGGTCGCGCCGCGCGGTTGAACGTGCGCGGCTACCATGCGCGTTAGCGCGTGTGATCGCGCAAAGCTTGCGCGGTTTGCGGATCGGCTGGAAAGAACGCTTCGATCGCAAGCTCGGAAAGCGTGATATCGACCGGCGTGCCGAACACGGTCGTCGTGCTGTAGAACGACAGCTCGCCGAGCGTCGTGCGGATGCGCAGCGGCACGGCAATGTGATGCGTGGGCGTCTCGGCGCTCGCGCTCGCCACGCCGGGCTGCGCAGGATAGGCGGCCAGTTCCTCGTGGAGTGCGGCGAGTGTGGGGTCGGCGCTTGCCTCGATCTGTCGCTGCAGGCGCGTGAGCAGATGCGCGCGCCACGCGTGCCAGTTGACGATGCGCGGCGCGATGCCCTCGGGGTGCAGCGAGAGCCGCAGCGCGTTGATGGGCGCGGCGAGCAGGGCGGGAGAAGCGTCGCCGATGAGCGGGGCGAGCGCGGCGTTCGCGGCGACGATATTCCAGTGACGGTCCACCGCCACGGCGGGATAGGGTTCGTGGCCGCGCAGCACGAGGTCGACGGCCTCGCGCGCGGCGGCGAGCTGGGGGTCGTCGAGCGCGCGCTCGCGGTAGAGCGGCGCGTAGCCCGCCGCCACGAGCAGCGCATTGCGCTCGCGCAGCGGCACATCGAGCTGCTCCGCGAGATGCATGACCATTTCGCGGCTCGGCAGCGCGCGGCCCGATTCGACGAAGCTCAGATGGCGGGTGGAAATTTCCGCTTCGGTCGCGAGCAGCAACTGGCTCATGCGCCGGCGCATGCGCCAGTCGCGCAGCATCTCCCCGACGCTGCGGCGCCCGATGCCGGCCGGCGTGGCCGGGACTGAGAGAGCGAGCGTGTTCATGCCGCTGATTCTAGCGAAAGGCGTGCGCGAATCGATTACGTCTGAGGTAAAGTTCCGGCCGCTCGCTGCCGATACCGGATGTATGAAAACCAGGGAAACATGCCCCTACCGGGATCACGGACGACGTTTACCCCGTACGGGACGATCGCCTAAAATGAATGATCTCAAGTGCTGTGGCTATGGCGGCGTGCAGAGGAGACTGCCATGAGGGAAACGGTTGCTGCTTATCTGCTCGGACCCGCAGTGATGTTGCTGGTGTGCGCGGCCATGTGGGCTGTATCGCGCCGCAGCAGAGGTACGCTCGAGACGCGCCTGACCCGCTGGCTCGACGCGCATCGTCCGCACGGCATGCACCATAAGCATTGAGCGTGCCAGATCAGCGGCGAGTTTCGCGATAGGGCGTGTTAGGGCGCGATACGGCCATTGCGTGGGCCATGCGCGCAATCGGATCGCCGCCCACGAGGCTTCGCCACTTTCATAGCATTCCGAATCAATTCCCGGGTTGCGTTACCGGGCCTCGCGTTGCCGCTTGCGCCTTGGCGCGCGGCGCTCTCGGTTGTATACAGGCTCGCCGGTCATTTCCGCGTCATGTCGAGGGAACTGAGCGTGAGCCGCGCGGTCATTCCGATATCGCATACCGGAGCCCCCCCATGACCCGTCCCGCCGATTCCTTCGTCATCTTCATCGCCCGTCTCGCCCTCGCCATTCTGTTTCTCTGGGGCGGCGCCATGAAGCTGCTGGGATACGCGGGGTTTGTCGGTTACCTTCACTCGAAGGGCGTACCTTACGCACCGTATGGCGCAATCGCTGCGACCGCGATCGAGCTGCTTGGCGGCATTGCGCTCGTGCTGGGCGTGCGCATGCGCGCAGTTGCCTTCGTGCTGGCCCTGTACGCCATCGTCACGGCCATCCTGGGTCATGACTTCTGGAACATGACCCAAGCTTCGCTGCAACAGGACGAGGTCATTCACTTCTGGAAGAACGTTGCGATCGCGGGTGGTTTCCTGCTGCTGACCGTGACGGGCGCGGGACGTGCTTCTGTCGATGGCATGCGCGCACCGCGCGGCAGTGGCCTGCGCGGCTGAGCGCGCACCAGCGCGGCATACCGGCGCGGGCATACCGAAGCCGGCATACCGAAGCGGTCATCCGACCACCAGCACCGGGCAACCGGGCCACCAGGGAGCAGGCCTTGATACAGAACTTCGATTACAACGTGGCGGGCAAGACCGAGCAGTTCTGCGCGAGTCTTGCCGAAGATGGCACGCGACGCGTGTTGATCAGCTACGCGGACTCGGCGACGACGCTCGTGATCCTCGACGCCTCCGGGCTGCTCGGCGCACTCAAGGCCGAACTGGAGGAGCCGGATCAACTCATCGCGCACGCCATCCGCAAGGCGCAGAGCGAAGGCTTGATCGAACGCGCGATTCGCTCCGGCGCGATTCAGGAAGGGTCGCTCTAGGTTCGCGCTAGCGGGCGCTCGCCGCCGTATCAGCGCGATTCGTTCATTCGCGTCGCCGTGGCCGGGCGAGTGCCCGGATGCGCCGCATCGGTCCTCACGAACCACGCCAGCCCCGACGCCGCGACGAGCAGCGCTGCCGAAACCGCGGTTTCCGCGCGCAGGCCGGCCACCACCTGTTCCGCACCGGCACCGCCCGCGAGCGCGCCGAACGCCGCCACACCCACTGCGCCACCCGCCTGGCGCGCCGTATTGAGCAGCGCCGAGGCCGTACCTGCGCGCGCCGGCTCGACCGAGGAGAGCACGGCCGTCGTCATGGCGGGCACGGCGAGGCCCATGCCCGAAGGAATCAGCAGGAAGGCCGTGAGCACGAAGGCGAGCGGCGTGGCGGCGTCCACGGAAATCAGCAATGCGTAGCCCGCGCCTGCGATCAGCGCGCCGATGACCATCGGCCGGCGCGTGCCGTAATGCGCCACGATATGGCCGCTCACGATGTTCGACAGCAGGAAGCCCGCGGTAAGCGGCACGAAAGCGAGCCCTGCCTGCAACGGCGTTTCGCCGCGCGCGTGCTGCAGGTAAAGCGCGAGCACGAATACGGTGCCGTAATAGGTCAAATTCACGCAGATGCCGAACAGCACCGCCGCGCTGAACGTACGGTTGCGCAGCATGGCGAGCGGCAGCATCGGATCGCGCGCGCGGGCCTCGAGCGAGACGAACGCCAAACCGGCGGCGAGCGCGAGCGCGAAACCTCCCGCCACGGCCCAATGCGCGAAGCCGAGCGGACGCCATTCGATCACGGCGCCCGTGAACGCCGTGAGCGCCACCACGGCGAGCAACTGACCGCGCACGTCGAGACTGCGTGCCGCGGGCGCTTTCGTCGCGCCCCACGCGTCTGGCCGCTGGCGCGGCGCCGGAATCCAGGCGAGCGTGGCCGCGAGGCCGGCCGCGCACAGCGGCAGGTTCACGAGGAAGATGCTGCGCCAGCCGAACGCCGCGATCAGCAGGCCGCCCGCCACGGGTCCGGCAGCGATGGAGATGGCGCCGGCGGCAGTCCAGAAGCCGACGGCGCGCGCCCTCAGCGCACGGTCGTGCCGGCAGGCCTCGTTGAGCAGCGCGAGTGAGTTCGGCAGCATGGCCGCCGCGCCCGCTCCTTGCAGCGCACGGGCCGCGATCAGCATGGCCGGGGTGGCGGCGAGCCCACAGGCGAGCGAAGCGAGTGCGAACACCACGAGCCCGGCAGCGTAGAGGCGGCGCGCGCCATAGCGCTCGCCGAGCACGCCGCCCGAGAGCATGAGGACCGCGAAGGCGAGCGTGTAGGCATCGACGATCCATTGCAGTCTCGCGACACTCGCGTGCAGATCCGTCGCGATGCGCGCGAGCGCGATGTTGACGATCGTGACGTCGAGTTGCGTGACGACGAAACCCACGCTGACGGTCGCGACGACGCGCGTGAGTGCGGGCGTGAAATGAACGGGGGTGGGGTGTGAGGTAGTCATGCGTCCATGCTAGGACGCGAGCCGGCTTCGACGTTTCAGCGTGGTGTGAAATGTCGAAGCCGGCCGAAGCCGGTCTAAGCCGTCGAGAATCGGTTCCGGATCGGCGGCTTCCGCTCAGTCTGCGACGCGATGCGGGTCCTTGAAGAACAGCGTCGTGATCGCGCCGAGCACGCAGATCGCGGCCACATAGTACGTGGGCGCGAGCGGCTCGGACTTCATCAGAAGCGCGACGACGATCGGCGTGAGGCCGCCGAACACGGCGTACGCAACGTTGTACGAGATCGAGATGCCCGAGAAGCGCACCGCGGGCGGGAACGCGTTCACCATCACGTAAGGCACCGCGCCGATCGCGCCGACCAGCAGGCCGGCCAGCGCGTAGAGCGGCATGAGCAGCGAGCTGTCCTCGGCGACCTGGCGGAACAGCGTGTAGTACGAGATCGCCAGCGCAATGCCGCCGATCGACAGCACCCGGCGCGCGCCGAAGCGGTCGGCGAGCGCGCCGGCGCTCACGCAGCCCACCGTGAGGAAGAGCGTCGCGAGGCAGTTCGCGAGCAGCGAGGTGGTGGCGTCGAGATGGAACTGCTTCTGCAGGAGCGGCGGCGTCATCAGGATCACGACGACGATGGCGGCAGAAAGCATCCACGTGACCAGCATCGAGACGATCACGGCGCCGCCATGGTCGCGCAGCACGGCCTTGAGCGGAATTTCGTCGGCGAGCGACTTGCGCGCCTGCATCTCCGCGAACACGGGCGTCTCGTGCAGCCACTGGCGCAGATAGACGGAGAACATGCCGAACAGGCCGCCGATCAGGAACGGAAAGCGCCAGGCATAGGCGGCGATGTCGCTTGCCGCAAAGTGGTGATTGACGGCTGCGGCAATCAGCGAGCCGAGCAGGATGCCGAATGTGAGCCCCGCGGTGAGCGTTCCGCATGCATAGCCGATGTGGCGGCGCGGCACGTGCTCGGAGACGAACACCCACGCGCCCGGCACCTCGCCGCCCACGGCGGCGCCTTGCAGCACGCGCAGCGTGAGCAGCAGCACCGGTGCGAGCACGCCGATCGTCGCGTACGTGGGCAGGCACCCCATGGCGAGCGTAGGCAGCGCCATGAGCAGCACGGAGAGCGTGAACATGCGCTTGCGTCCGAGCAGATCGCCGAAGTGCGCCATGACGATGCCGCCGAGCGGCCGCGCGAGGTAGCCCGCCGCGAAGATGCCGAACGTCTGGAGCTGACGCAGCCAGTCGGGAATCGTTGCGGGGAAGAACAACTGGCCGATGACCGGCGCAAAGAACACGAAGATGATGAAGTCGTAGAACTCGAGGGCGCCGCCAAGTGCGGCGAGCCCGAGCGTCTTGTAGTCGCCGCGGTTGAGCGCGCGTGCCGCGGCAGGCGCGCGCACGCCAATTTCTGTTGCTTGCATTTCCGAAGAACCAGGGTTTTGTTATGTGCGAAGTCGTGCGGAACGTGCGAGGACGTCCGTATGGCCGAATTTGCCTGGTGCGCGCGTGGCGCGGGGGCGGCGGTCGTCGGAAGGTGGGCGCGAGGGTGGGGCACGGAACAGCGCGTCCGCATGGGTGAGCGAACGCGCCGACGACTTCAGGCCAGCCGGCAATTCTACAGGAAGCTTGCAACCGGCCAGGCGCACTCCCGATGCGCTGCCGTCAGGGCTTGTCGCGCGCGGCTACCGGAAAACGACGAATGTGAAATGGATTAAGACTAATCCGATAGGCAGTTTTTGCACATATCCACAGAATTGCACCGCTTGGATTTGGATTCACAAGAGGACTCATCATGCGCATCGGGATTTTTCAGCGCGACGCTGGACAACGTCAGCCGGTCGGGCAGGTGCTGAGACAAAGCGGCTACGTGTGCAGTGCGTTCAGCGACGCGCACGCGCTCGCCAGAGCGCTCGCCGCTTCGACCATCGACATGCTCGTGATCGACTGGCACGGCTTGCGGCTCGCGGGCACGGGCCTGCTCAGGACGCTGCGGGCGATGAACGGCAACCAGCTCCCTGTGCTGTTCGTCTCGGAGGATGTATCGGACGAGAGTGTGGTGGAGGCCTTCTCCGCAGGCGCGGACGACTACGTGAGCCTGCCGGTGTGCGCTTCAGTGTTGGGTGCGCGCGTGAACGCGCTGCTGCGCCGCGCGTTTCCCGACCGCGACGACAACATGAGGATCGACTTCGGTCCTTACCATTTCGACGTGCGATGCCAGGCCGTCAGCGTGCGCGGCAAGCCGGTGCCGCTTTCGAGTACGCAATACCGGCTCGCTTCGCTTTTCTTCTCGAATATCGGGCGTGTGCTTTCCCGCGATCATATCTACGCGATGGTATGGGGACGTGAGCTGCAAACATTTACGCGCACGATCGACAGCCACGTCTCGCGCGTGCGCGTGCTGCTGGAGATCGAGGCGTCGAACGGCTTTCGGCTGCAGCCGGTCTACAAGAGCGGCTACCGGCTGCTGCGCCTGCAGGATGACATCGACGCGCCTGAAGAAGCGGCGTTCATGGAGCGGGTCGAGGCGCTCGAGCCGGCTTGAGGCGAAGCTTGAGTTGAAGCTCGGCGCACTCGCGGCGCGTCAGAAGGAAAAAAGAAGGCGGCGGCACGTCATGCGTGCCACCGCCTTTTTGCGTTATGCGGACTGAATGCGTGCCGCGCTGCTTCGCGGGAGGGAGGGGGCGCGTCAGCGCACGAGACCGAGCCCTTGCAGGACGGCGTTGCCTTGCGTCGTGAGGCGGATGCGCGTTGCGCCGGCCTTATCGGGCACCTGCTCCACGAGGCCCGCTTCCTGGAGCACGGGAATTTCGGGCTTGGCGTGGGCTTCGATCGGTGCATGCAGCAGCAACAAAAGGGTCGCGAGCTCATGGTGGCTCAGCAGGCGGCGCAGTAGCGCACGGCGTGCAGGCTTTGCCGCCGGCGCGCTGGCGCTCGCTGCGTGATCGTTGGCCTGGATTTGCAGATCTTGCTGGGACACGGGACCTCCTTGAGGCGACTGTTTCTTTTCAGTGAAGCGATGATGCGGACGAACACTTAAGCGATTCTTAAAACCGCCGGCCAAAATGTGTCACCGCGCTACAGCACGTAACGTTGCGTAAGCGTATGTAATCGAACCGCGTAAGTGCCGCGAAAGCAGCCATCGCGAGGGCAGCAATGACCTTCGATGGCCTTTCGAAAAGACGTGCAAAACGAAAGGGACCGGTCAGATTTTCAAGGCGCGCAGGTCTTGCTCGCACCCTCGATCCACAGATTCGAGGCATGACGCTTGCCTGCGTAGTAGCGGTAGGTTGTCGCGCCGTTGTCCGCGCGGATCTTGATGACGTTCGAGTCGCCGAATTCGAGCATCTGGCCTTGCGGCAGCGGCGAGGTCGTGAAGCTTGCACCATGGCGCGAGGCTTCCACGGTCAGGCACGAGATGACGTCCTGGACCGACCGGCTGGTCGTGGAATCGATGACTGGCTGGCCCGCATCCGGGTCGCTCTGAAACCACGCGCAGGCACCGAGCGTGAGCGAGAGGGCAAGGGGTACGGCAAGTTTTTTCATATTTCTCCTGTGTCGACCAGAGTTGGCGCTTTAGCGCCTTACTCTGGTCCCATGCAAGGCGGTCGACCAGAGTTGACGCTCTAGCGCTTACTCCGGGCCCATGCAGAGCACCTACTCCGGCCCCCTGCAAGGTGGTCGCTGGTGTAAGCCTGGACGAAGGCGGCAGGTAGCCGCTCATTATATCGGGAGCATCTCGCGTGCCACGCCGCTGCCGCAAAACTGTCACGCCGAAGGGATAGGTGTTGCAACAGTGCGACGTGCGTGCGAGCCCCGTCATACGGGCACGCAAGAACTTACAGAGCGAGATAGACTATCCGAAGGGTGCCGTCTGGAAATCTGACGTGACGTCAGGAGAATACGCATGAACCGCCCATCGGTACGCTTTCCCCTCCGCGCCGCGGGCGCCGGCTCACTTTTCCGGTGGCTCAAGTGGGGATTCGTCGTCGCGTTGCTGGCCGCTCTCGTCATCGTCGCGCGCATCGTCCAGATCGAAATCGACACCTCGCGCCTGCAGGCCCGCTACCTTTCCGAACTCACGCGTGACATCGGTTTCACCGTCGAGAGCGGGCCGAGCCACAGCATCCGCTTTCCCACCACGAACGGACCGTACGACGTGCGGCTCGGCTACGCGGAGCTACCCACGTTCGAGAACCGGCTCGCGCAGCGAGGCTTCACGATCGCCGCGCAGGCGCGCGATTCGGATCGCATGGTCGCGGTGGCCGATCAGGGCCTTTTCCTGCCCTATGAGGAAAAAGATCAGGCCGGGATCGTGCTGCGCGACTCGGCCGGCACGATGCTCTTCCATACGCGCTACCCGCAGCGCGTCTACGAGAATTTCGACGCGGTGCCACCGGTCGTGCGCGATTCGCTGCTCTTCATCGAAGACAAGTACCTCCTCGCCCAGGACCAGCCGAACCGGAATCCCGCCATCGACTGGGGCCGTTTCAGCCGTGCGCTCGTCGATCAGGGCGCGCGCCTCGTGAATCGCCATCAGCAGACGCCCGGCGGCAGCACGCTTGCCACGCAAATCGAGAAGTTCCGGCACTCGGCGGGCGGCCGGACCGCAACGCCGCCCGAGAAGCTGCGCCAGATCGCATCGGCTTCGCTGCGCGCGTATCTGGACGGCCCGCAGACCATGCCCGCGCGCCAGCAGATACTCGTGCATTACCTGAACTCGGTGCCGCTCGCGGCGAAGCCGGGTGTGGGCGAGGTGAACGGCTTGGGCGACGGCCTCGCCGCCTGGTACGGGCGCGACTTCCGCGACGTCAATCGTATTTTGCGTGCGCCGCTTTCGTCCGCGACGCTCGACGAGCAGGCGCTCGCGTTCCGCCAGGTGCTTTCACTGCTGATCGCGCAGCGCGCGCCTACGTACTTCCTGCAAAAGAACAACGAAGCGCTGGCCAGGCTGACTGACAGCTATGTGCGCCTGCTCGGCGCCGGCGGCGTGATCACGCCCGCCCTGCGCGACGCCGCGCTCGCGACGCAACTCACGCTCGATCGCTCGAAGGCGCCGCCGAGCGCGCCGGCCTCGTACGTGGAGCGCAAGGCGGTGCTGACGCTGCGCACCCAGTTGATGCAGACGCTTGGCCTGAAGACGCTCTACGATCTCGACCGCCTCGATCTCTCCGCCACGGCCACGCTCGACGACAGCGTGCAGCAGGCCGTGAGCGATCGCCTTGCCTACGCCTCGACGAAGGACGGCGCGCGCGAGGCGGGGCTCGTCGGCTTCGAAATGCTGCGCCCGTCCGACGACCCTTCGAAGATTGCGTACAGCTTCACGTTGTTCGAGCGGACCAACGGCGAGAATCTCGTGCGCGTGCAGACCGACAGCGTGAACCAGCCGTTCGACATCAATTCGGGCGCACGCCTGAACCTCGGCTCGACGGCCAAGATGCGTACGCTCGTGACCTATCTGCAGATCGTGAGCGCGCTGCACGCGAAATATGCCGACGAAGACGCAAAGACGCTGCGCGCGATGCTGCCGCAGGTCGATCCGAGCGATGCGCTCACGCGTTGGGCGATCGACTACCTTTCGAAGACGTCCGACCGTTCGCTGCCCTCGATGCTCGAAGCGGCCGTGGAGCGCAAGTATTCGGCGAGCCCTGGCGAGACCTTCTATACGGGCGGCGGTGCTCAGAGTTTCAACAATTTCGAGTCGAGCGACAACGCGCAGATCCTCACCGTGCACCGCGCGTTCCAGCATTCGGTGAATCTCGTGTTCGTGCGGCTCATGCGCGACATCGTGCACTACGAGATGATCCAGACCTCGGGGCCGCCCGCGCAATGGCTCGACGACCCCGCCGTGCGCAACCGCTTCCTCACGCAGTTCTCCGACGGCGAAAGCCAGGTCTACATGAAGCGCTTCTATACGCGCTATGCGGGCAAGAGCAACGACGAAGCGCTCGCCATCCTGCTGCAGCACACGCGCAAGGGGCCGGCGCGCATCGCGACGGTGTTGCGCAGCGTGAACCCCAACGGCTCGCTGCCGTGGTTCGACGCCCAGATGCGCGCGCAACTGAAGAACACGAAATTCCAGTGGCTCGACGACGAAGACCTCGCGCACTACTACGACAAGTACGCGATCGACAAATTCAACCTCAACGATCGCGGCTATATCGCGGGTATTCATCCGCTCGAACTGTGGTTGCTGAACTACCTGCGCTCGCACCCCGACGCGACGCTTGCGCAGGTTCAGCAGGAGAGCCGCGACACGCGCCTCTACACCTACAAGTGGCTCTTCAAGACGAAGTATCACGCCACCCAGGACCGGCGCATTCGCCACATGATCGAGTTGCGCGCGTATGACGCGATCGGCAAGTCCTGGCGCGCGCTCGGCTATCCGTTCGACAGCATCACGCCTTCGTACGGCGCGGCGATCGGCGCGTCCGGCGACCGGCCGGCGGCGCTTGCGCAACTCATCGGCCTCATTTCCAGCAACGGGGAAAAGCTGCCGACACACAGTTTCGAGTCGCTCGACTTCGCGCGCGGCACGCCATACGAGACACGCTTCGTCCATGCGGATACGCCGCCGCAGCCGCTGATTTCGCCGGAGATTTCACAGGTAGTGCGCGAGTTGCTGAATTCGGTGGTGCAGGGCGGCACGGCCAAGCGCCTCGCCGAAGGCATGACGCTCCCCGACGGCAAGACGCTGCCCGTCTACGGCAAGACCGGCACCGGCGACCAGCGCTTCAACGTGTACGCGCCGGGCGCGCGGCTCATCGAATCGCGCAAGGTGAACCGCAGCGCGACCTTCGTGTTCGTGATCGGCGACCGATTCTATGGCACGCTCACGGCGTGGGTGCATGAGCCTTATGCAGCGCGCTATACGTTCACGAGTGCGTTGTCGGTGCAACTACTGAAGTCGCTCGCACCGGTATTGCAGCCGCTGCTCGAAGCCAGGGCCAAGGCGAGCGGCGATGCGCCACCCGATGCCGCACCCAAGCCCCAGGACATGACGCTCATCGATCCGCAAACGGGTGAAATGCAGCGCGTAACGTGGGATGGCAACACGCTTCGCGCGGCGGCACACTGAGTACGCGGCTCGGTGAGCTATCGAGCGGCGCGGCACCATCGTCAATTATTCGGAGTTCAAACTAAAATGCGCGCTCGCCAAAAGCGAAGCGCGCGTGCTTTTTTGTTGTTCTGCTGCGCGAGACGCGAGACCGCTACATGGGCGAGCGCCTCGCGTCCCGCTTCACTGCATCAATAGCCGTTCGGCGGGGGCGGAGGCGATCCCGGCGGGGGCGGCGGCATATAGTGCGGCTGTGGCGGCGCGGGCTGGTACTGCTGCGGCTGCGTGGTCACCATGTTGCCGGGCGCCGGTATGCGATTGCCCGTTGCGTACATGCACTGCATATAGGCGTAGTCGTACCGGCGCTGCACGTCGTACGCGGAACCCTGTGCGTTACCCATGCCCACCGCGCTGCCCGCGAGCAGGCCCGCGCCCGCCCCGATGGCTGCGCCCTGGCCGCCGCCGAACGCGGCGCCAGCAGCCGCGCCGAGTGCCGTGCCGACCACGGCGCTGCCCACGCCGGAAGCGGTTGCCGCCTGGTTGGTGGAGACGCCGCCCACCTGCTGGGAGGCGAACTGGCGGCAGTTGAAGTCGTCGACCCGGAACTGGTCGAAGGTCTTGCCCGTGCCCGGCAGTGCCATCACGGTTGGCCCCGTGGGGACCACCGCGCATGCGCTCAGCAGCCCCGCCGTGGCAAGTAGCGCGAGATAGGTATATTTCATATGCAGTTCGATATCTTCAAAGTGTTCAGTGCGCAAGCGCTGGCTGGGCGGGGACCGCGCGCCAGCCCGACGAACATTCATTCACGTAGGGGTAGTAGGTTTTCGAGTTGTCGCAGTAATACCAGGTGTCGCTGTCTGCTATCTGGTTGCCCGCCTCGCCGCCGGGCGGCGCGTTGGCGGGTCCAGGCGGAGCTTGCTCAGGCGCAGCACTGGCTTGCGGCTGTCCTTGCTCGACATAGTTGGGCGCCTGCGGCGGTGGTGCGACGATGACGGCTGGCGGCCCGTAGTAGTAGGGCACGGGCGCGACCGGATAGTAGTACGGCACGCCGCCGCCGATAAACACGCCGACATGCGCCGCATGCGCGACGCCACTCACGCCGACGAGCGCGGCGGCTGCGACCCCGAACAACAGTTTTGACCTTCTCACAAACAATCTCCAGGAACGGGAGGGCTGGTGCAACAGCGCACTCCAGCCAATTATCCAACGCTAAGGCATTGGCGGGATCAATGCAATTACGCGAGTTGCACCGTTTTTTCGAGTTGTTACAGAGACGATGGGGAGCACAGCGGATAAGGGCGTGTCGGGGCGCGTACGGCGCACAACAGCTTGCATCGAAGCCGATCTGGCTGCAAAGCTGCGGGAAACGTCAACTCTTCTGGCCTCTGTCAGACAAGGAATTGTAATAATTGGAGATCCATATCCCGGTTGGATACCGGTCCGGGCGGGCACCAGACGGCTTCCCGGGCTTTCGATGGTTCGACTTGTTGACGTTCGCCCGCTTGCAGCTTGCAGCCAGCGGGTGACCCGGTCGTGCAATCAAGCTGCGGCGTCGCGGGGACCCGCATACCACCTTGTCGTAGTTAAATTTCGCATACCTTTATAATCGATAAGGATGGCGAAATAATAATGAGAATGTATCGAATTTCATGGGTTTTCATTCATTGAAAAATTGATGAAATCCACCCGCTTTTTATCTTGATCATGTAAGAATCCGGCGACAAAATCGTTTCCAGAATTCTTTGCATGAAATGGCATTTCTTCTTGTCGATTTTTCATGAAATGGAAAATCTGAATGAATCGAATGCTCGTGAAAAAAATACACTTCCTGATTTTAGGAAATTCGCTAAAAGCAACCGTTTGCATCAGGTAACCCCCTGGTCAAGCCGTATGGTCGGAAGCCGTTATAGCCGTGTAGCACATGCCGGATCCATGCTCCGAAACCCATTGTTGGCAGCCTGTTTTCCACCGCCGGCCGGGTTTGCTTCAAGTGAAGAGGGCGACAGCGAACGCCCCGCAAAATAGCTGAGAGAGAATTCGCGCGCATTTCCCGGTGACACGCCGGAATCTGAAGCGATTCGAAATCGAAACCAATGCGAGGGAAAGATCATGGAGCAGTCGACACCGGACCGTCAGCCCGAATTGCGCGAATTAAGCGCGGTAAGTACAGCATTGAATCGTGTCCAGGCCGTTATCGAATTCGATCTTCAAGGCGCCATCCTTCACGCCAATGAGAATTTTCTCGCCACGCTCGGCTATGCGCTCGAGGAAGTGCGCGGCAAGCATCACCGGATGTTCTGCGATCCTGACTATGTCGGCACCGAAGCGTACCGCCAGTTCTGGGAACGCCTCGGCCGCGGCGAGTTCGATCGCGGCGAGTACCGGCGCCTCGGCCGCGGCGGGCGCGAGATCTGGATCAACGCGTCGTACAACCCGGTGATGGGCGACGACGGGCGGCCCTACAAGGTCATCAAGTTCGCCACCGACATCACCGCCGTCAAGCAGCAGCATGCCGAGTACGAGGGCCGTCTGCGCGCAATCGACAAGGCCCAGGCCGTGATCGAGTTCGACACGGGCGGCGTCGTGCTGCAGGCAAACCAGAACTTCCTCGATACGCTCGGCTATCGCCTCGAGGAGATCGTCGGCAAGCATCACCGCATGTTCTGCGAGGAAGCGTACGTGGCAAGCTCCGACTATCGAGAGTTCTGGGCCAAGCTCAATCGCGGCGAATTCGACTCGGGACGTTACAAGCGCGTCGGCAAGGGAGGGCGCGTCGTGTGGATCCAGGCAACCTACAACCCCATCCTCGATGTGAACGGGCGTCTGCACAAGGTCGTCAAGTTCGCCAATGACGTGACCGCGCAAGTCGAGCTGGAAGAGAGCGTGAAGCGCCGCGCGCAGGACGACCAGCGCAAGGTCGAGAAGCTGCTCGCGGTGGTGAGCCGCGCGGCGGCCGGCGACCTGACCGGCGAGGTCGAGGTGGGCGGCGAGGAGCCGATCGACCAGTTGGCCGCCGGCATCAAAGGCATGATGAGCGATCTTGCGGGCGTGATCGGCAAGGTGGTCGAATCGGCCGGCACCTTCAAGGAGTCTTCGCAGGACATCGCGGCGCGCGCGGACACCGTGGCGAGCGGCGCGCAACTGCTTGGCGCAACGGTCGAGGAAATGAACGCGTCGATCGAGGAGACTCACGGCCTCGATCAATTCGATCGCCGATAACTCGCGCGGCGCCGACCAGCTCGCCAAGGACACGCAGCAGGAAGCGGAGCGCGGCGCCAAGGCCGTCACCCGTTCGATCGAGGCGATGGAGCTGATCAATCGCTCGTCGGAGAATATTGCCGAGATCATCAAGGTGATTGGCGAGATCGCGAGCCAGACCAACCTGCTCGCGTTCAACGCGGCGATCGAGGCGGCGCGCGCGGGTGAGCACGGCCTTGGCTTCTCCGTGGTCGCCGACGAGGTGCGCAAGCTGGCGGAGCGCTCTTCGCAGGCCACCAAGGAAATCTCGAAGCTCATCAACGAGTCGGTCAAGCGCGTGGCGCAGGGCAGCGAGATCTCGAAGCAGGCGGGCGAGGCATTCGAGAAGATCGTAGCCGGCGTGAGCCGCACGACACAGGCGATTTCGGAGATCTCGTGCGGGGCGGACGAGCAACTCGTGGCTGCCCGCGAGGTGAGCGCGGCGATTCAGCAGGTAGCCGAGGAAACCGAGAAGTCCGCGGGCGCATGCGACACGATCGCGCGCGCGGCGGCATCGCTCAAGGGCGGCGCACAAGGGCTCGACACGACGGTGGCGCGTTTCGTGGTGTGAAGGACGGAGGCCGTAGTGGATATCGATCAGGATGCCGAACCGTCGGTCCGTAATGCGCTGTTCGAGCAGGTCCGGCGGCACACCGGCATCGCGATGAACGAGCGCAAGTGGACCATGCTCAAGGGCCGTTTGCGCCGCCGCATCATGGCGCTCGGCCTGCCCGACTACCGCGACTACCTGCGCGTGCTTGACGCCAGCGCGGAGGAGGTGCGCGACTTCATCGATCTCGTCACGACGAACGAAACGTCGTTCTTTCGCACACCTCGCATCTGGGAGTATCTGGCGCGAGAATTCCTGCCTCAATGGGCCGCGAAGCCAACAGGCCAGATTTTGCGCGTATGGTCGGCGGCTGCTTCGAGCGGCGAAGAAGCGTGGACGACAGCGATGCTCTGCGAGGAGTACCGACTGTCGTATCCCGCGCTGCGTTACGCGATTGTCGGCACCGATATCTCGGATGGCATCCTCGCGAATGCGCGTGGCGGCCACTATGGCGGCCGCAGCATGGAAGGACTGTGTCAGCAGAAGCCCCAGTTGGTGCAGAAGTACTTCTGCAGCGACGCTACGGGTATCGGTGTGAGCGAAGCCTTGCGCGCGCACGTGACATTCCGGCGGCACAACCTCTACGACGTGCCGCCGCGCCAGAACGTGTCGTTCAAGGTGAGCGGCACGGCGCTCGCGCTGTCCATGGACGCCATTCAGGAAATCATCCGCGTGCCGTCCTTGCAGCACTCGCCGCTCGCCGATGAGGTGTGTATCGGCATGCTGAACCTGCGCGGCGCGACCGTTCCGGTGTTGGACTTCGGCGCATTCCTCGGTTTTGCGCGCGCGAGCGCGGAGGAAGCGCGTGGGGACGAGCGGCGCATCGTCGTGCTTCATCGCAACGATCTGCACTTCGGCTTGCTGGTGGACGAAGTGGAGAGCATCGTCGCGTACCGCGACGAAGAACTGCTGTCCATGCCGACCTATGGCGGCAATGCACGGCGTTCGCTGTTCGCCGGCTATCTGGCGGCCGAGGGGCGCGCGGGCGTGCTGCTCGTGAACGCGGATGCGCTATTCGGCAACGAGCGCATCGTCGCGCTGGCGTCGGGACATCGCGAGCTGTATCGCAACGTGCTCGCGCAGGCGCAGGCGACGCACAGACGCGGCGCGGGCGCCCGGCAGACACTCGTCACGTTCCGCATCGGGCAGTTGATCGGTGTGCGCATCGCGGAGTTGCGCGAGGTGATCGACTATCGCGACGATATCGTGCGCACGCCGGGGCTGCCCCCCTTCGTGCGCGGCATGCTCAACCTGCGCGGCGTGCTCGTGACCGTGATCGACGTGCGCGCGATGTACGGCATGCCGCCATACGAGGATCTCGCGCACGCGAAGATGCTCATTGTCGAGCACGAGAAAGAAAAATACGGACTGCTTGTCGATTCGGTCGAAGATATCGTCACGCTCAATGGCGCGCCGCATCTCGCGATGCCTTCCGCGTTGACACGTGGCGAGGGCATGCGCGGGCACAACGACATGCGCGAAGCCGTGGAATTGCCGGGGCAGGGCACGTTGCTGCTGCTCGACCCAGCTTCGCTGTGCGCACGCGTGGCGGAGGTGGCGGCAGTCTGATCGACTGATTGCGCGGCGTTACGCGTTGCCCGTCTTGCGCGCCGAGCGCTCACGCTCGAGCTTGCGCATGGCTTCGCCCACGTCCTGGCTGAACTGCGCGAGCGCGGCGAGTTCGAGATTGGGCGGCTGCAGGGCCGACCAGAGGGCGTCCACCAGCCGCTCGGCCGTGGCGTCGATGTCGGTGCGGCGGTTGGCGAGCGTCGCGTCCCACAGCACGTGTTCCATCGGTCCGAACACCAGCGAGCGCAGCAGGCGCAGCGGCAGGTCGTTGCGGATCTGGCCGGCTTCCTGGCCGCGTGCGAGCACGCGCATGAGCGGCGCCGTGTAGCGGCGCTGCATTTCAGTGAGTGCTTCGCTCAGGTCATGGTGCCGCGTGCGGCCCTCCGAGAGCACCAGTTCGCATATGCCGGTGCCGCTTTCCAGCATCAACTGCAGATGCATGCGCACGATGAAAGCAAACTGCTGGCGCACGGTGCCGTCGCGCGGCAGGCCGCCTTCGATGGCCGCGATCGATTCGTCATACCAGTCGCCGATCACGCGCGCGCACAACTCCCGCTTGCCCCGAAAGTAACTGAACACGGTCGCCTCGGACACGCCCATGCGCTGGGCGATCTCGGCCGTGGTGGCGCGCGCGTAGCCCTTTTCGGAGAACACTTCACGCCCCGCCTGCAAGATCTCGCGCACGCGCTGCTGCGACTTGCGCCCCGCCGGCTGGCGGCGCGACGCGGGCAGGGCGGCTTTCTGGGCGGTGGCTTGCATGTTGAGTTGAATTCAGTTTACGTCGTGGGTGGAATGGATTATCTACGAGAGAATGCCAACAGGACAAGGAATTTAAGCCGTTGGCAGAACTTGAGCGTCACTCAAAAATACCTATTGACGTTAACGTAAATGTGGCGTGAAATGTGCGTCCATGGGGCGACGCATGGCGCCCATGGTCAGTTTTGAGGACATCGAGCCTTCATGGGATCGCACCAGGTGCTAAAGCGCCAAGTGCGATCGACACTTGGCATGGGACCAGAGTAAGTGCTCTGCATGGGCCCGGAGTAAGCGCTAAAGCGCTAACTCCGGCCGACGGCTAAAGCGCCAACTCTGGTCGACAGGAGACAACGAATGAGCAACGTACCCGGTCTGCAGTTCCCGCTTGGCGAAGAAGTCGAAATGCTGCGCGACAGTATCGCTGGCTTTGCGGCGAAGGAAATCGCGCCGCGCGCGGCCGAAATCGACCGCACCGACCAGTTCCCCATGGACCTCTGGCGCAAGTTCGGCGACCTGGGGGTGCTTGGCATGACGGTCTCGGAGGAATACGGCGGCGCGAACATGGGCTACACGGCTCATATGGTCGCGATGGAGGAAATCTCGCGCGCGTCGGCTTCGGTCGGGCTTTCGTATGGCGCGCATTCGAACCTGTGCGTGAACCAGATCCATCGCAACGGCAACGAAGCGCAAAAGCGCAAGTACCTGCCGAAGCTCGTTTCCGGCGAGCACATCGGCGCGCTCGCCATGAGCGAGCCCAACGCGGGCTCGGACGTGGTCAGCATGAAGCTGCGCGCCGAGAAGAAGGGCGATCGCTACGTGCTCAACGGCACGAAGATGTGGATCACCAATGGCCCGGACTGCGACACGCTCGTCGTATACGCGAAGACCGATCCCGAAGCGGGTCCGCGCGGCATCACGGCGTTCATCGTCGAGAAGGGCATGAAGGGCTTTTCGGTTGCGCAGAAGCTCGACAAGCTCGGCATGCGCGGCTCGCATACGGGCGAGCTCGTGTTCCAGGACGTCGAGGTGCCCGAAGAGAACATCCTCGGCCAGCTCAACGGCGGCGTGAAGGTGCTGATGAGCGGCCTCGACTACGAGCGCGCCGTGCTCGCGGGCGGCCCCACCGGCATCATGGCCGCGGTCATGGACGCGGTCGTGCCGTACATCCACGACCGCAAGCAGTTTGGCCAGGCCATCGGCGAATTCCAGCTCATTCAGGGCAAGGTCGCCGACCTCTACACGACGTACCAGGCCTGCCGCGCGTATCTCTACGCCGTGGGCCGCCAGCTCGACACGCTTGGCCGGGACCACGTGCGCCAGGTGCGCAAGGACTGCGCGGGCGTGATCCTCTACACGGCCGAAAAGGCCACGTGGATGGCCGGCGAGGCCATCCAGATCCTGGGCGGCAACGGCTATATCAACGAGTATCCGGTTGGGCGTCTCTGGCGCGACGCGAAGCTCTACGAAATCGGCGCGGGTACGAGCGAGATTCGCCGCATGCTGATCGGCCGCGAGCTGTTCGCGGAAACGATGTAATCCTAAGTGATACAGGGAGGACGGGATGCCGGTCATTGAATCGAAGCTCAACCCGCGATCGGAAGACTTCAAGACGAATGCCGCTGCACTCGAGGCGGTCGTCGCGGACCTGCGCGAGAAGATCCAGAAACTGTCGCTGGGTGGCGGAGAGGCGGCGCGCGACAAGCACCTCTCGCGCGGCAAGCTGCTGCCGCGCGATCGCATCGCGCAACTGCTCGATCCGGGCACGCCGTTTCTGGAGCTTTCGCAGCTCGCCGCCTACGGCATGTACAACGACGACGCGCCGGGCGCGGGCATCATCACGGGCATTGGCCGCATTGCGGGCCAGGAATGCGTGATCGTCTGCAACGACGCGACGGTGAAGGGCGGCACGTATTATCCTGTCACCGTGAAGAAGCACGTGCGCGCGCAGGAGATCGCACAGGAAAACAACCTGCCTTGCGTGTATCTCGTCGATTCGGGCGGTGCGAACCTGCCCAACCAGGACGAGGTGTTTCCGGACCGCGATCACTTTGGCCGCATCTTCTATAACCAGGCGAATCTCTCGTCGCAGGACATTCCACAGATTGCCGTGGTGATGGGCTCGTGCACGGCCGGCGGCGCCTATGTGCCGGCAATGAGCGATGAATCGATCATCGTGAAGAACCAGGGCACGATTTTTCTGGGTGGGCCGCCGCTCGTGAAGGCCGCCACGGGCGAGGAAGTGAGCGCCGAAGACCTTGGCGGCGGCGATGTCCACACGCGCCTTTCCGGCGTGGCCGACCACCTCGCGCAGAACGACGCGCACGCGCTCTCCATTGCGCGCAGCATCGTCGGCAATCTCAATCGCACGAAAACGCCGCCTGTCGTGCTGCGTGAGCCGCTGCCGCCGCGCTACGACGCGAAGAGCCTCTACGGCGTGATTCCCGTGGATACGCGCAAGCCCTTCGACGTGCGCGAGGTGATCGCACGCATCGTCGACGACTCGGCTTTCGACGAATTCAAGGCGCGCTACGGCACCACGCTCGTCACCGGCTTTGCGCACATCTGGGGCCACCCGGTGGGTATCGTCGCGAACAACGGCATTCTGTTTTCCGAATCGGCACTCAAGGGCACTCACTTCATCGAGCTGTGCTGCCAGCGCAAGATTCCGCTCGTGTTTCTGCAGAACATCACGGGCTTCATGGTCGGCCGCAAGTACGAGAACGAGGGCATTGCGCGCAATGGCGCGAAGATGGTGACGGCAGTGGCCACGGCGAAAGTGCCGAAGTTCACGGTCATCATCGGCGGGTCGTTCGGCGCGGGGAATTACGGCATGTGCGGGCGCGCGTATTCGCCGCGCTTCCTGTGGATGTGGCCCAATGCGCGTATCTCCGTGATGGGCGGCGAGCAGGCCGCGTCCGTGCTCGCCACGGTGCGTCGCGACGGCATCGAAGCGAAGGGCGGCACGTGGAGCGCCGAGGAAGAGGACGCGTTCAAGCAGCCGATTCGCGACCAGTACGAGCGTCAGGGCCACCCGTATTACGCGAGCGCGCGCTTGTGGGACGATGGCGTGATCGATCCGGCGCAAACCCGCGACGTGCTCGGCCTCGGCCTTTCCGCAGCGATGAACGCACCGATCGAGGATACGCGCTTCGGCGTGTTCCGCATGTGAAGCATGCGAGTTCATGCGGGACAGGAGGAGACAACGATGCAATATGAAACGCTTGTCGTTGAAATTGTGGGGCACGTGGCGACCGTCACGCTCAATCGCCCCGAAGTGCGCAACGCGTTCAACGAGACGATGATCGCCGACGTGACGGCGGCCTTCACGGCGCTCGGCAAGCACGACGACGTTCGCGCGATCGTGCTGGCGGGCAGCGGCAAGGCCTTTTGCGCGGGCGCCGACCTGAACTGGATGCGCAAGATGGCCGGCTACTCCGACGAGGAGAACCGTGCGGACGCGCTGCGACTCGCGCAGATGCTCCAGGCCGTCTATCGCTGCCCGAAGCCCGTCGTCGCGCGCGTGCACGGCGACGCCTACGCGGGCGGCATGGGCCTCGTGTGCGCCGCCGATATCGTGGTGGCCGTCGAATCCGTGCACTTCTGCCTTTCCGAAGCGCGACTCGGCCTCATGCCGGCCACGATCGCGCCCTACGTGATCCGCGCGCTGGGCGAGCAGGCCTCGCGCCGCTACTTCGTCACGGCCGAAGCGTTCGATTGCGCCACGGCGCAGCGGCTCGGCCTCGTGAGCGAAGCCGTGAGCGCCGACGCGCTCGACGCGACCGTGCAGCGCATCGCCGAAACACTTTGCGCGAACAGCCCAAATGCCGTTCGCGAGTGCAAGCAGCTCGTGCAGGACATCGCAGGACAAACGCTCAACGAAGCTCTGATCGAAGACACCGCCGTTCGCATCGCGCGCATTCGCGCGAGCGATGAGGGACGTGACGGCGTGTCGTCGTTCCTCGAAAAGCGCGCGCCGCGCTGGCGCGCCCAATAGGGACATGAAGCAGCGTTACGAAGCGACGACACGAAACGAGGACAGAATATGTTCAACAAGATCCTGATTGCCAACCGGGGCGAAATTGCGTGCCGGGTTGCGGCCACCTGCCGGCGGCTTGGCGTGAAGAGCGTGGCCGTGTATTCGGACGCCGACGCGAACGCCAAGCACGTCGCGGCCTGCGACGAAGCCGTGCACATTGGCGAAGCGGCTGCCGCGCAAAGCTATCTGCGCATCGAGCGCATCATCGAAGCCGCACGCGCAACGGGCGCGCAGGCCATCCACCCCGGTTATGGCTTTCTTTCGGAGAACGAAGATTTTGCGCGCGCCTGCGAAGCGGCCGGTATCGTCTTCATCGGGCCGCCAGTCGATGCGATCGCGGCAATGGGCTCGAAGGCGGCGGCCAAGGCGCTGATGCAAGCGGCGGCGGTGCCGCTCGTGCCCGGTTATCACGGCGATGACCAGGACCCGGTGCTCCTGCAGCGCGAAGCCGATGCGATGGGCTACCCCGTGCTGCTCAAGGCCAGCGCGGGCGGCGGCGGCAAGGGCATGCGCGTGGTCGAGCGCAGCGAGGACTTCGCCGCGGCGCTCGCCTCGTGCAAGCGCGAGGCGGCGAGCAGCTTCGGCAACGACCGCGTGCTGATCGAGAAGTACCTCACGCGGCCGCGTCACGTGGAAGTGCAGGTTTTCGCGGACAAACACGGTGGCGCGGTCTACCTGTTCGACCGCGACTGCTCGGTGCAGCGCCGTCATCAAAAGGTGCTCGAGGAAGCACCCGCACCCGGCCTCGACGAGCGGGTCCGCAGCGCGATGGGCGAGGCGGCCGTGGCCGCGGCGCGCGCGGTGCACTACGTGGGCGCCGGCACGGTCGAATTCATCATGACGGGTGCCGACTTTTACTTCATGGAGATGAACACGCGCCTGCAGGTCGAGCATCCGGTGACGGAAATGGTCACGGGCCTCGATCTGGTCGAATGGCAGTTGCGCGTGGCAGCGGGCGAGCCCTTGCCGCTCGAACAGTCGCAGCTCTCGATCACGGGGCATGCACTCGAAGCGCGCATCTACGCGGAAAATCCCGCGCGCGGTTTCCTCCCCTCCACAGGCACGCTCAAGCACCTGCGCATGCCCGAGGGTGTCGAGTTCCGGCTCGGCGATGCGGGCCAGCGCGCGCACGTGCGCATCGACAGCGGCGTGCGCGAAGGCGACACGATCACGCCGTTCTACGACCCGATGATCGCCAAGCTCATCGTGCACGGCGCCACGCGCGCGGAGGCGCTCGCGCGCATGGAGCGCGCGCTCGAAGCGTGCGAGGTAGCGGGGCCGCACACGAACGTCGAATTCCTGCACAGGCTCGTGACCTGCGAGCCCTTCGCGAATGCGGATCTCGATACGGGCCTCATCGAACGCAACCACGAGGCGCTGTTCGCGCCGGGGCAGCAGCCGGTTCGCGAAGCCCTCGCACTGGCGTGCGCGGCGCTGCTGGGCCGCGAGGTCAGGGCGGCAGTTGAGACGTCAGCGGGCGCGTCGCCGTGGCAATCGCTTTCGCATTGGCGGTTGAACAGCGGCTTCACGCAGCCGCTTGCGTGGCGCGACGTTGAAAGCGATACGGCGATCGCGGTGACGCATACGCAAGACGGCGGCGAGCAGACGCTGGCCTGGGCTGGACGTGCGGAACCCTATGCATGGTGGCGCGGCGAAAACGCCGACGAATACGGCGCGACCATCGGCGACAGGCGCGTGACGGGTCGCGTCTTCATCGATGGCGATGTGTTCCATGTGTTCTGCCTCGGGACCGCGATGGCGTTCGAGTGGCAGGACCTGCTCGCGCATGCTGCGGATGCGGAGCACGGCGAAGGCCGGCTGACCGCGCCCATGCCGGGCAAGGTGATCGCCGTGCTGGTGGAGCCGGGCGCAGTCGTCGAGAAAGGCACGCCGCTCATCGTCATGGAGGCGATGAAGATGGAGCACACGATCGGCGCGCCTTCTGCCGGCAAAGTCACCGAGGTGTTGTACGGCGTGGGCGACCAGGTGGCGGACGGCGCGCAATTGCTGGTGCTCGAAGCCGCGTGACGCGAGGTTCATCGCGTTCTCTCCAGCCTTCCTTCGGCTGGAGAGCGATGTGAGAGTTGTGCCCTTGAGGCACGCCGCTTTCGTGTAGTGCCTTCAACAGGGTGTCTGGGCGACGGCTGCGCAGCTTGGCCAGCTGGCGGCGGCCTCACGGGGACTGGCGAACTAGCGTTGCCGAAGCCGCGTCGTTCGACGTTAGCTGACTTGTGTGAATTCGGGAGGCGTTTGCCGCATCGCGGCATAGTGGTGGTCTATCGATGGCATTGCCAGAATCACAACAACGTCTTGGCAGCCTGCCATATATTGGCAAGGCGGCACGCGCGCGCCAGGCCAACTCCCTTTGGCAAACGCCCGGCAGCCTGCCGCACGCAGGCAACTCGTGCTGGCGCCATTACAGGTATACATGGAGCACGCAACACGGGATTGCTGGGCCGCGCGGGCGGCAACCTCAACGACCGTCGCCTTTGCAAGCCTTACGCGCATGACGTCTATCTCCTCTCACGGAGTTGTCCATGTCGAATGAAGCGAAGTGTCCATTCAACCATGCCGCCGGCGGCGGCACGACGAACCGCGACTGGTGGCCGAAGCAGTTACGGGTCGATCTGCTGAGCCAGCACTCCAGCAAGTCCAATCCGCTCGATGAAGACTTCAACTACGCCGAGGCCTTCAAGCGCCTCGATCTCGCTGCCGTGAAGAAGGATCTCGCGGCGCTCATGACCGACTCGCAGGACTGGTGGCCCGCCGACTTCGGCCACTACGGTCCGCTCTTTATCCGCATGGCGTGGCATAGCGCCGGCACCTATCGCATCGGCGACGGGCGCGGCGGCGGTGGCCGTGGTCAGCAGCGCTTCGCGCCGCTCAACAGTTGGCCCGACAACGTGAGCCTCGACAAGGCGCGCCGCCTGTTGTGGCCCATCAAGCAGAAGTATGGCCAGAATATTTCGTGGGCAGACCTGATGATCCTGGCGGGCAACGTCGCGCTCGAAACCATGGGTTTCAAGACCTTCGGTTTCGCGGGCGGACGTGAGGATACCTGGGAGCCGGACCAGGATGTGTACTGGGGCAACGAGAAAACCTGGCTGGGCGGTGACGTGCGCTACGGCAAGGGCGCCGCCGGCCAGGACGAAGGGGTGCTCGTGGCCGACGAAGCGCTGCACGGCACCGAACACAGCCGCACGGACAGCGGGCGCAATCTCGAGAACCCGCTTGGTGCGGTGCAAATGGGTCTGATCTACGTGAACCCCGAAGGTCCGGACGGCAATCCCGATCCGCTTGCGGCGGCGCACGATATCCGCGATACCTTCGGGCGCATGGCGATGAACGACGAGGAAACCGTCGCGCTGATCGCGGGCGGCCATACCTTCGGCAAGACGCACGGCGCGGGCCCAGCGGACAACGTGGGTCCCGAGCCCGAAGCCGCCGGCCTCGAAAACATGGGCCTCGGCTGGCAGAGCCGCTTTGGCGCCGGCAAGGGTGCGGACACGATCACGAGCGGCCTGGAAGTGACGTGGACCAGCACGCCCACACAGTGGGGCATGGGCTTCTTCCAGAACCTGTTCGGCCACGAATGGGAACTCACGAAGAGCCCGGCGGGCGCGAACCAGTGGGTCGCGAAGGATGGCGGCGAGACCATCCCGCACGCTTATGATCCGTCGAAAAAGCTGCGCCCAACGATGTTGACCACGGATCTCTCGCTGCGTTTCGATCCGGAGTACGAAAAGATTTCGCGCCGGTTCATGGAGCATCCCGACCAGTTCGCCGATGCTTTCGCACGTGCGTGGTTCAAGCTGACACATCGTGACATGGGGCCGCGTGCGCGCTATCTCGGCCCGGAAGTGCCGCAGGAAGCGCTGATCTGGCAGGACCCGATTCCGGCCGTCGATCACCCGCTAGTGAACGAGCAGGACGTCGCCGCGCTCAAGCAGAAAATTGCGGCCTCGGGGCTGTCCGTTGCGGAGCTGGTTTCGACGGCGTGGGCTTCTGCCTCGACGTTCCGCGGGTCCGACAAGCGCGGCGGCGCCAACGGCGCGCGCATTCGCCTCGCGCCTCAAAAGGACTGGGCCGTCAATCATCCCGAGCAGCTTGCCAAAGTGCTCAAGGCGCTCGAAGGCATTCAGGCCGATTTCAACGGCGCGCAGTCGGGCGGCAAGAAGGTGTCGCTGGCCGACCTCATCGTGCTGGCGGGCGGCGTGGGCATCGAGCAGGCGGCGCACAAGGCTGGTCACACGTTGAGCGTGCCGTTCGCCCCGGGTCGCATGGACGCTTCGCAGGAGCAGACCGACGTGGTTTCGGTGGCGGTGCTCGAACCGCTCGCCGACGGCTTTCGCAATTACCTCCAGCGCAAGTTCCCCGCGCCGGCCGAAGCGCTGCTCATCGACAAGGCACAGTTGCTCACGCTCACCGCGCCCGAGATGACGGTGCTGGTGGGCGGCCTGCGCGTGCTGGGCGTGCAGGCGGGCAAGGACGCTCACGGTGTGTTCACGGATCGTCCGGGCGCGCTCACGAACGACTTCTTCCGCAACCTGCTCGACATGAACACGCAGTGGAAGCCGCTATCCGACGCAAACGACGTGTTCGAGGGCACTGAGCGCAAGTCGGGCAAGCCGAAATGGACCGGAACCCGCGTGGACCTTATTTTCGGTTCGCACTCCCAATTGCGTGCGCTGAGCGAGGTGTACGCAAGCCATGACGGAGAGGAGAAGTTCCTGCGCGACTTCGTGGCGGCGTGGGTCAAGGTGATGAATCTCGATCGCTTCGATCTTGCCTGATACACCGTCCCGCCCCGTCATGGTTTCGTCTCGACGGGGCGGGACGGCAAAGATTCCGCCCCTTTTTTACGCGGGTCGCGGGAAAGGAATGGTAAGAATCGTTGGGCTGCCGGGCCCACGCGCTGCTTTAAAATCCCGGCATGAATCCTAGCGTCCTCATTGTCGACGACGATCCCGTCGTGCGCGACCTGCTGAGCCGCTTCCTGCGCTCGCACAACTTCGACACGGCCGTCCTTCACGACGGCGTCCATCTCCAGCGCCGGCTCGAGCGCGAACGGCCGTCCCTTGTCGTGCTGGACATCATGATGCCCGACACCGACGGTCTCGAGGCCATCGCCGCATTGCGCGCGGCCGGCGACGACATTCCCGTCATTTTCGTCACCGCACGCGGCGGCGTGACCGACCGCATACGCGGGCTTTCGCTCGGCGCGGACGACTATCTGCCCAAGCCGTTCGATCCGCACGAACTGCTCGTGCGGATCCAGAACATCCTGCGCCGGCGCGGGCCTTCGACGGCGAGCGCGCCGGAGGCGCGCAGGCGCTACCGCTTCGGGGAATTCGAACTCGACTTCACGCTGCGCACGCTGTCGTGCCGCGATACGCAAATCGCGTTGCGGGAAAGCGAATTCGCGCTGCTGAAGGTATTTGCCACGCATCCCTACAAAGTGCTTTCACGCACGCTGATCCACGATCTCGTGCATCGTGACGAGCGGGCCTTCAGCGAACGCGGCCTCGACGTGCCGATCTGGCGGCTGCGTCGCGTGATCGAAGCCGACCCGTCGAACCCGCGCCACATCCAGACGGTGCGCGGCAAGGGCTATGTTTTCGTGCCGGATCCGGCGCTCTACGCGGATCCGCATGGCGAGCAGCACGCCGCGACCTTCTCGTGAGGAGCCCGCTGAACACGCTGTTCGGGCGCATGGCGCTGCTCTCGGCGGCCGTATTGCTGGCGATGCAACTAGGCTGGTTCGTGCTGCTGGCCGTGCAGCGGCCGCACCATGACGTGGACGGCTTCGCACGCGGCGTCCTGCTAGTGCTGCGAGTCGCGAACGAGGAGCACGGGGACGAAGCGGATGCGCTCCCCGCCGTGCGCCTCGGAAAATCGCTCGAACCGCGCAAGGACGGCGACTTGAGCGCCATGATGCGCGTGCACCGCGTGCCGGCGTGGAACGTGCCCCAGAACGTTCATCTGCATGAACCGAAGCGCCGGCCGCTCGTCCAGCTGGTTCGCCATCTGCGCACGAATCTGCCGCCCGGCACGCAGTTCGCCGTCGACGACGCCGAGCCGCCGCAACTCTGGGTGCGCTTCCCGGACAGCCCGACATGGGTCGTCGTGCCGGTCGACATTCCGCCGCCGCCGCCCTTCGTGATCGAGTCGATTTCGATGCTGCTGGCGGCGCTCATGCTTTCTTTCCTCGCGGCCTGGCAGATCCAGAAGCCGCTCGCGAGCCTCGCGCAGGCGGCACGCCGCTTCGGCACCGGCGAACGCATTGCGCCGCTCGATGGGAAGGGGCCGCGCGAGCTGCGCGAGGTGAGCGCGTCCTTCAACGACATGATGCGCTGTGTGAACGAGGCCGAAGACGACCGCGTGGTGATGCTGAGCGGCATCGCGCACGATCTGAAGACACCGCTCACGCGGCTCAAGCTGCGAGCGAGCCTGATGGCCGAGGAGAGCGAGCGCAAGGGCATGCTGCGCGACGTCGATTCGCTCGCGCACATCGTCCAGCAGTTTCTGGAATTCGCGCAACATGCGCCCGAAGCGGACAGGCTGATCGAAGTCGATGCCTTTCTGCGAAGCCAGTTCGGCAATCCGGACGAAATCGAAGGCGGCAACGGGCCGTTGTTCGTGCTGGATCTGCACGCCGGCTCGTCGTTCAAACTGCCGCAGGTGGCGCTGGACCGGCTCGTGACCAACCTCGTCGATAACGCACTCGAGTACGGCGCACCGCCGGTCGAGATCGCGACCTCGATCGGCAACGGCTCGTGCGTGATACGCGTGCGCGATCACGGCGGCGGCATCGAGCCGGAGCGCATCGCGGCCGCCATGCGACCGTTCGTACGCCTGAATGCTGCGCGCGGCGGCGAAGGGCACTGCGGCCTCGGGCTTGCCATCGTTGCGCGGCTCGCGCGCGACAACGGCGGCCAGTGTCTCGTCGACAACCATCCCGATGGCGGCCTGCTCGTGCAGCTTGCCTTTCCGGCAACCCGCCGCTGATACACCACTGCACAAGAGAACGCGCCAGGCCGTTGTGGCCCCGGCGCGCGAATGGGCCGTCGCTACGATAAGCGGGCACCCCTGACACCTGGCCTTCAGGCCGTCGTGCTCACGAACAAGCCGCTCGCGGCGCCGGACCCTTGCTGCTGCAGGTTACTCGCGAGCGTCGTGAGGAACTGCTGGAGTTCGCTCGTCGTGTCGCTCGACGATGTGCTCGACGAAGCGCCCATCGCCGTCAACAGGTTCTGAAAGTCCGAGGTCAGTGCGCTGTCCGCGCTGCTGTCGCTGCTCGACGAGCTGGAATCGGAAGACGTGCTGCTCGAAGTCGACGAGAGCGACTGCGCGAGGTTCGAGATCGCCGATGCGAGGTCGTTGCCGTAACCGCCGGACGAAGGCGGCTGCGGAGGCGGGGGTGGCGGCTGCATCATGGCCGCCGTGGCGCTCGCGTCACTTGCGTCACTCGTGTCGCCCGTGTCGCCCGTGTCGCTGGACGAAGCTGCGCTGACGCTCGAACTCGAACTCGAAGCCGCGGCGGCCGCGATTACCGTAGCCGCCGAGCTTGTCGAGCTTGTCGACGAGACCGTGCTGCTGTCGGTCGTGCCTGTCGACGCGACACCGTTTTGCTGCGCGGCTGCCTGAAAGAGCGCGCCGAGGAATTGCTGCAGCGCGGCGGCAAGCGAATCGCTCGATGTGGACGACGTGCTCGACGTCGAATCCGTGGTACTCGAGGTTGAACCGGTGCTGGCCGTGCTCGTGGACGCACTGGTGCTGTCCGTGCTCAGCCCGAGCGAAGAGAGCGCCGAGGCGATGGCAGCGGCGAGCGGGTTGACGCTGTCCGAGTTCGACGAGGCGTCCGAGGCCAGCGGCATGCAGCCGGACGTCGAGCTGCTGCCCGATGTTTGCCCGTTTGCCTGGTAAGACGACCAGATTGAATAGAGTGAATTCGAGCTGGATAACGCGCTCAATGACATGTGAAGCCCCCCGATGAATGAGCGATTTGGCCGATTTTCGACGTAGGCGGCAGAGAGTCGTGCCCCATGGTCGGCGCAATCGTATTCGGTCTTGGGGGGCGGATGGCGGCTTTGTAATTGGAGGAAAGGGTTCAGGTAAGGAATGGCGGAACCCTTACTTCGGCAGGTCTAATGTGCCCCCGCAGGCGCATAGCACAGCCCAGCACCGGACCGCACCGCCTGCGCGCGGAGCGCCGCGCGCGAGGACGGCGCGGCTTGAATGACACTGGGCGTCACTGCGAGACGCTCTTCGTGCGCGTGAGGCTGCAGGTGTGATCGAGCAGACCTTCCGCGGTGCCCGTGCCGCCGTCCACGTCGAGCCCGCTGTTGACGATGAGCCAGCCGTCGCGAGGCGCGTCGGGGCCCGCGCCGGTCACGAGTATCGTCTGCATGGCCATGCTCTGATTGGGGCCGAGATCGCGCTCGACCACGCGAAACGGGTTGTTGCGGTTCGAGAGGCTCGTCACGCGCGTCACGCGGTAGCGCGCGCCGTCGAGCGTGGTCCAGCGCCATGTGCCCGGCGTGATGTCGCCGAACGGCGCGAGCGCCTCGGTGATGTCGGTGCGCATGCAATCAACGTGGATGTGCAACTGATTCTGCGTGCGGCGCTGCGAGGAATTGATCTCGAGGCCGAGCTGGTTGCCGGCGAGCGGCATGCCGAGCTTCGCTTGCACATGGCGTCCGGCCGCCCACGCACCCACCCAGTATTCGGGCGAGCCCGCGTAGAGAATATCCGGGCTCTCGATGCCGGACACACGGTCGGTTGGAATCAGCAGATACTGCGCGCGGCCCGCGATGTCCTTGAGCACTGCGTAGCGTTTCTGGAAGTCGACGCTCGTGCAGGGCCCGGGCTGCCCCTTGTCGCGCATGTTGGGCACACACTGGCCGCCCACGACTTTCCATAGGCCGTCGGAGTCGATCGCAGAGAGGCGCACACAGGCGCCGGTGGTTGCGAGCGCAACGAGCGCTGCCGTCGCTACGACGAGCCGGGACATGCGCAGGAACGGGGAGGAACGCAAGGATCGCATCGGCGCGGAGAATTCGGGTGGGGTCGATCAAACACGCCACGGTGCCTGCCTGCACACGCTGCGGCGCGACGCTGCGCGCAGTGTAGCGCACAGCCCATGACAGAGCGCTACGGGCTTGTCGCCGGGTTATCGGCGTGGCGGATGAAATGTGACCGGCTGCGTGCTGCCGGAAGCGTTGGCCGAAGTGGCCGACGTGGGCGACGGCCCGCACGTTCCGCAGGTGCCGCAACCATCGCCACAATCGCCGGTCGCGCCGCCGGGCTGCACGAAGCGGCCGAGCCGCTGCGCGAACGCGCCGCGCTGCGGGCGCAGCAGCGCGGCGGCCATGGCGGCCTGCGCGCGCGTCGCCGTTTTCGGTGCGAGCTTGCGCAGCGTGTAGACGAGACTCGCGGCCACGAGCAGCGCGATCACCGCATATTGCGCAACGAGTCCGGCGTTCATACGAAGTGCCTCGCGATCTGATACGTGACGAACGACGCCGCGTAGGCGACGACGAACATGTAGCCGAACGAAATCACGACCGCGCGCCACGAGCGTGTTTCGCGGCGAATCACGGCGAGCGTGGACATGCATTGCGGCGCGAACGCGAACCACACCATCAGCGAGAGCGCGCTCGCGAGCGAGAAGTTCTGTGTGAGCGAGTGGCCGAGCGCGACGATGTCGGCGTCGCCGCCCGCCACCGAATACACCGTCGCGAGCGCGGCCACTGCCGTTTCGCGCGCGGCGAACGCGGGGATCAGTGAAAGGCTCATCTGCCAGTTGAAGCCGAGCGGCGCGAACGGCAACTGCAGTGCGCGGCCGAGATAGCCGGCGATACTGTAGTCGATTGCGGGCAGCGTCGCGCCTTCGGGCGGCGAGGGGAACGTGGAGATGAACCACATCAGCACCGTGAGCGCGAGGATGATGCCCGTGAGGCGCTTGAGGAAGATCGCGCCGCGTTCCCACAGGCCGATGGCGATGTCGCGTGCGCGCGGCAGGCGGTACGAGGGCAGCTCCATCAGCAGCGCGTGCTCGCGGCGGTCGCGGTTCAGCTTCTTCATGACCCAGCCCACGGCCATCGCGCCCACGATGCCGGCGGCGTACAGCGCGAACAGCACGAGCCCCTGCAGGTTGAATACGCCGAAGATCATGCGGTGCGGAATGAACGCGCCGATCAGGAGCGCGTAGACGGGCAGCCGCGCCGAGCACGTCATGAGCGGCGCGACGAGGATCGTGGCGAGCCGGTCGCGCGGATCGGAGATGCTGCGCGTGCCCATCACGCCGGGAATCGCGCACGCGAAGCTCGAAAGCAGCGGAATGAACGAGCGCCCCGTGAGGCCCACGGCCACCATCATGCGGTCGAGCAGGAACGCTGCGCGCGGCAGATAGCCCGATTCCTCCAGCACGAGGATGAAGAAAAACAGCACGAGGATTTCGGGGAGGAAGCCGAGCACGGTGCCCACGCCGCCGAAGAGGGCGTCGGTGACGAGGCTGCGCAGCGGCCCGTCGGGCAGCGCCGCGCCGGCGAGCGAGCCGAGCCAGCCGAAGCCGTCGCCGATGGCGTCGGTGAGCGGCTTGCCGAGCGAGTACACGGCCTGGAACACGAGGAACATCACGAACGCGAGGATCAGCGGGCCGAGCACCGGATGCAGCGCGAAGCGGTCGATGGTGTCGTCGCGAGCGTCGGTGGCGCGCGGCATCGTCACCGCGCTCGCGAGGATTTCGCGCACCGTGCCGTGCAGGTCGTCGCCGGCCGCCGCGGGGCTCGCCGGGGCCGCATTTGCGATCCCGGGCGCCGGCGCGGTGGTCCGATCGATCAGCTCGATGAGCGCCTGCGCGCCGCCGCGCCGCACGGCCACGGTTTCGACCACCGGCATGCCGATCCGGCGCGCGAGTTCCGGCACGTTCACCTCGATGCCGCGGCGCTTCGCGGCATCCATCATGTTCAGCGCGAGCACCATCGGGCGGCCCATGCGCTGCACTTCGAGCACGAAGCGCAGGTGCAGGCGCAGATTTGTGGCGTCGGCCACGCAGACGATCAAGTCCGGTGCGGCTTCGCCCGGATAGCGGCCGAGCAGCACGTCGTGCGTGACGCGTTCGTCGGGGCTCGTCGAGTCGAGGCTGTAGGCGCCCGGCAGGTCGAGCACCTGCACCTTGCGGCCCGAGGGCGTGGCGAAGCGCCCTTCCTTGCGCTCGACGGTCACGCCCGCGTAGTTGGCGACCTTCTGGCGCGCGCCGGTCAGCAGATTGAAGAGGGCGGTCTTGCCGCAGTTGGGATTACCGACGAGGGCGACGCGCAGCGGTGCCTGGCTCATCGCGCGGCCTCCCCGTTCGCCGATACGCTCACGCGCTGCGCTTCCGCGCGGCGCAGCGCGAAACGGGTCGAGCCGATCTGCACGAGCAGCGGGTCGGCGCTCCAGGGCGCGCGGGCCACCACGCGCACGGGCTCGCCGGGCACGAAGCCGAGATCGCGCAGACGCTGCGCGATCGGGTCACTCGCATGAATATCCTCGACGCGCTCGACGAGGGCGGTCATTCCTTTGGACAGATCGGTCAGACGCATAGGGTCGGTGGCTTGCAACGAATGAGAACCGTTCTCATTGTAACGGTGGCGGCGATCCCTATGCGGAATTGCGGCGCAAAGGCGCGTCGGCATGTCGCGCCGAGCCGGCCGTGTGGCGCGGGTGCGCGCATTTGCCGCAGGGCGGCGTGCGGGCGGATTTGCGGGAGGCTTCAGATCATCGGCGCAGGCAGGCAGCCGAGGATCTGCTCGAACGCCAGGCCGATGGCGAGCAGGCGGCGGTCGCTGCCGAGCGGGCCATCGAGTTCGAGCCCGACCGGCAGCCGGGCATCGATGAGGCCCGCCGGCAGCGCGAGCCCCGGAATGCCGGCGTTGCTGGCGGGATCGGTATTGCGTAGATAAGCTTCCATCTCATCGATCGGGGCCGCCCCGTCGATCGACACGCGCGACGACCCGTTCAGCTCGTCGAGCGGCACGGCGGCGAGGCGCGTGGTCGGAAAGAGCAGCGCGTCGAGGCCGTTTGCGGCGAAGGTCTGCGCATAGAGCTGCTGCAGGCGCGGACGCCAGACCGTCATCGCCGCCTGGTAGTCGCCGCCGCGCGCGTCGGCGAGCACGGCGTCGTAGGCCGCGCGCACGTCGGGGCTCGCGATGCGCACCGCGACCTCGGCCACGCTCTGCACAGGAGCCTTGTTCGCGACGAGCCACGCCTGCAGGTCCTCGATCGGCTCATGCAGCGCGAGTGCAAAGCTCACGCGGTCATTCAGCGCAAGCAAGTCGCCCATCTCGACCGGCACCATGGTCACGCCCGCGGCTTCGAGCTTCGCGAGCGCCCCGCGCGCCACGTCTTCGAGCGCCGCTTCGAGCCCTTCCCAGAGCGGCGCGGGCAAGCCGATGCGCAAATTGGCCACGGCCGCCTGCGCGAGCGGCCCGTGCCCGGTGATCACGGCGTCGAGCAGCGCCACGTCCGCGACGGTGCGCGCCATCGGTCCGACCGTATCGCGCGTGTGGCTGATCGGCACGACCGCCTGGGGATCGTGATAGCGGCGTTGCGTGCCGCCGTCGCCCACCGAGGGGCGCAGGCCCACGATGCCGCACAGCGCGGCCGGAATGCGCGTCGAGCCGCCCGTGTCGGTGCCGAGTCCCGCGGGCACGATGCGTGCGGCGATGGCCGCCGCCGTGCCACCCGAGGACCCGCCGGGAATGCGCTCGGGGTCGTAGGGGTTGCGCACGGGGCCCGCATGCGGCGCGAGATTCGTGCTCGTGATGCCGAACGCGAGTTCGTGCATGTTGGCTTTGCCGAGCACGACCGCACCGGCGTCGACGAGCCGCTGCACCGAGGGCGCGTGGCGCGCCGGCTGGAAGCCTTCGAGTGCGGGCGTGGCGGCCGAAGTCTGCAGCCCGCGCGTATTGATGTTGTCCTTCACGAGCACGGGCAGGCCGGCGAGCGGCAGATGCGCGCGTTCATTGAGCCCGAGCGCGTCGATGCGCCGGGCCGCCGCGAGCGCGCCTTCCACGTCGAGCACGGTGAGCGCGTTGAGGTTTTCGAGCGCCTCGGCGCGGGCGATCAGCGTGGCGACGTAGTCGGCGGCCTTGAGCTGACCCGAGCGGATCGCCTCGACGGCCTCGCTTGCGGTCAGTTCGAGCTGGCGGTCGACAGTCCATGCGGTCAAGCTCATGCAATCGTTCTCCTCGTACCGCCGCCAGAAGTGGCGAGCGGCTACTTCCTGATGAAGCGTAGCGCGAAGCGCGCGAGCGCGGGCACGAGCGTAGGGCGCAAGAGGCGCGGATCGTAGCCGCTCATGCGCGCGTCATTCTCTTTGAGGCACAGTTCGATCATCTCACGCGGCTTGAGCGAGTCGCCCAGCACCTCGCGGTTCGCGGGCAGGAAGTTCGAATCGTGGGCGCCGCCGTCGGCGTCGATGCCGCGCGCGATCGCCATGCGCTCGCGCACCAGCATGAACCAGATCCCGGCCACGCGCAGCGAGTGCCACGGCCTGCGCCACCATGGCATGGTCTTGCGATACCAGGCCACCCAGTTGACGAAAAAGAGAATGTGGCGCGCCTCCTCCTGGATCACCGGCTCGAACGTATCGACGAGGTCCTGCGGAAAAAAGCCCGAGCGCTGCGCCGAACGAAAGAGGCCGAAGGCGAAGAAGCTGTCGATGCATTCGCTGTAGCCCGTCAGCATCCACGCCCATTCCACCCATTTGGGCGGCGCATACGCGGGCTCCTGCGCAAGTTCGATGCCGTAGGCGCGCACCAGATGCGAGAGCACGACCTTGTGGCGGGCCTCTTCGGCGGCGTCCATTTCGATCGCCTCGCGCAGCAGGGGATCGGCCACGGTTTGCGCGTAAGTCTTCACGCGGATCGACGCGCGGCCCTCGGTCTGCACGGCCATGTCCCAGATCGGCAGCGACGTGAGGCGCTTGAGCGCGTCGGGCTCGAGCTTCGGCCAGTCGAGCACGGCGGGGCGGTACGGGTCGTGCGTGTCGAGCAGCATCCGGCAGAACATCTTGCGATGTTCGTCCGATCCGATCCTGATGGGCCCTGGCGTGTCGTGAGTCCAGCGGCGCAGCGCGGCGTCCTGGTCAGAGACGAAGGCTGCGCCTTCGTCCGAAGGCGTGAGCGTTTCGGACATGGAGCACGAAGATGAAGAGGGTATGACTCCTATTCTGTCACAACCTTCCGGGGGGCAGGCGCCATCACGCGCAGCGGCGCTGCTCGCCGATCCACATGCGCGCCCAGCGGCACGCATAGGCGAGCGCGTGTCTTTCTTCGAAAAAGTAGTCGAGCGCGTCGAACGAATGCTGCGCGCCGGGCTGCGTGCCGATGGTGAGATTGGCGGCGAAGAGGCCGTTCGGGAGTCGTTGCGCGCTGGGGGCGACGACATACCCTTTGTAGCGTAATGGAGTGTTCATGACCGCGCTTCCTGCTGATTGCCTGCTGACGTTCTCTTGCTGGGGCGCGCGCCCTGGCGTGTGCTGCGTGCGCCGACACGGCTCACCGTACGGGTCGCCGTGTATCGATGGAACCCATCGTTCGTCGCAAGCAGATCACGTGAGCCCTGGAACGGTTAGCAGGATGGTCTGGAAGAGGCGAGCGGGAAATCCGGCTTCAATTTGGACCGGCTCGGGCGTGGCGTCTGTGGGATGGCGCACGCGATGTGCGGTGCGCGACGCCGGCAATGTGGGCCAGGGAACGCTCGCGCCACGCGCACTTGCAGCGGCGCGCGGGCGCATGTAGGCAGGAGTGGGCGAGAGGCGCGCCTCAGACCGCCAGGCTCAGGCGCTTTTCGGCGCGTGGCGCGTTGGCGGCCTGCGTGCCGCTCACGCCATTCGTGCCGTTTGTGCCGTTTGTGCCATTCGCGGCGCTCGCCGATGGCGCGGGGTGCTGGCCGCCGAACGCGAGCGCGAACTGCGCGGCCTGGCGGCCGACCGTCGCGAGCTGCTCGGCGACCTTCGCGTCGGAGCACTGGTGCGCGCTCTCGAAGCGCGTCTCCAGCGTGTTGATGCCCGCGCCGAACGGTGTCGGCCAGCCGCGCAGCGCATGCACGATCGAGCGCAGCGAGGTCAGCACCGAGCCCGCGGCCTGCCAGCCGTAGGCGGTGACGATGCAGCCCACGGCGCGGCCGTCCAGATACGGGCGGCTGTCGGCGCGCAGTTCTTCGAGCGTGTCGAGCGCGTTTTTCACGAGCCCGGAAACGCCGCCGTGATAACCCGGCGTCGCGATGATGATGGCGTCGGCGGCGCGCACGGCTTCGATCAGTTCGAGTTGCGCGTCGGTGCGAGCCGGGTCTTCGGGTGCATAGTGCGGCAGCGTGTGCAGGAACGTGCCGCCGAACAGTTGCGTGCGTGCGCCGGCTTGCTCGGCGCCACGCAGCGCGAAACCGAGCGCGCGCTCGGTCGACGAGGCGGCGCGCGTGGTGCCGCCAATGCCCACCACGAGCGGGCGGCGTTGCGAATCGGAGATGCTCAAGGGGGCTCCCTGAAATAGGGTGGGACGCGCGTCGCGTCCTCAAGAAATGAGGGCTGAGAACGTCATCTTAGTGAGCGTGCCGCGCGGCGCGAAACGACTTTTTGTTCTATCCATATGCCGGCGGCGCTACGTTACGCGGCGTCGCGCGCGCGCAAATGCATATGCGAAACCGTTGGTTGGACGCGGGGAGGGGCATGGCTAAGATGAACCCGTCTCCTCCATGACATCTCCTTGACATGGGATTCGGCCCCGCACCTCTCCGGTGACGGGGCTGTTTTTTTTCCGGAGACGGGAGAGGCGGGGAGGCGCCCAGATTCGGCTAGTGGCGGCTTCGGGCTGCCTGGTGTGGCGCGCGGCTTACTGCGATTGCCGGGGCGTTTGCGTGTGCAGTGCCGGCACGCGGTAGCTCACCTGGAGCACGTTGCCGTCGGGGCCGATTTGCGGCGGGATGGCCGGTGTGCGCTCGTTGCCGGGCGCGGTGCGCACGGTCGAGCCCGGCGTGGCCGTGCCGCCGGGCATGGCGGGCAGCGTGGGCGCGGGCGCACGCACGGCCGGCTCGGCAACCCTGCGCGGGGTGAGCCGGTCGGCGGAGGCGAGCTTGCGCTTCGCGCCGTGATGGGCCTGCGTCTTCTTTCCGGCGCTGCTCGCGTGCACGCCCGGAGTCCGTGCCTCGGGCGGGTTCCAGATCTCGATGTAGTGTTCCCCGGCGAGCGCGGTGGACGCGAGGACGCCCAGCAAGGTCCCCGTGATAAAGAATCGCACGTCGTGTTCTCCGATTCGATGTACAGGCCCGGGCCGCGCCATGCTGCGGGGCGCGAGGCCCACGGGCATGCCTTAACGGCGGCGCAGCCCGTGAAGGCAACCGGGCGGCACGGATCGCCGGGTGCACGCACTGTACATTCATACAGGCGCTTATGCAAACGTTTCACAACCTGCCGCGGGCGATCCGTTGCGCGGGCATGCCGCCGTACCGTTGGGGCACGCGGGCGCGCTGCGCGGCGGGTCAGGCGTCGAGCGCGACGCGGCTTTGCGCAATCCGGCCGTCTTCGACCCCGCGATGCGCGCCGAGCCAGCGCCCGTAGCTGCGTGGCGAAAACGCGAACGTGAGCGCGATCATCGCGCTGATCGAAACGGCAAGCATGACCCACGCGCCGGTAAAGCCGCCGGTCAGATCGCGCACGCGTCCGGCGACGATGGGGGCGAGCGCGGCGATCACGAAGCCGAGGCCCTGCACGAAAGCGATGAGGCGCGCGGCCAGGCGATGGTCCGCGCAATGGTCGAGAACGGTGACGAGCGTGACCGAGAACGTGCCGCCAAGCCCCGCGCCCGCCGCGGCAACCCACAGCAGCGGCGCCGCCTCGGGCCACGCGGCGAGGCCGAGCACGCCCACCAGTTGGGCGCACAAGCCCAGCACGAGCCACGGACGCCGGTCGGTGAACGCTGCTGCCGCGAGCGGCAGCAGCAGCGCGCTGGCTGCCTGGAACGCTGTCATCGCGGCGAGCAGCGAACCGCTCGCTTCGACGCTCGCGCCATGCTGCTGGTAATAAGCGGGCAGCCACGCAACGAGGCTCGTATAGCCGCCGTTGACGAGCCCGAAGTGCAGGCCGAGCGTCCATGCCCGGCGCTTGCGCCAGACCGGCATGCTGGCCGCCCGCGTCTGCGTTTGTGTCTGCGCGGATGCGGGTCCGGCGGCAGCCTGCGCGTGCGCCGCACGCTGCGCGCGACGGCGCCTGGCGCCCCCGAGCACGCCATTCAATGCGCCCCAGACCACGAGCGCGGCCAGCGCGGGCATCGCCCAGATGGCGAGCCCCGCGTGCCACGTACCGCCGATGCGCGCCGCCCACGGGCTCAGGCTCGCGCCGAGCCCGCCGCCGCCCATGATCGACGCCGAGAACAGCCCCATCGCGAGCGGCACGCGCGCGGCGAAGCGCTGCTTGATGACCGCGGGCAGCAATGCCTGAATTGCCGCGACGCCTGCACCGGCCGCAGCCGCGGTAAGCATGAGCGCGCCGCCGCTGGCGGCGAACGCGCGGGCGGCGCATGCCGCGGCAATCGCGGTGAGGCCGAGCGCGACGCCGCGCGTCTCGCCGAGGCCGCGCGCGAGCAGGCCGGTGCCGAACGCTCCGAGCCCCATCGCGACGACCGGCAGGCTCGTGAGCAGCGAAGCGCCATAGAAGCTGAGGCCGGTGGCTTCGCGAATCGTCGTCATGAGCGGGCTGATCGAGGTGAGCAGCGGGCGCAAGTTCAAGCCGATCACAACGATGGCCGCGTACCACGCGAGCACGTTGGCCGTCTCGGCGGTGGCTATCGGTGGCCGCGGGGAGTCGGTATCAGGGTGCAATTCGGTCAACCTTTTCGCACAATAATGGTCGACCATTATACAAACTAATTGTCAACAATCTGTCTTGAGCCGCTATGCCCGGTATGGACGATCGAATATGGGCGAGGACGTATTTCGCCTCGCCATGCGGCTCGCTACAATGCGAGCCTGACCCAGCTAGCGCGCCTTCCCATGGCTCAATCTCCCCGTCTCGCCACAGCCCGCGAAGCCGACGAACCTTCCGACGTCGAAGCCCACGTCTATGCATCGATTTCCTCCGCGCTGCTGGAGGGCAAGCTCGCACCGGGCCAGCAACTCGTCGAGCGCGAGCTCGCGGCCGCCTTCGGCTGCACGCGCGGCGCGTTGCGCAAGGTGCTGGCGCGGCTCGGCTACGAGGGCAAGCTCGTGCTCGAACCCAATCGCGGCGCGTTCGTACCGTCGCCCTCGGAGGACGACATACGCGCGGTGTATCGCGCGCGCCAGGTGGCCGAGGCGGGAGTGATGGTGAGCTTGTGCGGCGCGCTCGACGCCGCGGCCCGGCGCAAGCTCGCCGCTCACGTGCGCAGCGAGAAGAAAGCGCTGCGCGAAGGGCGCGTGGACGAGGCGGTGCGTCTCGCGGGCCAGTTCCATCTGCTGCTGACTGAGCAGGCGGGCGGGGCCGCGCTAGTGGAGGCGCTCGCGCAACTGGTCGCGAAAACGGAGCTCTACAAGGCGTTGTTCGATCCGTCGAAGGCGTCGATGTGCGCGCCTGACGAGCACGCGCAGATCATCGGCGCGCTCGAATCCGGCGACCTGGCGGCGGCGCTCGCCACGATGCGCGCGCATCTCGCCGAGCTGGAGGAGCGGGTGGCGCAGCAGGCGCGTCTGCGCGCGGGCCGCGATCTGAAGTCGGTGTTCGCGGATCTCGCGAACGGTTGAGCGGGCAGACCGCGTGCGTCAACGCTGCTCGACGCGCCGGCGCAACTCCTTCGAAGCCGCGAGCGGAATGCGCGCGTCGTCCCATGTAGCGAGCCATTCGATCTCTTTCGACGCGAAGACCTGGCCGTGATTGCGCAGCGCGTACTGCAGTGAATCGATGACGTGATTGCGGATGATTTCGGGCGTATGCGGGTCGTCGAGGACGACGCGCAAGGCTTCGAGCGTGGCCATTGCGTGGCTCCGGCGAGTGTGGCGATCGGGGAGTTATCGCACGACAAAAAAGCACACGCCACGCGAGAAAAATCGCTGACGCGCGCGCCGCTCGGTTCGTGCACGATGGCAAGAACCCACGATCGCTCGCATACCCTCAGTGCTGCGTACGCCTGAAGATTTCGTACTCGTCGGCGAAGGCCTTCGCGACGGCGGGCCGCTCGCGCACACGTTGCGCCCAGCTTGCGATGGCCGGCCATTGCGAGACGTCGACGCCCACGTACGGCGCCCAGTTCAGCACCGTCACGAGATAGGCATCGGCCACGCTGAACTCGTCGAGCAGGAAGGTGCGCGACTCGAGGTGACGCGCGAGCAGATCGAATCGCCGCGGGATCTTGCCGCGCGCGTACGCTTTGACGGCTTCCTCGGTGTCCTTGCTGAGCAGCGGCACGAACACGGCCTTGTGTAGTTCGGTGCCGATGAAGCCGAGCCATTGCTGCAAGCGTGCGCGCTCGCGCGTGCCGGCCGGCGGCGCGAGCCGCGCCTGCGGAAAGCGGTCGGCCACCCACGGCAAGATGGCCGAGTTTTCGGTGAGCGTCCAGCCATCGTCCTCGTGCAGTACCGGCACCTGGCCGAGCGCGTTGATGGCGAAGAAGTCACCGCCTTCGGCGAGCTGCTTCGTGAGCATATTCACCTGGATGTAGCGTGCCTGTGCGCCCGCTTCGTAGAGCGCGATTCGCGTGGCGAGCGAACATGCCAGCGGGGCGAAGTAGAGATCCATCGTCATCCTCCGTGCTCGATTTTTGTACTATAGTGAACAAAAATCGTCGTTCCAATATTTCTATGCAATCCAGTACAAAAAAGGATAGTCGCCCGCGCGGCCGCCCGCGCGCCTACGATCCGCAAGAGGCGCTCGCCCGCGCGCGCGACACGTTCTGGCGCAACGGCTATGCAGGCACGTCGCTCGACGACCTGAGCGAGGCGACCGGCATGAACCGCCCGAGCCTGTACGGTGCATTCGGCGACAAGCACGCGCTCTATCTGCAAATCATCGATCGCTATGTGGAAGCGGGGCGCGCCGCGATGGAGGCCGCGCTGGATGGCGAGTTGTCGTTGCGCGATGCGTTGTTGCGCGTATTCGACGGCGCACTCGGCTGGTACCTGCCGGCACACGAAGCGGCGCGCGGTTGTCTGCTGATCGGCACGGCGGCCGTGGAGGCCGTCAACGACGAAGCCGTGCGCGAGCGCCTTGCCGCGGGCCTGCGCGTATTCGACAAGGCGTTCGAGCGGCGTCTGCGTGTTGCTGTCGCGCAGGGCGAACTGCCGCCGCACGCCAACGCGACGATGTTGGCGCGTCTTGCCTCCGCGCTATTGCATAGCATGGCGCTGCGCGCGCGCGCTGGCGATTCGCGTGCCTCGCTGCGCGCCATGGCGGCGGCGGGCGTCGCGCTGATCTGCGGCGAAGCGCGGTCCGTGGCCGGGCCGCGGGCCATGCGGCGGCGCGCGAAGTGAGCCGGGTCGAATGGCTCGTCCTCGTAGATCCCGTTGCACCGATCCCTTGCTACACTGGCGCAGTCGCGCGAGGAAGGCTTGCGCACTCGAAGAGGGGAACGCGATGGTGCGCTATCGGCACTACAAAGGTGGCATTTACGAACTGGTGTGCGAGGCGACGCTCGAGTCGGATCCCTCGGTCACGATGATCGTGTATCGCGCGGCGAACGGCACGATCTGGACGCGGCCCTCGTCGGTGTTCTTCGAACTCGTCGAGCACGAAGGCGCGCTCGTGCCGCGCTTCGCGCCCGTCAACTGATTCCCTCTCGTTCCTTCTCCACGCTTGCGAGGTCTCGCCGAAGATGCGTCTCCTGATTGCGATCATCCTGCCCTGGCTGCTGTTCTTCACCATTGGGCGGCCTATTTCGGGCATCGTCTGCCTGATCCTGCAGATCACGTTGATTGGCTGGATTCCGGCCGCGATCTGGGCCGTCTATTCACTGAGCCAGTACAAGACCGACCGGAAAATCGAAGAGGCAATGGGCCGGCGCGGCTAAAGCGCACGGGCGAAGCCCGAATGCGCATCCCACTGTTACGGCCGTAACGCGGGCCCGCAATTCAATAAGAATTTAATGCCGATTCTTCTTTCTTACAAATGGAAAGGAGGATCTGCAATGTTCAAGTTCGTTTTCGCGGCGAGCGCCATCGTGCTGCTGGCCGGGTGTGTGGTGGCACCCGGCTACGATTATGGGTACGGTGGCTATGGTGCTTACGGCCAGCCGTACTCCACCGGTTACTACGGCGGCTATGCAACCGGCTACGCACCCAACTACGCGCCGGCTTTCGGCAGCGTCAACATGGGTATCTGGGGTGTTGGCGGAGGTCGCGATCATCATGGCGGCGACTGGCATGGCGGCGTTCCGGGCGGCGGCCACGGCGGACAGTGGGGCTCGCCGGGCGGCAACCGTGGCGGCGGGCATGGCGGTGGTCACGGTGGCGGCGGTCGCGGCGGCGGCCGCTGATACGGCGGCGCCGGCCGTCAGTCCTGTGCCGGCGGCCGATCCGTCACAAGTCTAAAAATCCCCCCAAACGAATCAGGCCCGCCTCTCTTGCGAGGGCGGGCCTGATGCCATGCGCGAGAGCCCGGCTTCGATGCCGGGGTTGCCGCGAAACTTACTGGCTCGACTGCGAGGTGCCGCTGGTCGACGGGCCGTAAGCCGTTGCGGCCTTCTGGGCATCGATGCGGGCTTGAGCAGCCTGAATGTTGTCCGGGTAGTGCATCCAGTCGCTCGGATCGTAGCCGGCGGCACGCAGCTGCGCGAGCTCGGCGCGAACTTCGGCGCGGGTTACGGGTTGTTGCTGCGCTTGTTCCTGCGCGAACGAAACGGCTGGCACCGCGATGATGGCGGCGACCACGGCTGCCTTGAGAAGCAACTTCATGACATTACCTCCGATATCTTTTTGTGAAGAGCCTTCGCATTCGGCGTGGCCCAGTTCCACAATTTATGCTGACGGAGGGTCAGGGTAAATACTTAGAAAGCGAATTCAGTGTTCTCCTGGCGACAACAATCGAGTTGGGAATCGTCTGAACTCCTGCACTGGGTGCTCGGAATACAGCCAGAAGGCCGCGAGCGCCATGGCCCCAAATGCGGATGGGATTGTTGCGGAATCCGTAATTCCAAATCACCTGAATCGGTCTATATCCGGCCAGGCTGCTTGCCTAGAATCCACTCACAGCCAGCCGTTGCGGCGAGTCGCAGCGAGCGGGCCGGGCACAACAAGATGCGCGCCATCATTGCGCGTGAAATCTGCATAATTCCGGAGGTTGTCATCATGAAGTCGCTTGTCAAAGCCGTTGCGCTTACCGTGGTACTTGCCGCTCCGCTAGCCGCTTTCGCCCAGGCCGATCAAGGCTTGACCCGCGAGCAGGTGAACCAGCAACTCGTCGAATTCCAGCAAACTACCCGCGCCCAGGCTGCCGGTGGCACGCAGGCCAGCGCGCCCGTCAATCAGGGCGACAGCTCGTTTGGTGGCGTGAGCAACATGTCGTCGGCTTCGGGTGGCCGTTACGTGTCCGAAGCGGCTCGCACCGGTCCGCAATCGGTGTACTTCGGCGGCGAGTAAGCTCGTCTGAAGTTACAAGAGACGCAAAAACGGCCCGCGACCTGGTGTTGCGGGCCGTTTGTCATTCGGGCGTTGCCAGTGCTCAATCCCGTCCGCAATCGCTTTCACATCGCTTCCGCGTCCGGCACGTCTAGCACGAGGTCCGTGCGCGCCACGGCCACGCAGGCCAGCACGTAGCCCTCGGCTTTTTCCTCACGGCTCAAACCGGGCCACTCGATCGTGAAGCTCACCTCGCCGCTCACGACGCGGCACAGGCATGTCCGGCACGTGCCGTTGCGGCACATGCGCGGCAGACGGATGCCCGCGAACGCCGCCGCTTCGAGCAGGGTCAATTCGGGCGGAGATTCGAAGCTGCGCCCGAGCGGCTCGACCCGGACGACGGGCACCCGTGGCGCGCCATCCTGCGGGACTGCGTCGTTCATGAAATCGAGACTCCGAGCAGCCGGCCCGCTCCCGCCGTGAAGGCGGCCGCGGCGAGGCCGATCACGATCTGCCGGAAGGCCGAGAACGCGGCGCTGCGTCCATTGAAGAGCGACGTGAACACGCCGACCGTCGCGAGCCCGAACGCGCTCAGCGCGACCGACTGCACGATCGCGGCAACGCCGTGCGCCCACAGGAACGCGGCCGTGGGAAGCGCCGCGCCGAGCGAGAACAGGCAGAACGACACCGCGGCCGCCGACCACGGATTGCCGCCCAGCTCCTTCGGGTCGATGCCGAGTTCCTCGCGTGCGAGCGTATTCAGTGCTTCGTCCTTGTCGCGCATGATCTGGGCGGCGACGCGGCGCGATTCCTCGGCGTCGATACCCTTAGCCTGATAGATGAGCGCGAGCTCGTGGCGCTCGGCGTCGGGCGTGTGCTCAAGTTCGTCGGCTTCCTTCGCGAGTTGCGTGCGCGCGAGTTCGCGCGCGTTGGTCACCGAGAGCCACTCGCCGAGTGCCATCGAGCACGCACCCGCAATGAGGCCGGCAAGCCCCGTGAGCAGAATCGCGCGATTGGTGCTGCCCGCGCCCGCCACGCCCATGATGAGGCAGAAGTTCGAGACGAGCCCGTCGTTCGCGCCCAGCACGGCCGCGCGCAGATCGTTGCCCGAGGTCGCGCCCTTGTGCCACGACTCGGCGGCGGCGATCTGCTGGCCGCGGCTCTTTTCGGGCTCGCGTTTTTTCGCGACGATCGACTGCACGATGGCCGCATGCTGCTGTTCCTGGGCGGATAGCTTTTCGGCGCCGGGTTCGCGCGCGTAGCGGTCGCGGTCGGCGTATTCGGCGGCGGCGACGGTCGGCAGTACGAGCGAGGGGCCGAAGGCGCGAGTGAGCGTTTGCAGCAGGCGCGTCTTCGCGCTGCGCCGGTGCGGACGTGCCGCTACGCCGTTGGCGGCGAGCTTCTCGCGCCACACGCTCGCGTGCTCGCGCTCGGAGGCGGCAAGCTCCGCGAAGATCCGGCAGCGTTCTGCGTCTTTTTCGACGGCGCAGAGCGTGTCGTAGACAGCGGCACTGTCGAGTTCGTCGGCGAGATTGCGCCGAAAGCGTTTGATTTCCTGGGCGGAGGCCATGGCGCACAAGGGCTTGAAGCGATCCGCCAAGCTTACCCTGGCGCTGCTTCGGCCATAAGCCGCACCGCCATCTCCATGTGTCCTCAGCGTCGCTGGCGCAGATGCCGGTAGACCGTGTTACGCGCGAGGCCGAGCTCGCGCGCCGCCGCCGAGACGTTGCCGCGATGGCGCGCGAGCGTCTCTTCGATGAGCTGCGACTGCCATTGCGCGAGGCGCGCGGGTTCGCGCGGCGGGTCGGAGGGCGCGTGCGTTTCCATGGTGCGCGGCGCCTCGCTTGCGTCGCGCTGCGTTTCGCAGCCGTTCGCGGGCTTGCAATCGTGCATGAGGTCTTCGGGCAGATGCTCGATGTCGATGGCGTCCTCGCCTTCGGCCATGATCGCCGCGGTACGCAGCACGCTCGCGAGCTGACGCAGATTCCCGGGCCAGCGGCAACGCGCGAAGCAGCCCTGTACGGCAGGCGTGAGGCGCGTGGGTGCACCCGGCACCTCGCGCCGCGCGATGTCGAGCATGCGCGCGACGAGCGCATCGAGATCGGTGCGTTCGGCCAGCGTCGGCAGGGTCACGACGAGGCCGTTGATGCGGTAGTAGAGATCTTCGCGGAACGTGCCCTCGGCGATCATCGCGCGCAGGTCGCGGTGCGTCGCGCAGACGATGCGCAGATCCACCGGCACCGCGCGAGCACCGCCGAGCGGCACGACCGCGCGTTCCTGCAGCACGCGCATGAGCCGCACCTGCTGCGCGAGCGGCATGTCGCCGATCTCGTCGAGAAAGAGCGTGCCGCCGTGCGCCTGCACGATCTTGCCCGCGCTGCCGCGACGCTTCGCGCCCGTGAACGCGCCGTCCTCGTAGCCGAAGAGTTCGGCTTCGATCAGCGTGTCGGGCAGCGCGGCGCAGTTGAGCGCGACGAACGGGCCGTCGCGGCGAGGCGAATCGTGATGCAGAGCCCGCGCGAGCCATTCCTTGCCGGTGCCGGTGCGGCCGAGCACGAGCACGGGAATGTCGCGTCCGCGCACGCGCGCCACACGCTGCAGGACGGCGGCGAGCCGAGCGTCGCCGGTATTGAGCTCGGCCAGCGTGGGTTGCGGCGGGGTATCCGCAGCAGTGGGTGGTTTCGGTGCGCTCTGATAGGGCGCGGAGGCCGAATACGGCGGCGAATACGGAGCGCGCGATGTTGCAGCAGGTGTGGCGCGTGCGAGCCCCGCCGTACCGGGCGTGGCGCGCGCAATGACGCGCACGCCGCTTGGCAGCGTGAGCGTGAGCGACTCGCCGGGCGCGCGCATGAGCTGCTGCATGAACGCCGCGAACGGCCGGCCGAAGAGCGCGGCGAACTCGCGCTGCTGCAGGTCCGCGAGCGGCGCGCCGAACTGGAACAGCGCGCTGCGGTTCGCGCAGAGCAGCGTGCCGTCGGCGCGGAAGGCGGCCAATCCTTCGTACAGCGTACCGATGAACTCCGCGCGCGCATGAAACTGGAGCCGGATGGCCTCGGCGAATTCGGTGCTGAAGAGGTGGTTCTCGATCATCTGCGCCGACATGCGCACGAGCGCGAGCGTGTGCTTGTGAAAGCCACGCGATTCGCCGCTCACATCGAGCGCACCGAGCGTGCGGCCGTAGGGATCGGCAATCGGCGCGCATGAGCAGGTGAGGATGTGGTTGGCGCGCAGAAAGTGCTCGCCGGCATGCACGGTGGTTGGCTGGCCGTCCACGAGCGCCGTGCCGATCGCATTCGTGCCGCGATGCTGCTCCGACCACGAAACGCCCGGGCGCAGCGCCACGCGCCGCGCCTTCTCCACGAAGTCGCTGTCGCCGAGGCTATGCAGGATCACGCCGTTGCGGTCGGTGAGCAGCACCATGCTCTGCGTATCGACGATCTGCGCGTGCAGCGCATCCATCACCGGGCGCGCCTGGTGGTAGAGCGCGCGGTTCGCTTCGATGAGCTCGCGCAGGTCCACACCGGCCAGGGCGTCGAATTCGGGCACCTCGGTTGCGCGCAGTCCGAGTGCGCGCGAGCGCGCGTGAGCTTGCGCAATCGCGTCCGCGCGGGCCGTGTCGTGCGGCGTGACGGGGCGTTGGGTCACTCGTGTCTCCAGTCGTTACAGGCACGCCACGGCGCAGCGCAGCGAGTGCGCGGGCGTCGCCGCAAGGGCATTTCATGGTACAGGAAACGCGGCGGCTGCCTATCCGGGTTGAAATCGGGTTGAAATCAGTTTGAGACCCGATTCAAGCCGGATTCAAGCACGGGGGCCGCGCCTGCCCGGCCGTAGTTCATGGCGTCAAATGCGGCTTGAGTTTCTTCACGCGGGTGCCAGGATGATGGTAGTGGGCGCATTCGCGTCGCGCCCCGGCGGCCGCAAGCAGGCCCGGCAGACGGACCGGCAGGTGTGCCGCACGCTCCGTTGCGGAGTTCGTCATGGTGCAAGGCGAATTGAGGATCCTGGTGGGGGTGCTCGCCATATTCGTCGCGCTCGTCGGCCTCGCGTACGCGATAGACGGATTGCTGTTCGACAGGAACAACGTCGTGGTGTCCGGCTTGGCGGTCGTGGCCCTCGGGATCGTCGCATTCGTGGTGATGCTGACCCTGCACCCGAAAGACCTCGAAAAGCTCGATCAGCACCTGCATCGCGAATCCTGAAGCGCCTGTGCGGCGCGAATGATGCGATGCGGCATCCGGCGCTGCGCGTTGGCGCAGCGGCGGAAAGGGCGATATTTGCGCGCGCAATGACGGCCGTTCGTGCTGCACTCGCAAAAGAGGCCTGGGGCTGCGAAGCGGATAAATTCGAGCGGCCAGCACGCCGACTATTTCATGCGTGTGTCAACGCGGAGCTTGCGGGCCGCGGGAAGTCGTCTAAAGTGAATCAGATCAACCGCCGCGAACGTGCCGTTTGCGGTGGCTGAAGTTTTACCGCGCGTACCGCATCGGACTGTTTCCCGCACCCTGTCCATGGAGTTGAACCCTGGCGACGCGCGGCCCATTCACCCTCAACCTAAGGCGACTCCCATGCAGATCATGTTTCCGAATGAGGCGCCCGAGTACTCGGGCCGCGAACTGACCTTGGCATTTCCGGCGATGATCGATGGGGAGAGGGTGGAATGTACGATCACGGCGGCCGCGCTGGAAGACCACTTCGGTGCGGCCTCGCCGCGCGCCGAAGACATGCTGAACGCCTTCGACCATCACCGCGACCGCATCGAGGCGTGCGCGCGCCGCTTGCTCTCCGAAACGCGGGCCCAGTGCCTCGTACTGCGTAGCGGCTACGTGCGTTTCGTGCAGGCGCACGGCAGCGCTTGATCGGCGCGCGGCTAGTACTTGGCCAGCGCCAGAACCGGGCGCCCGCGCCAGGCGGGCGCTCCTCCTTCACCGCATTCGTTTCCTGCCGCGCCCTTGGGGCGCGGCTTTCGTTTATGCGCGCATGACGTGGCGCTCAGATCATGCGGCGCAGCGTGTTGTCGCGCAGCACGAGATGGTGGCCGATTGCCGCGAGGGCATGCAGGCCGATCACCCAATAAAACAGATTGCCGATCAACTCGTGCGCGTCGTGGAAGAACTTGCGCGCGACCGGATCAGGGCCGACGAGCGTGATCTGCAGATTGGCCCCCGCGAGCGTAACCGGATGACCGCCCGTGTTGATCATCAGAATGCCAAGCAGGGGCTGAACGAAGATGAACAGATAAAGCGCAAGGTGCACGATGCGCGAGAGAAACGAGAGCAGCGCGTTCGAATCGATATCCGCAGGCGCGCCTTGCCAGAGACGCCACAGGAGCCGCAGCACGGAGAGCGCAAGCACGAGCGAGCCCGCCCAGAAGTGCACGTTGCTCCAGAACACGCGGCTGTCCGTGCCCTTCGGGCCACGCACCTCAATTGCGAGATAAGCCAGTGCGACGAGCAGGAAAATGCCCCAGTGGAAGAAGATCGCGGGCTTCGTGTAGCGTTCGGACGAGGCGGGGTAAGTGGCCACGAGGCGGTTCCTTTGTGTGGGGAGGCTGGAGATAACTTCCTATGATAAGGAGGGCGCCCGGCGTCATGCAGTTGTGCGGCCGCGAAGTTTGACGCAGGCGGGGGTTGGATCGGCTAGCGACCGGGCTGGAAGTCGCCGGCGAGGCCGGCGGCACCCCGGTGGCAAACAGGGGTGAGGGGTGCGAAACAAAAAAGGGTGGCACATGGCCACCCTTTTTGCGTTTTGGCGATCCGGAGCCTACGCGTTTCCGAGATAGAAGAACCGGAACAGGAACACGGCGGCGATGATCCACACGATCAGCTTCACGTCGCGCACGCGTCCCGTGAACAGCTTCAGGCCTGCATAGGAGATGAAGCCGAACGCCACGCCGTTCGCGATCGAGTAGGTGAACGGCATCGCGAGCGCGGTGAGGGCGGCCGGCACGACTTCGGTGGCGTCGTCCCACGGCAGATCCGCGAGTTCGCGCAGCATCAGGCACGAGACGTAGAGCAGCGCAGGCGCCGTCGCGTAGCCCGGCACGACGCCCGCGAGCGGCGCGACGAACAGGCACGCGAGGAAAAGCACGGCCACGGTGAGCGCGGTCATGCCGGTGCGGCCGCCCGCCTGCACGCCCGAGGCGCTTTCGATGTACGCCGTCGTCGACGAAGTGCCGAGCACCGAGCCCGCGAGAATCGCGGTGCTGTCCGCGAGCAGCGCGCGGTTCAGGCGGTGCATCTTGCCGTGCACGAGCAGGCCCGCGCGGTTCGCGACGCCCATCAGCGTGCCCGTCGCGTCGAACAGCTCGACGAGGAAGAACACGAGGATCACGTTGAGCACGCCCGAGGAGAGCGCGCCCTTGATGTCGAGCTGCGCGAAAGTCGGCGCGATCGAAGGCGGCGCGGAGAACACACCATGGAACTGGTTGCCGCCGAAGAAGAACGAGAGGACCGTGACGCCCACGATGCCGATCAGGATCGCGCCGCGCACCTTCAGCACGTCGAGCGTGACGATCGCGAAGAAGCCGATGATGGCGAGGATCGCGTGGGGATCGTGCAGGTTACCGAGTTCGACGAGCGTGGCGGGGCTACCGACGATCACGCCCGAGGTCTTGAGCGAGATGATCGCGAGAAAGAGGCCGATACCCGCTGTGATCGACACGCGGATGGAATGCGGAATGCCGTTGACGATCGCCTCGCGCACGCGCAGCAGCGTGACGATAAAGAACAGGCACCCGGAAATGAACACGGCGCCGAGCGCGGCCTGCCAGGTGAAGCCCATGCCCTTGACGACCGTATAGGCGAAATACGCGTTCAGGCCCATGCCGGGTGCGAGCGCGATCGGATAGTTCGCATAGAGGCCCATGACGATCGAGGCGAGCGCTGCGACGAGGCAGGTGGCGACGAACACGCTTTCCTTCGGCATGCCGGCGTCGCCGAGAATGGCCGGGTTCACGAAGATGATGTAGGCCATCGTGAGGAAAGTGGTGAAACCGGCGAGCAGTTCGGTGCGCAGGTTGGTGCCTGCTTCTTCGAAACCGAAATAGCGATTGATGGCGTCCATGAAGATCGGGCCCTTGAGAGTCGAGCGGGTTGTTCGTTGCTTGTTTGTTGTTTGTAAGCAGCGCCGGCAGGAGCGCAATGCGGGTGCGCGGATGCCGCGGCGTCTGGCTACGGGCGCGATTGTAAACAATTGTCCGACAAGCGCAGAAATGCCGTCGCAAGCGTGGAAGAGGTACAACAGCGCGCGTTGCCGCTGTGCTCGCTCTGAGCCGTGCGTGTCGCGGTGCGACGAGAGGCAGACGGGCGCACAGGCCCGCGTCGGGGGGGGGCGAACCGGCGCGCCCGGCTCTGGAAGAAACGGACACGAGTGGGCACCGGCAGCAGGCGCTGGCGCGCCCGATGCCCGATGACTACCGTGTTGCCGTTAGCTTGCTACCGGAACAACCGGAACAACCGGAACAACCGGAACAACCGGAACAACCGGAACAACCGGAACAACCGGAACAACCGGAACAACCGGAACAACCGGAACAACCGGAACAACCGGGACGACTGGGACGACTGCGACTACTGGGGCATCTGCCCGGCGGGAGCGCCCGCCGTGCCGTGCTCCGCGCGACGTTGCGCCACGATGGCGCCCGCGCGTTGCGCGTTTTCCGGGTAGTTGATCCAGTCGAGCGGATCGTAACCCGCGTTGCGCCACTCGACGAGATCGGCGCGTACCTGGGCTCGCGTCAAGGGCACTGAGGGATTGTACGGTTGGGCCAGCGCCGCAACCGACGCGAAGCAGCACGCTGCGGCAAGAACGCCGAGCGCTACACGCGGAAGGGAGTTCATGGCAAGGCCTTTCTTATCAGGGATATCCCCGAAATTATAGGTGTTATCTCAATAATCGAAAGGTAGATCGAAACGTTCTTTCGTCGTCCCTGCGCGCGAGCGCTGTCATCGCGTACGGCCGCGCTGGCGCGCCGCGCGGTAGTCGGTCGGGCGCTGGCCGGTCCACTTGCGGAATGCCCGGTGAAAGGCACTCGGCTCGGCGAATCCGACGGCCACCGCGACGTCGGCGACCGAGCGGCCCGCGTCGCGCAGCGCCGCGATTGCCAGGTCACGCCGCAACTCGTCCTTGATCGACTGGCAACTGTGGCCCTCCTGGCGCAGGCGCCGGCGCAGCGTCGCGGGCGCGACGTTCAGCCGTTGCGCAATGGCGTCGGCATCGGGCCACGCCGTGGCGGGGAGCGCGCGCAGCGCCCTGCGCACGCGTGCGGCGAACGAGCCCGGATTGCGATACTTCACGACGAAATTGCCCGGTGCATTGCGCAGGAAGGTCCGCGCCGAGCTGGCGGTCTGGATCACGGGAAGATCGAGAAAGGCGGGTGAGAGCTCGAACCACGTGGCCGGCTGATCGAAGGCCATGTCGTCGCAGAACATCAGCTGGTATTCGTGCGCGGCGGGCGGTTGCGCACAGCGAAAGCGCGCCGCGAGGAGCGGAATGCGCCGCCCCACCAGCCAGCAGACGAGCCCATAAACGAGGATGAACCACGTGGCGTAAGCGAACATCGTGGGCGTGGGCTTGCCCGCGCGATGCACGAGCGTGACGCGCACGCGCGGGGTATCGATGTCGATATCGATGACGCCTGCCAGGTCGTCGAGCACCAGCCGCATGAAGTGCACGGCGCGCTGCAGCGCCTGGCGGCCCGTGCTCGCACCGAGCGCGGAGTGCGTCATGGCGATGAAGCTGCCGCTTTTCATCGCGTGCGAGTCCTGGCCGAAGAACTCGTCGTCGAGCGCGCGGGCGATGCCTGACCACAAAAGTCCATATTGCGCTGCGCTCACGCGGGCGTGCGGCGCGAGCAGCATGGCCGGCGCGATGCCGGCGGCCTCGGCGAGAGGGGCGACCTCCAGGCCGCCTGAGCGCGCGAGCGCGAGCGTCTCGTTGACGAGGCTCATCGAGATCGTGCCTTTTTCGCTCAGTGTATCGAGTTTGGCGGGCTGCAAGAAGCCACCTCCTGTGGGGTTGTTGCGCCCAATATGGTAAATCCGATCTGTGAGTTTGAGCGTGACGGGCATCGAATGCGCGTGAGCGCGTCCCTACACTTTTCGCAAGCCTTGCAGCCGGGGCGGCATCGCGCCACAGTGGACGCAGGCATGCGCCTCGCGCGCGTGGTGGCGCCTCGTTGCGACGCAGCAGCCAGGCGCACCCGGTTTGCGCCAGAGACACAGGAAGGGGACACACATGGACGAGTTTTACACCGACGATCAGCGCATGATTCGCGACGCCGCGCGCGACTTCTCGAGCGAGCGCCTCGCGCCGAACGCGGCGCAATGGGACCGCGACAGCAAGCTGCCCGACGAGGTCGTCAAGCAACTGGGCGAGCTGGGCTTTCTCGGCATGATCGTGCCGCAGGAACAGGGCGGCTCGTACACCGACTACGTGGCCTACGCGCTTGCGATGGAAGAGATCGCGGCCGGCTGCGCCTCGTGCGCGACGCTCGTGAGCGTGCACAACTCCGTGGGTTGCGGGCCGATCCTGCAGTTCGGCACCGATGCGCAAAAGGACCGCTGGCTCGGCAAGCTCGCAAGCGGCGAGCTGATTGGCGCGTTTTGCCTGACCGAGCCGCAGGCGGGCTCCGAGGCGAACAATCTGCGCACGCGCGCCGAACTGCGCGACGGCAAGTGGGTGCTCAACGGCAACAAGCAGTTCGTGACCAACGGCTCGCGCGCGAACATCGCCATCGTTTTCGCGGTGACGGATCCAGACGCGGGCAAGCGCGGCCTCTCGGCCTTCATCGTGCCGACCGACACGCCGGGCTTCAACGTCGGGCCGCAGGAAAAGAAGATGGGCATCCGCGCCTCGGACACCTGTCCGATCTCGCTGGTCGATTGCGCGATTCCCGAAGCGAATCTGCTCGGCCAGCGCGGCGAAGGGCTGAAGATCGCGCTTTCGAATCTCGAAGGCGGGCGCATCGGCATTGCGGCGCAGGCGCTCGGCATCGCGCGCGCGGCGTTCGAAGCGGCGCGCACCTATGCGCACGAGCGCGTGCAGTTCGGCGAGCCGCTCATCAGGCACCAGAGCGTGGCCAACATGCTCGCGGACATGCACACACGCATCAACGCGGCGCGCCATCTCGTGCATCACGCGGCGCGGCTGCGTAGCCTCGGCAAGCCTTGCCTTTCCGAGGCCTCCCAGGCGAAGCTCTACGCTTCCGAGATGGCCGAGGAAGTATGCTCGCACGCCATCCAGATTCACGGCGGCTATGGCTTCCTCAACGACTATCCGGTGGAGCGGCACTATCGCGATGCGCGCATCACGCAGATCTACGAAGGCACGAGCGAAGTGCAGCGGATGGTGATCGCGCGACAGCTTTGAGAAGCAGTGAGGATGACGAAGCGAAAATAAATCGAGCGCGCACACGCGCAAATGGAGACGACGATGACCGGGTTCACCCCTTCCGCGCAGGCCTTCATCGACGCACGCGATCTGCTGCTGCGTCACCGCACCGACTACGCCCGCGCGTACGCGGAATTCTCGTGGCCGAAGCTCGACACCTTCAACTGGGCGCTCGATTACTTCGACGTGATGGCGCGCGGCAACGACAACCCGGCGCTCTGGATCGTCGACGACCTCGCGCACGGCGGCACGCGCTATTCGTTCGCGCAGATGTCCGAGCGCTCCTCGCGCATGGCGAACTTCCTGCGCGAACAGGGCGTCAAGCGTGGTGACCGCCTGCTTTTGATGCTGCCGAATCGCGTCGAACTCTGGGACGTGATGCTGGCGGCGATGAAACTCGGCGCAATCGTGCTGCCCGCCACGACGCAGCTCTCGCCCGACGACGTGCGCGAGCGCGTGGAGACGGGCGGTGCGCGCTACGTCGTCGTGGATGAGGCCGAACTCGGCAAGTTCGAAGCGCTGGACAAGAGCGTGAAGCGCATCGCCGTGGGCGGCACGAACGGCGCGAACGAGTGGATCGACCTTTCGCGCGCCTACGATGCCAGCCCCGCCTTCGAGCCCGACGGGCCGACGCGTGCCAGCGACCCGCTCCTGCTCTACTTCACCT
>NZ_DATJWR010000220.1:0-7358 GCF_035501035.1 Paraburkholderia sp.
AGTTTGGCCCGGTTCCGGGGACGATTTCGCCAAGCAGAATCGCCGCCGTTCGGTGCAACAGGTTCCTGTGGATGAAGTGCGGGCAGGCGTCGTCGTCGAAGCGGCCCCGGTCGTGTACGCGGCGCCTCCGGGTGTGTATGAGGGGCCTCCGCTTGTGTACGCACAAGCGCCCGTTGCCTACGGCCGCGGATATGAGGGTGAGTACTGGGACCGTCGGCAATGGCACGACAACGGCCGGCACAAGGGCTGGAAACATCGCCAGCATGATGACGCCGACGACGAATAGTGCCTGCCACACGGCACCCCGCCTGCGCATTCGCTAGCTACTACCTTTGGTGTCCCGGAATCTTTTCGCGTTGCCATGGGGCAATGAGGAGAATCTCACTGAGCGGCGGCTTTGTGGGGGGAATTGCCGTTGGGGTGTCCGCGCAGGTGCGTGCTGGACTGACTCTTCATGGCCGGGTTCTGCCTGATGGCGACCGGGGGAACTTGGCCGCCACCGTGCCGTCGGTGAATGCACCAAGCCGACCCATCCGAGACCTTCAGTTTTCCCGGAAGCGGTCATTGCCACCAGCGCCCGCTCGACAGAGTGTGGCGCCGATGGGTTTGAACAATGCTGAGGAACTATCACTTCGCTAAGCTCCGAAGTGCTCTCTCGCAAAATCCAGAAAGCTCCTCAACTTGGGCGTCACCCGGCGATCACGGGCATATAGAACGTGTAATGGCCGCGAAGGCGCCTGATAGTCCGGAAGCACAACAACCAGACTGCCCCGATCGAGTTCGCCGTTCACCAGTTCCACGGGCTGAAGCATGACCCCGACGCCCGCCACGGCGGCCGCCAGCAGCACCTCACCATGGTCTCCCATGAACCGCCCCGAGACCTGCACAGCGACGCGGCCTTCAGGGCCATCAAACGTCCACTCCGATCGCAGTTCCGTATGCGTAAAGCCAAGACACTCATGGTGCTCGAGATCAGCGGGAACTGTTATGCGCGGGTTTGCAGCAAGATACGATGGCGCGGCGCATAGCACTAACCGGTATGGAGCCAGTGGCTGAGCAATCAGGCCGCTATCCCCCAGCTCGCCAATCCTGAACACGGCGTCATAACCCTCGTCAATCAGATCGACGGCTCGATTCGACAGAGTCACGTCAACTGCGACCTGCGGAAACGCCTTAAGGTACTCCGGCAACTTAGGCGCCAAGGTGTGCATGCCGAAGCTCACAGGCGCGTTAATCTTCAGACGGCCAGTCGGCACTGAACGGGTTTCGGCTACGAGGTTTTCGGCCGCCTCGACCTCCGCGAGGATGATCTTGGCGCGTTCGTAATAAGCCCGGCCGATATCTGTCGGGCTTTGCCTACGCGTCGTTCTGTTCAGCAGACGCACGCCGAGACTCTGTTCCAGCACCTGGACGTGTTTTCCGACCAGTTGTGGCGACATCTGAAGCGCATCGCCAGCCGCCGAGAACGAACCCAATTCGACTGCTTTCGTGAAAACGCTGATACCCGTGAGGCGATCCATTCGAAACGTCCTGTTGTGAATGTCCAAAGATATCACGCATTTATCCCGATAAATTTGCAGTCTAGACTTGTTGCAGTTGTCGTAAGCGGGCCGAACCCGGCACGTACGCGACCTACCGCAACCTGCTCCGCCTCTCGTTTGGCGGCGCACGCAAGCGACGCCGTTGCGGGCGACCACATTCACTTACAAGGTTCAAATCATGTCCGCCGAATCGAACAAACTGTTGATGTCCCGCTTTGTTGAATTCATCAATACAGCCTGCGAGGCGCTTGCCGAAGAGCTTGTTGATGCCAATGCAATCTTCCACGCCCCCGTCAGCCCGGATCCTTTCATTGGACCGCGGGGCTACATGGAAATCCTCGGCATGATGCGCTCTGGTTTCCCCGACATACAATGGACGCTCGAAGAAATGATCGCGGAAAACGACACCGTTGCCGCACGTTTCATCATGCGCGGTACTCACCGAGCCACCTTCTTTGGCGTGCCTGCGAGCGGAACGAAGATTGAGGTTCAGGCCGTGAACTTCTATCGCTTTTCCAACGGAAAAATTGTCGAAGAGCGCGGGCAACCTGACCTGTTGGCCCTGTTGCAGCAGATCGGTGCGGTTCCAGCCTGAGCGGAAGATCGTCGCGCCCGCCATATGCACTTGCCGTCGGGACGATGGTGCATACGCGTTCCCTTTTTTCGCGAGTTGGATGCCGAATAGGCGAGTCACAACGGAACCGTGAATACATGCCGGGAACACCGCGGCCGGTCGCTCCTAAAGCGCACCAGTACGCAGGTTGATCTTCGCGTATAAGAAGATGGTTTGCCGTTTGACCGTACTCACGCCGATTGAACGACGATCTTGGTCACGGTGCCGAAGGTCGTCGAGCAGTCGGGGCATACCGCCGCCGCTGGCCGGATGCATCAAAGGCCAGGGTGATGAGCCCTTGTCCGGCGGCGCCCGTCTTTATTCTGGGGCGTGTGAAAGGGATGAAGACAGCTCGCGGTGGGCATTCGCCTGAGCGAGCAAGGTGTTCGCCTTGGATTCAAAAGCTTCAACTGCATCCGCGCCGGCGGCGAAGCGAGCGGGCGGCTCTTCCTGCGCCGTCAATTCCACTAGCGCGGCGGCAAGTTTGGCCGGATCGCCACCCTGCTTGCCGCTCATGCCTTTCCATGCAGCCACGGTCTCCTGAGTGCGCGACGCATAGTCATCAATGGAAAGTTCGGCGTAGGTAGTTGAGTCTGCGCTGAGGAGTTCTGTTCGGAAAAAACCTGGTTCTACCAGCATGGTGCGAATGCCAAAGGGAGCAATTTCCTGGGCAAGCGACTCCATCCATCCTTCGACGCCAAACTTTGCAGCGGCATATGCACTGCAAAACACGCCAGCAGTAATGCCAGCTGTCGATGAGATTGTGACTAACAGGCCAGAGCGCTGCTTGCGCATCACCGGCAATACGGCCCGGGCAACATTCATCGGGCCGAACAGAAGCGTTTCGAGCTGGCTACGCACCTGGGCGGGGCTAAGCTCCTCGAAGAAGCCCCCATAGAAGTTGCCCGCGTTGTTGACCAGCACGTCAATGCGGCCAAACCTCTGGACGGTAGTTTCGACGGCGGCCTCGGCATCCGCGGGGCGGGTCACGTCCAGCTGGGCGACCAGAAGATTATCGTGATCGCCGATGGCGTTCCTGACCTTTTCAGGATTGCGCCCGGTCGCCACAACATCGTGGCCGGCCGCCAAGGCTGCCTTGGCGATATCCACGCCCATGCCGCGGCCGGCGCCGGTAATCAGCCACACTTTCTTGCTATTCATACGCGGATCCTTTGTGTTCTTGATGCCCCAAAATTCGAGCATCGGATATGAATTAACTGGCTTCAGTGTCGCTCGATTGACACCGGGGAGGTTGCCGAAAGCGCCGAACTTCTTGCCTGAACTGACGAAGCGTGCTTAAAGCCACGCGAACGGTCTTCAACCGGAGTAAAGTGTTCCGGCCGTCTTGGCGTTAGAGATTTCGCATGAAATACCGGGTTTCCGAGCCAATGAGTACGACTACCGCACGCACGCACGACCTCGCGCGAGCCATCGCCCGCTTTGCCCAGTCTGACGGTGACTACACCACAGCCATACCAGCCCTTTCCCTTCACCGCCGGAAGGGGCCAACCGAGCCGTTGCACTGCATCTTTAGCCTCGGGCTGGGCGTCGTTGCGCAGGGCCATAAGCAGGCGTTGGTAGGAAAAGAGGTGGTGAACTACGGCCCCGGCCAGTCGATGCTGGCAAGCATCGACCTGCCTGTGATCTCGCACGTCACGCGCGCGAGTATTGAGGAACCGATGCTGGGCCTGATGCTGACACTAGACAGCCGCGACATCGTGAAGACAGCTGCGGAGATGCAGTTGCCGGCTCCGCCTCGAACGCCAGCTTTCACGCCGATCACGATTGAAACTCTTGACGATGCACTGATCGGCGTCCTGATTCGGCTGATCGAATTGCTGGACCAACCAGCATTGTCTCCGCAATTGGCACCGCTTTTTCAGCAAGAAATCATCGTGCGGCTTCTCGCTGGCCCCCACAGTCCGCAGTTACAGCACCTTGCGGCCAACGGATCGCCGAGCCAACAAATCGCCAGGGCTGTGAGATGGCTCAAGCAGAATTTCTCGAAGGGACTCCAGGTGGATGAACTGGCCGCGCACGCGCACATGAGTCCTTCGACGTTCCGTCAGCATTTCCGCAACATCACCGGAACCAGTCCTCTGCAATACCAGAATCAGTTGCGCCTGCAGGAAGCGCGGCAGTTGATGCTCAACCTTGGCATCGACGCGGGTAGTGCCGCGATCCAGGTAGGCTACGAGAGCGCCTCGCAGTTCAGTCGCGAGTACAGCCGTCTGTTCGGCGCGCCTCCGCAGCAAGACGTGAGGCGACTGCGGCTGTCGTGATGCGCACGTTCACGACCTGCAGGAAGCGATTGTTGACGATCTAGGGCACGGGGTCGAATGGCTGCTTCTGGCCGGTTCGAGCCCATCGACGTGCGGCACCCTGGCGGACCGAACAACACCATGCGGTGCCGAGATTCATTTAGCAAATCGAATCAATCATGCCCGGATGACCGCTCGCCCGCGTGATTAGCCAAACGGCCTGAGCTGCGAGCCTGGCACGTCGATGCGCAGGTCCTCCATCAACACCGTTTCAATTGGCTTACGTGACGCACCCTCGCTCGCGACCTTGACGGGCAGACCATGGCTCATATCGAACCACAACTCATAGCGGAACACGCCGGTCGCTACGTGTCCGGGGCTGCATGTCACGATCACATGCGTCGCCCGGCACATGCCGATAGATTCAGCGCCGACGACCTGTGTAATGCCATGCAGTTGAAGCGTGCGGACATTGACGAGCAGGGCGCCGATGTCGGACTCGTCGACGCGATGACCCTGTGGGCTCCGGATCATGCGGCTGTCGGGGCTCAGCATGAGCCTCGGAAACGTGCCGAAACCGAATGGCCAAAGCGTGACTTTTCCCGATGCCGGGCTATAGGTCAGTGTCGCGCCGGGATGCGGACGGATGAAGTCCATCCGAATGAAGCCCGGCTTGCGGTAGCCATACCGTATCTCGACGGGTTCTGCTCCCGCCGGTGTCGATTTCAGCGTGACCTGATAGTTTGCGAGCGCATCGAAGCGTGCCTGCGCATCGGAAACGAAATCCCGGTCTGGAAGCGGCACATCTTTCATCATACAAGTTTGCGCTGCTGTGGGATTCAACGCGGCCGACGCCACGTGGCCCGTGATGTCTTCTGCCACGCACTTCCGGAACGCCTGCGCGGCCACTGCGCACCCAGAACCGCTGTGGCCCCGATCTGCAGTATGCGCATCGCCGCCTCCTATACTTAAACGTACCTGGCCGTGGATCATGAATGATTCTGGAGCACTGTTTCGCACCACGCAATATTCGCGCGAAGGTAGCGCATGGGCGCGGCCAGCCTGTCAACACGCGTAGTCGTGGCGCAAACAAGGAGGAAGAGAACGATGGCGGAATTCCGTCTGACCACCTTGTGGTGCATCGATGCGCCGGTGCAGCCGGTGTGGGACGCGATTCACGATTCCATTCGTTGGCCGAGGTGGTGGAAGAACGTCGAATCCGTGCGGGAGTTGCAGGCGGGCGGGAGCGACGGGCTGGGCGCCGTGCATCGTTACACGTGGAAGGGCGTGCTGCCCTATCGTGTGATTATCGACGTGCGCGTCACGCGCGTGGCGCCGCTCGTTGCGCTGGAGGGAGAGGCCAGCGGCACGCTGGAAGGCGTGGGACGCTGGCACTTCGCAGCCGACGGCAGCCGCACTCTGGTGCGCTACGACTGGCACGTCAGGACTGCCAGTGCCTGGATGAGCGCGGTCGCGCTCGCGCCGCTCGCACGGCTGGCATTCCGCTGGAATCATGACTCAATCATGCGCGAAGGCGGCCTGGCGCTCGCGCGACGGCTCGAGGCACGTCTTGTCGATATCGAATAACGGGCCAGTACAGCCATTGCACTGCCTCGAGATCGCGCGAGCGCCGGAGGTACAGCGGCAAACCGCGATAAGTGCAACAATCGAACTCACTCTTCAGAGCGCCTGCAAACGCTTTCTGCGAGACGGAGGTGTCATGAACTATCCCCGCCGCTCACTGGCCTTGCATGGGAGGCACCATGGCTGAGATCGAGAAGGAGCCGGTCGTCGCAGTGCTGAACAAGATTCTCGAATCCGAGCTGGCCGGCGTGGTGCGCTATACGCACTATTCGTTCCTGGTGTTCGGATTCGGCCGCATTCCGATCGTTTCATGGCTGCGGCAGCAGGCGGACGAATCGCTTTTGCATGCGCACCAGGCCGGCGAATGGATCACGACGCTCGGCGCGTATCCGTCGCTCGCAATCGGTCCGCTGCTCGATTCCCACACGTTTGATATCGCGTCCATCCTGCGCGAATCGCTCGAGGCCGAACAGATCGCGCTCGGTCTTTACCGCGAGTTGCTCTCGCTCGTGGAAGGCTGCTCGGTCGCGCTCGAGGAGTTTGCGCGCCAGATGATCCAGGTCGAGGAACTGCACGCGGGCGAGGTCGACAAGATGCTGCGCCGCCCCGGCTCGACCACGACGTCGCCGCAGCACGGCATGGGACTCGCCGAATAGGCGCTGCATCCGGCGGATCAATGCGGAGGAGATGTCACGGCTCGGCGCAGCGTTCATCTGCGCCGCGCTTGTCGGCGGCATGGTGCATGCGCAGCAACCGCCGCCTTTCGACAGTTTGCCGCGCCAACGCGCCAACGCGCGAACGTGCGCCAGACGATGGGGCGCACGGGCGAAGTCTGGCTCGCCGGGTGGCAGTGTCGCATTAGGGCACTGCGGTAGAATTCGCTTCTCCAACTACATGAAGACCGGAATGTCGAAGTCGAAGACGTCGTTGCCGCCCGGAATCGGCAAGGTACTCAAGTGCCTTCACTATCCGCTTGATGTAATTTTGGTATGCGTGCGGTGGTATGTGGCTTATGCGTTGAGTCTGCGCAATCTCGAAGAAATGATGGCCGAGCGCGGTGTCAACGTTGACCACTCGACGGTGGACCGCTGGGTCATCAAACTTGTGCCGCTGTTCGAAAAGGCGTTCCGCCAGTACAAGCGGCCCGTGGGGAAGAGCTGGAGAATGGATGAAAGTGTGTCACGAACACGAGCGAAAGCTTGTGATGCTGTACTGAAGATGGGGACCTCGAATAACCCGAGGTTTTCAGTGAATTCTTTGCGGGACACCATGATTGCGACGGAATCCGGTTGTATGTGTGCAGCTATTCGCAGCTTTCCCGCAGTGTCGCCCGCTTTTTTGCTTCACATCGCCTCGAGC
>NZ_DATJWR010000221.1:0-5674 GCF_035501035.1 Paraburkholderia sp.
CGGCCTTCATGACCGCGCAGATAGAGCAGCACGCCACGGCCTTCGGCCGCGATATAGCGCAGGGCGAGGTCGAGCTGCTCGCCGCAGTCGCAGCGGTAGGAGCCCAGCACGTCACCGGTCACGCATTCGGAGTGCAGCCGCGTCAGCACGGGCTCGCCGGTGCCCACGTCGCCCATCACGAGCGCGAGGTGCTCGGCGCCGCCGTCCTTCACCCGGTACACGTAGGACTCGAACGTGCCGTAGCGGGTCGGCAGCGTGGCGGTTGCGTCAAGCACGACGCATTCGTTGGCGTTATCGCCGTCCGCGCAGGACGACTCAGGAAGCGTAGGCATGATTCTCGAGCAGAAGACTGGCAAAAACCGGCACAGGGCCGGATTGGAGTTCGGAACCGGAGTTTACCGCCATTTGGCCCGCCCCGCCGCCACGCCCCTTCAAGCGGCCGGTCATCCGCGCCGCATGAGCGCCGCATAAATGGTGCGACCCCGCGCTTACCCCGACGACGCGCGCCACGCCATCCGCCTATACTGGAATGGCTTTCCCCCTGCACGACGGGCGCTCCGCCCGGCGTGCCGCGCCGCGCAATGACTGCACAACCAGAAGGACGAGGAGGAGTCGCCCTATGACAAGCGTTGCCCAGGTACTCAAATCGAAGCCGGAACAGGTGGTCTACACGATCGAAGCTTCCGACTCCGTCTACACCGCACTTCGCCTGATGGCCGAGAAGCAGATCGGCGCGCTGCTGGTGACCGACGGTCCGGCGATCGCCGGCATCATCACGGAGCGGGATTACGCGCGCAAGGTCGTGCTGATGGACCGGTCGTCGAAAACGACCGCCGTGCGCGACATCATGAGTTCGCACGTGCGCTTCGTCGAACTCGACCAGACCACCTACGACTGCATGGCGCTGATGACCGAGCGGCGCATGCGCCACCTGCCCGTCATGGAAGGCGGCAAGGTCGTAGGCATGGTGTCGATCGGCGATCTGGTGAAGGAAATCATCGCCGAGCAGAAGTTCACGATCGAGCAGCTCGAGCACTACATCACCGGCGGCCCGGCCATCTGAAGGCCGCGCAGGCAACTCCCGAACGGCAGAACGTGAAAAAACGCCCAATCCCGAAGGGGTTGGGCGAAGCCACCTCGCGGCGGCGGAGGTTCCACGCATGAAAATCGCGCGATGGTTGGCGCGGTGGCGTGGGGCAACGGTGGAAGCGATTCCACCGTTGCCGGTATCGGTTGGGAGCCTGGCGGCGTCGGGGCGCCAGCGCGGCGAGTCAGACCGCTTGCGGCGCGCGGACGTCCGGGTGCGCCGGAACGGCCAGCGTGTGGCCGATCGATGTCGCTCGAGGGGCAGCCTGCGCGACGGCGTTCCGAGGCCTGCACATCGCCCGCTCATCGTGCCGGGCGATCATCATGGCGCTATCTGCATGGCTGCGGCTGGCTGTGCCTGGCCGCGCTCAGTTGCCGAAATAGATCGATTGCGCCGGTCGCATCGTGGGTGTGCCCGGCTGGCCCGACTGCGACGAACCCGAGGTCGATGGGCCGTACCCGCTCGTTTCGGCTGCGGGGGCCTGCTGCGCCACGCCTTCCTGTTGCGACACGCGCGTTTCGGCGGCCTGGATGTCGCTCGGATAAGTGGCGTCGTTAGCGGTGGCCGGGTTGTAGCCAGCCTTTTCCAGCTGGATCAGTTCGGCCTTCACCTCGGCGCGGGACTTCGGGGCTTCGTTCTGCACGTCCTGGGCAAACGAAAGGGCCGGAGCGGCCACCAGGGCGGCGACAAATGCAGCTTGAATCAAGGTGCGGGATTTCATGACCATTTACCTCCATCACTTGTTGTACGCCGGCGCCTCAGTGGGCATCGCCGGACCGGTGATTTCAGTCTATTGGGACAAGAGTTTAGGGCAAACCCCTATTTGAAGAAAATATACTTTCCCGCACTGCAATAATTCCGGCCGCGCGGACGCCGCCCGCGTCCCGCGGGCCATCAACCTTGCGCGACGTCGCCGCCCAGCAGCTTGCGCGGCCCGCTCACGAACGGGCTGCCCAGTTCGTAGAAGCGCAGAGGCCGGTCCATTTCCCGCGACAGGCCGATTCGCGTCGTCACGCCCACCGGCCGTTCCGGTTCGTCCACGCGCCCGATCCACAGCCCATGCCCGCAGCATAGATCGACGCCGTCGAACGCCGCGCCGACGCCATAGGCCTGCGAGAGCCGGCCCGGTCCACGCGCCAGGTCACGCAGCGGCACACCGGGGCGCAGGGCTTGCATCGCCGCGAGCCCTTCGAGCGGCTCGACGGCCCGAAACAGCACGCCCGCGCCCACGTCCACGGCCTCGGCCGACATGTTGAACATCCACGCGCTGCCGTACGTGAGCCGCACGTGGGCATGGCCGCGCTCGAGGAACATCGAGGCGTTCGTCGGGCGCCGGCCGATGAAGGCATAGCTCGTGGAGTCGCCCAGGGGATAGGCTTCGATTTCGACCAACCGCCCGACGATGCGCCCCTCGGCGAGGTCGCGAACGAGATATTTGCCCACCATGAAACGTGCGAGCTCGGTGGTATCGAGCGGCAGGTCGTCGCGGCGCAGCGGCAGGATCGTCATCGAGCGCATTTCGGGTCTGGCGGGTCGAGCAGGGTTAGTTGGGCGGGCGTCGCGCAGTCGCGAACCGGCAGAGTGTAGCGCCAGCGCCGCGCGAGCTGCGCGCGGCGACCTCGCCCTTGCGTTGCGCTACCATCGCCTGCATGCGCGCGCGAACTGCTGCTCGCGCCACCCCACGAACCGGTGCGCGTCACCGAAGGAGCCGCACGATGAACGAACAGAGCGCGATTCAATTCCTCTCGGACGTCCGCAAGCCGCTGCTCACGCTGCACAAGGCGATCCTCGACCATGAGCGCGCGCAGTACGAGCGCGAGTTCGGTCCGGTCACGCCGGCCGCCTTCCTGCAGGTGCTCATCAACGGCTCGGGCTTTCGCTGGCTCATGCCGTTCTCGACCGTGATCGCGAACGTCGACGAAACGCTCGACGCGAAAGACGCGAGCGCCGACGATCGCATCGGCGCAGCGCAAGGCGTGGCCGCGCTCTTTTCCGGCGAGGAATCGGCGGAGTTCTACGAGCGCTACCAGGCGCTGTTGCAGGCGAGCCCCGAGATCCTGCATCTGCATGGCGTCGTCGCGCCGCTCCTGAACGGGATAAAGAACTGAAGAAGCCGATGTAGCTGCCGAACTTGCGCGGCGCGGATCAACCGCACGGTTCAGCTGCGCGACGGCTTGCGAGGCGTCGCCGACGCCTTCGCGTCCGCTTCAGCCGCCGCGCTGACTCGCTTCGTCTTCGCGGCGGAAAGGCGCCGCCAGAGCGTCGTCTTGCTGATGCCGAGCATCTCGCACGCGCGGTCGCGATCGCCGTTGCAGGCGTCGAGCGCCGCGCGGATTTCGTCGGCTTCGACGTTCAGGCTGCGTTCGCGCAAGGTCAGCGCCGCTTCGCCCGGTGCCCCCGCGGTCTGCGCGCCGGCGCGGCCCGATTCGAAAACCTCCGGCGCGATCGAGCGCAACACCTCCGGCGCGAGCACGTCCTCCTCCGAATCCGCCAGTTCCACCACCATCCGCTCGACCACGTTCTGCAATTCACGCACGTTGCCGGGCCACGCATGGCGTGCCAGCGCTCCGCTCACCTGCGCCAGCGTGCGCGCCGCGTCGTCGGGCGTGCGGATGCGCACCGCCACGCGCGGCTCGCGTCGCGAGGCCTGCAGCAGCAGCTCGCCGGCGAGCAATGCGATGTCCGTGGCGCGCTCGCGCAGCGGCGGAATCGCGAGATTGAGAATGTTGAGCCGATAGAAAAGGTCCGCGCGAAACTCGCCCGCCTCGATCTGGTCGGTGAGCGCGCGGTGCGTGGCGGCGACCACGCGCACGTCCACGCGCGTGGGCTCCGTCGCGCCGAGGCGCACGACCTCGCGCTCCTGCAGCACGCGCAACAAGCGGCTCTGCAGCGGCAAGGGCATCTCGCCGATCTCATCGAGAAAAAGCGTGCCGCGGTGCGCCGCCTCGATGAGCCCCACCTTGCCGCCACGCCGGGCACCCGTGAACGCGCCTTCCTCGTAGCCGAACAGCTCGCTCTCGAGCAGCGCCTCGGGAAACGCGCCGCAATTGATGGCGACGAACGGAAAATCGCGGCGCGCGCTCTCGCGGTGAATGCCCTGCGCGATCATCTCCTTGCCCGTGCCGCTTTCGCCGCGTATCAGCACGGTGGCGTCCGACTTCGCGTAGCGCCGCGCGAGCTGCCGCACGCGCTCGATGCCCGGCGTCGCGCCACTCAGGTCGTCCAGCCGGTAGCGCGCCACGAACTGCTGCGTTCGCTGGCGCGAACGCAGGGTGCGGTCGAGCCGCTCCACCGCGCGCGACTCCTGGAACGTGAGCACGGCGCCCGTCGTCACGCCGTTGTCGACGAGCGGCCCGCGATGCACGACGTAGCTCACGCCGCGCACGGTTTCGAGCGATTCGCCATCGGTTTCGGGCAGCGAAAAGGCGATGTCGGGCGCGAGCGCCGCTAGCGACTGCCCCGCCGCCGTAGCCGGATCGATGTCGAGCACGGCCGCGAGACGCTGGTTGATCGCTTCCACGCGGCCGCGCGCATCGAGCGCCACCACGCCGTCGCGCAGGTGCTGCAGCACGCTGTCGAGGCGCTGGCGGCGCAGCGTCTCGCGCCAGGTGGCCTGCACGAGCTCGAGCGCATTGTCGAAGGCCGCGCGCACCGAGGGCCGCGAGTAGACGAAAAACGGCACGAGCCCGAGCCGCGCCGCAAGGTCGTTGACGAGACCCGGCCCGACGACCGCTCCCACGCCGCGGTCGCGCAGGTCGAGTACGCAGGCCTCGGCGTCCTGCACCGTGCGGTACTGGCCGAACACCACGTCGAGCCCGTAGGCGCTCACGAAGCGGCGCACCTCGATGGGCGTCTCGCCATAAGTGACGAGCGCGACGAGCTCGGCGTCGCGCCGCGCGCGCGCGAGCGCCTGCATCACGTCGAAGCCCGTGGGCTGCAGGAGCACCACGGGCACGTCGACGCGCGCCTTCAGGTACGTGCCGTTCGAACCCGCCGCCACCACGACGTCGGGGCGCTGGTTCGGCCCCGCGGCGGCGATCTCGGCCACCGCCTCCTCGAAGCCGCGCGGCACCACGCGCAGGTCCGCGAGTTCATCGTACTCGCGGGCGATGTCGCGAAACAGGTCGCGCAGACGGCTGATGCCCATGGCCCACACGCGCGGGCGGAATCCGGGAGAAGCGGGAGCGGGAAAGCGGTTCATGGTGTCCAACGATGCGGTCACCGCGCGGCCAGGACGGCCGCCGGCCTGCCCGCATTATCGCGCGTCGATTTCATTTTTGAAATCGCGATTTCATCAAAGAAATCAGACCGGCAGCGGAACACTGAAAAATCATTCGAAAATTCAATGAGTTAGCCTGATCACAAAGAGCTGGCACGCTATCTGCAGTACAGATCGGCGATTCAATTGGAGACATCACGCATGAGCAACAGATCCCCCGCCAGCGCCGGCGCGAAATTCCGCGCCGCCGTGGCCGCCGAGCAACCGCTGCAGGTTGTCGGCGCCATCACCGCGTATGCGGCGAAGCTCGCCCAGGCGACCGGCTTCAAGGCCGTCTATCTTTCGGGTGGCGGCGTCGCCGCCAATTC
>NZ_DATJWR010000222.1:0-2809 GCF_035501035.1 Paraburkholderia sp.
CAGCAGACCCACCGCCGGATGCTTCCTCAGTCCGGCGCTCTGGAAGTCGCAGCAGCAGACACGCCCCGGGTAGGCACGAAACGGGCTGCGACGGGTGAGGCGACTCACCACCTGCTGCACAACATGGTCGAGGGGAGCGGAGCCGTGAAGCCCCCGTCACAAGGCCCGTAAGGGCTGGCAGCCGGAAAGACGGAATGGGTTAACAAGGAGCTGTTGTGGCAGTTTTCGTTCTGGACAAGGCGGGCAAGGCATTGATGCCGTGCAGCGAGAAGCGCGCGAGGCTGTTGCTCGCACGAGGTCGCGCGCGCGGGCATCGTGTCGTGCCTTTCGTCATCCGGCTCGCCGACCGCACTGCCGACTCTTGCCAGTTTCAACCGTTGCGCATCAAGCTCGACCCGGGCAGCAAGACCACCGGGCTCGCGCTGGTACGCGACACCGAAGTGATCGACAACGCCACCGGCGAGATTCAGCGCGGTGCGACAGTGCTCAACCTGTTCGAGCTGCTCCACCGCGGCCGGCAGATCAAGGAGGCGCTTCACCGCGCGCAGCGCCATGCGCCGTCGGCGCCGCGGTAACCTGCGCTACCGCGCACCGCGTTTTCTGAACCGTGTGCGTCCGGCAGGTTGGTTGCCACCGTCGCTGCAACACCGGGTCGACACCACCATGGCGTGGGTGCAACGCATCCGGCGCTGGGCGCCTGTAGCGGCGCTATCGAGTGAGCTGGTGCGCTTCGATATGCAGGCGTTCGAGAAACCGGAGATCGCCGGTGTCGAGTACCAGCAGGGCACGCTGGCGGGCTACGAAGTCCGTGAGTACCTGCTCGACAAGTGGGGCCGCGTGTGTGCCTATTGCGATAAGCGTGATACGCCTTTGCAGATCGAACACATCGTTGCGAAAACCCGCGATGGTTCAAACCGCGTCAGCAATCTGACGCTGGCGTGCGCGCCGTGTAATCAGAAAAAGAATGCCTTGCCCGTCGAGGTGTTTATGGCGAAGGATCCGAAGCGACTGGCACGCATCCTGACACAAGCGAAGCGCCCACTAAAAGATGCGGCCGCCGTCAACGCGACGCGCTGGACCTTGGCTAATGCGCTCAGGGCTACCGGCCTGCCGGTGGAGTTGGCTTCAGGCGGACGCACGAAATTCAATCGCTCACGGCTAGCCGTCCCGAAGACACACGCGCTCGATGCGGCGTGCGTCGGCGCACTCGATGCGGTGTCGGACTGGCGTAAGCCGACCCTGACGGTGAAATGTGCGGGCCGGGGCAGTTACCAGCGCACGCGCCTCGACCAATACGGCTTCCCACGCGGATATCTGACGCGCGAGAAGCGTGTGCACGGGTTCCAGACTGGGGACCTGGTGCGCGCCGAGGTTCCGAACGGCAAGAAGGCCGGGACGCACGTGGGCCGTGTCGCGGTGCGCGCGAGCGGAAGCTTCAACATTCAGTCGGCCGACAAGGTGGTGCAAGGTATTGCACATCGCCGTTGCCAGCTAATTCAGCGTAGCGACGGCTACGGTTACTCAAGGATAGACACTCCAGAAGGAGGAGTCGCGGGAACAGGGACCGCTTCGCGGTCCGCGCCATCCCTCCCCGGCCTGAAGGCCGAGGTTTCCCGCGCAACCGGATGAAGGTCGTCTTTCTCCAATCCGCACGCACTGATCTGCAAGGTATCAGACGCTATGTGATCGCCAAATTCGGCCCGCAGACCTGGCGTGAAACGTCCGCGAAAATTCAAAACGACGTCGCGCAACTCGAAGCGTTCCCATACAACGGGCAAATCCCTGCTGAACTCTCAGAGATGGGCTTTAGAAATTATCGGCAGATCGTGAGCGGGATGAACCGCGTCATCTACGAGATCGACGATCCGATGGTGTACATACACCTGGTCGTCGACACTCGCAGAGACTTAAAGGACGTTCTGGCGAGGCTTCTGCTAAGGCCCTAGCCCTACCCCCGCTCGCCGAACACCCGCTTCCACAACGCCAGCACCGCAGTCCGCTGCATCTCCACACGAGCCGGATCGACCCGCGCGGCCTCCATCCCGTCCAGCCGCAACTGGTGCTGCAGCTTGCGATAGAGCCGGTACGCCGAACCGATCGTCTCCGCTTCCTCCGCGCTCATGAGCCCGAACCGTGACACCTCGCGCAACAAGGCGATATTGCCGGTGTTGCGAATCAGTTCGGGGTCCTGCGCGGCGTGCAGCAGCACCCAGTACTGCACGAGGAACTCGATGTCCACCATGCCGCCGCGGTCGTGCTTCAGGTCGAATAGCTCGGTGCGGTTCGGGTGGCCGTCTTCCACGCGCTGGCGCATCTCCACGATCTCCTTCGCGAGCGGCGCTGCGTCGCGCGGCGTGGTGAGCACCTGCACGCGGATCGCTTCGAACGCGTTGCCGATCGCGGCGTCTCCGGCCGAGAAGCGCGCGCGCGTCAGCGCCTGGTGCTCCCAGACCCACGCCGTGTTCGCCGCGTCGCCTTCGCGCAGCTGGTAGCGGCGGAATGCGTCGAGGTCGGTCACGAGCAGGCCCGATTCGCCGTTAGGCCGCAAACGCAGATCCACGTCGAACAGCGTGCCCGCGCCCGTCGCCGTGGTGAGCCACGTGATGAGGCGACGCGCGAACATCGCGTAGATTTCCGAAGCGCGTTCGTCTTCGTCGTCGTAGAGAAAGATCAGGTCGAGGTCCGACGCGTAGCCAAGCTCCTTGCCCCCAAGCTTGCCGTACGCGATCGCGGCAAAACGCGGCACCTCGCGGTGGCGCTTCGCGAGCTGCCGCCAGACGGCTTCGATGGTCACGTCGAGCACGGCGTC
>NZ_DATJWR010000223.1:0-3378 GCF_035501035.1 Paraburkholderia sp.
GTCACTCATATCCACCTTCCTTCATCGTGTCGGCTGCGCTGATCATCTTCTGGACCCGCAACGCGTATTGACCATTGAAAATTCCGTAGCCGCACTCCATCACCGGCACGCCGTCCACCTTGGCGACGATGTGCTCCGCGATGTTGATGGGCAGCACGTCGCCCTTCTTCATGTTCAGGATCTGCTCGAACGTCACGGGGATCTGCGCGAGATCGGCCGTGAGCTCGACTTCGGCGGCCTGCACCTGCTGCGAGAGCACGCGCACCCAGCGGCGGTCCACGTCGAGCACTTCGCCTTGCAGCGGCGAGGCGAGCACGTCGCGGATCGGCTCGATCATCGAGTAGGGCATGCAGATGTGCAGCGTGCCGCCCGTCGGGCCGAATTCGATCGAGAACTGCGTGACGATCACGATCTCGTTGGGCGTGGCAACGTTTGCGAACTGCGTATGCATTTCGGAGCGCACGAATTCGAACTGCAGCGGCCGCACGCTTTTCCACGCGGTCGTGTAGTGCTCGAACACGAGATTGAGCAGCTTGCCGATGATGCGCTGCTCGGTTTGCGTGAAGTCGCGGCCCTCGACGCGCGTATGAAAGCGCCCGTCGCCGCCGAACAGGTTGTCCACGACGAAGAACACGAGGTTCGGGTCGAACACGAACAGCGACGTGCCGCGCAGCGGCTTCACGTGCACGAGGTTCAGGTTCGTCGGGATCGGCAGGTTGCGGGTGAACTCGCTGTACTTCTGCACGCGCACGGGGCCGACCGAGATTTCGGCCGTGCGGCGCATGAAATTGAAGATGCCCACGCGCATGAGGCGCGCGAAACGCTCGTTGATGATTTCGAGGCCCGGCATGCGGCCGCGAACGATCCGTTCCTGCGTCGCGATGTTGTAGGGGCGCACGCCCTGCTTGTCGGCCTGGCTCGCATCCTGATCGACTTCGCCGGTGACGCCCTTGAGGAGGGCATCGACCTCCTCCTGGGACATGAACTCGTCGTGACTCATCGTCATGATGCCTGGCCCTCCTGGCTCGCGAGGCATTGCGCGCGCGCGGCCATCGCGTTCATCGCGCGGAACATCGCAGTGGTCATGTGCGCCACGCTCACTGGACGACGAACTCGGTGAACAGCACGTCGTCCACGCGCACGGGCTTTTCGTTCGCGCCGGCCGGCTGCGAGATCAGCACGGCGAGCTCGGTGGCGAGCGCACGCTTGCCGTCGAGCGGCGCGAGGTCGGACGGGTGCTTGTTCGAGAGCGCGAGCAGCACGCGGCTGCGGATCTCGGGCATGCGCGCGACGAGTGCGTCCTGGGTGGCCTGGCTGTCGAGCTTGAGCGTCAAGCCGATGCGCAGGTAGTGCTGTTCGCCGTCGTCCGACTGCAGGTTGACGGTCATCGGCTCGAGCGCGTAGTAGACGGGCACGGCAGGAGGAGGCGCAGCCGGCGCGCTCGGCGCACTCGCCTCGAGGCGTGACATGAAGAACCACGTCGCGCCGCCCGCGGCGGCCGCGGCGAGGATCGCAATGAGCACGATCACGAGGATGCGCTTCATCGGTCCGGGTTTCGCGCTTTGGGGCGCGGCTTGCTGGGATGCGGTCGTGGTCGCCATGTCGGAAAGTGAGCCTGGATGCTTGCGTGGGTCCGGAGGTCCGACCAGATGGTCAGTCCGGGCAGCTTGCATTGTTCCGGCTTTTGCCTTTCAGCGATGGGAGGAATAGACGGGGGAATTGCGGCTATCTCGTGGTTTTGTTGCGCGCGATGGCGAACGCCGCGCGCGAGGCGCGGCATAGCTGCTACGGGCGCGGCGGAGTCACTCTAGGTGCCGGTAGCGGTGGCGGTAGCGGTGGCCGTGGCCGTTGCCGCTGGCGCCGGTAACCGCAGCGGGTATTGCGGGCGCCGGGAGCGGCAGCAGTTACCGCGCGTGGCGGCAGCCGCAGCGGTTGCCGCCACCACCACCGTCGCCGCGACGCGTGGCGGGCGCGGCGAGCATGGCAAGTGCAGCCGGCGTGCTGAGCGCGGCGTGCGTGGCCGTGCGGGTCAGGCGAAGGTATCGATCAGCCCCACGGTGCGCTGCGTGACGCTCGCGGTGGTGGTGCTCGTGTCGTCGTCGGCCGCCGCGCTCACCGTGCCGCCCGAACCCGAGGAGCCGGAGCCGCCCGAGCCGCGGCCGTCCTGCTGCGCCTGCTGGTTCATCTGCCGCGAGAAGCCGTCGCTCACGCTCGCGCTGCCAAGGCCGATGCCGTTCTGCTCCATCGCCTCGCGCAGTTTCGGCAGCGCCGCTTCGACCGCTTCGCGCACCTGCTGGTGCTGCGAGACGAAGAGCGCGTGCGCGTGGCTCTCGGTGACCTGCAGCACGACCTGGAGCGGCCCGAGATCCTTCGGATTGAGCGTGAGTTCCGCCGACTGCTGGTGCGCGCTCGAAAGGAACACCACCTTCTGGCTCAGCGCGTCCTCCCAATCGCTTGTCCCGACTTGCGGCGCGAGAGAAGCGCTGGCCGCGGCCGCTGCTGCCGCCGGGTTGGCAACGGAGGCGCTCGCGCTCGCCGCCTGGGCCTGCGCCGCCGCTGCGGCGGCTGCGGCCGCAGCCTGGGTCGTGTCGGTCGCCGTGGCGGTGGTGGTCGCGCCGTTGGCCTGCGTGCTCGCGCTCGCCTGCTGGGCCGCCGCCGCGAGCGCGTCGGTCGCCGCCTTCGCGGCGTTGGCCGCCGTTGCCGTCGCGCCAGCCGCCGTGTCCGCGCCTGCCGTGCTGTTGGCCGCCGTGCCGAGTGCCTTGTTCTGGGCCGTCGCGCTCAGGTGCGAGGCGAAGCTGCTCGCGATGCCCGAGCCTGCGCTCGTGCCTGTGCCCGCAGTGGCGGCCGTGCCGCTCTGCGCGCCGGCGACCGCATGCGCGGAGAGCGCGCCCGCGCCGCCGCGCAGCGTCGCGAGCGCGGCTTGCAGCGCATCGTGCACCGACTTCGCAGTTGTGCTCGTGGCGCTTCCCGTGTCCGTGCCGTCGCTCGTCGTACCCGCGCCGGCGGCTGCCGGGGCTGCTGCGGCAGCCGAGGTCACGCCCGCGAGCGTGCTGCCGCTGCTCGGCTGGCTTGCGTCGCCTGTCGCGTTCGGGTCGGTCTGCGTCTGCTGGGCCTGTTGCGCCTGCTGGGCTTGCTGCGCCTGCGCCGCGGCGGCCTGGGCGCCGGCGGCTTCGGCCTGCTCGCGCTGGCTGCGCGAAGCGTGGGCATGATGATCGGCGTCCGACGCGCGCTGCGAGCCTTGCCCGCCGCTGGTGCTCGCCGTCTGCGCGCTGCTGCCGGTGCTACCGGTGCTACCGCTGCTGCCGCTGCTGCCACTGCTGCCACTGCTGCCACTGCTGCCACTGCTGCCACTGCTGCCACTGCTGCTGGTGCTGCCGG
>NZ_DATJWR010000224.1:0-4939 GCF_035501035.1 Paraburkholderia sp.
TGAGCGTGAGCACGATAATTGATGGGAATTCGGGGGTGTTTTGGGCGTCCAGCGTGATGTGCCCGTAGTGGCGAACCTCATTCACGTTGCTCAAATTCGTTGACGACCATGAAGCCAGTATTCGATCCTTCGATAGATTCATCCCCATGGATTACTCGATGATCAGCGAAATCGTTGGCAACAGCCTATTCGCGGCATTTCTGGCGAGCATCGACGGCGACCTCGCCGCGCGGGCGAAATCGAAAGGCTGTGCGCACTGTGGCGGCGTCTTGCACAGCGCGACCTATGCGCGCAAGCTTCGTGGCCTACCTGATTCAACTGACCCGCCAAATCGGCGTCACAGCTTCTGCTGCCAGACGTGTCGGCGCCGTACCACGCCCGCGTCAGTCCGATTCTTGGGGCGCCGCGCTTACGCCGGTACCGTCGTGGTCCTGATGTCTGCGATGGGCGAAGGCGTGACGAACCGACGAATCGAAGAACTGCGCCGCGTGCTGGGTGTGCATCGTCGTACCCTGCAGCGGTGGCGGCACTGGTGGCGCGCCGTGTTCGCCGCAACCCCGTTCTGGTCCGTGGCCCGGGGCAACCTGATGCCGCCGCCGGACGCCACCGCCTTGCCGGGCGGCCTGCTAGAACGCTTTATTGGACCAGACGATCCAACGAGGCTGGCCCAGTGCCTGCGGTTCCTCGCCCCGCTGTACTCGCCCTACAGTGATCACGCTTGTTGATGGACGCAGTGGCTCCCGCAGAAAATGTCACTTGACTGCCGGAGGAACCCCGGAACCCGTTGCCAGCCCTTCAGACTGACCATTAAAGCCCGCTCCGTTTAGGCATCGTCTCGCTGAATTCAAGCATCAGTGACGCCGACAATCGCGCGGCCCAGTTCCTGATGCCGGGTCGCTATCGCCTTCAGTTGAGCCTGTTCGGCCGATCGTCCCTCATTTTCGACGCTCATCGGCCCATCAATTATCGTGCTCACGCTCACTGAACAATGCGCTGCTCAGCGCACACTACGGGCCTCTCCGTCACCCCAAGGCGCCCGGCCTGTCCCTCACGGGCGTCCGGTTGGTCATCCCTGACCACGCCAAGGGGCTTCCCGTGTTGCGCGCGCTTTCCTTGTGTACATGCTGTCGCCACTACCCCGGCGCAGCGACTGGGCGTCCTGCCTGCTCGTTCACCCAACCGTATCAGCCTTCCCCGACATGGCTTTCGGGTCAGCCTGCGCATCGACGTTTTCGAGGCTTGCTCGGCGTTCACTCGCGTTACGGCCTGCACACTCGCGCTGTCACCGTATTTCGTGACACGCTTCACCGAAGGCTTCAACCGCTTCGTTACCTCCACGATTGCTCCGGTTGCTTCCGGCTGGAGCGGTTGCCGGGTGGGGCTTTCACCCACTGGAAAAGCGCCGCCTTGTCACGGCGCACGCCAGAAACGGTCGCTCAGCGTGAACCGCTAGCTCGTTGACAATGGGACGGTATCTGGTCTGAAATATCGCACCGATTGCCAACAACAAACCCCGCTGGAGCGCCGCCAGACAATGTCCGACGTCGAAAACGCCCTCTATTCCGATGCGAGACTCGTCAGCCTGTACGACCTGCTAAATTCAGGAGATTTGGACCACAGGTTCTACGCCGAGCGAATCGGAAATCAGCCCAAGCAGGTCCTCGACCTGGGATGCGGGACTGGAACCTTTGCGGTCCGCATGGCCACGGCGGGTCATCGAGTCACCGCGGTCGATCCGTCAGAGATGATGGTCAGCTATGGAAGGCGACGTCGTGGTGCCGCGGCAGTTCAATGGATAGTGGGTGACGCCATTAGTGTGCCGCGTTCGTCCCCTTTTCGAAGTGGTGACCATGACAGGCCACGCTTTTCAGTGTGTTTTGAACGACGATGAAGTCGCGGATATGCTGCGAGCGGTCCACGAAATGCTCGTGCCCGGCGGGCGCTTCATGTTCGAAAGCCGGAACCCTGTCGTTCGCCCATGGGAATCCTGGACGCCAGCGCTTTCGGCGCGCTCCGTTCATTCGGAGCTGCACGGTCCGGTATCCGTCTTTCACGATCGCATATCTGTGGCCGAGCCACTCGTAGAGTTCGAAACGCATTCCGTCTTCGAGCGCGACGGCACGCATCTAATCAACAGGAGCCGACTGCGGTTCGCGGCCTACAAGGACCTCGCTGACGCTAGCACGAGGGCAGGCTTCGGAAAGATCGAATGCTTTGGCGATTGGGGCGGGGGACCTTTCCAAGAGGAAACGAGTAGTGAAATCATTGCGATATGTCGAGCGTAATGTGACGCGAACGGCGGCCGCGAAGTAGCTGAACATCCCTTGTGGTTCGCGCTCTGCCGGCCGCTGCACGAGCATGCGCGCCGTCGTCTATGGGGGGCGCATAAGGCGGCCGTCGACCATTTATAGCCGCCGCTCAAGGTCGTCGCCCATTTTGTCTAGCGAAGGTCTCGTTCGCCCCCGCTCAATGTCCGGTTTCCTGCGAGCAAGTTGCGGATGGCACCGCCTCAACACGGTCACAAGCGGTCGGTTGCTAGCCCTGCGTATTTGCCGACAGTTTTGCCGCGCATGCTTACGCTAACTCAAGGAAGAGGTCGGCGAAGTGCTGGTTGGCTATTCGACCGGCTCATTTGGTTCGCAAGAGCTTCAGCAATGCCGCAAGAACGGGAGATACCTGCTTTCGCGACGGGTAGTAAAGGAAAAATCCTGTGAAGGGCGCGCACCAGTCATTCAATACCTGAACCAGACGTCCTGTTGCTATATAAGGCGCCGCCTCGTGCTCTAGCACGTACGCAACGCCTAGACCATCAATGGCGGCTTGCAACATGAGTTGTGGCTCGTTGAAAGTCAGCGGTCCTGACAACGCCACTCTCAACTTACGACCGTCGTTTTCGAACTCCCATGAATAGAGACTTCCTGCCGATTCCATCCGGTAATTGATGCACTGGTGATGCTGCAGATCTTCTGGGGTAGTGAGCGCAGCATTTCTTGAAAGATATTCCGGCGACGCGACGACGGCCATCCGAAGGTCCGGTCCTACCGGAAGCGCCACCATGTCCTGTTCGAGCTTTTCGCCGAGCCGGATGCCGGCATCGAACCGTCCGGCGACGAGGTCACGGAACGCATAGTCAATGATGACTTCCACCGTGGCGTCCGGATAAGTCACGCAGAAGTCGGCCAGCACGGGACGGATTACCGCCTCGTATCCTTGACGCGTGGCGGTAATTCGCACGGTACCTGAAATGCGGTCGCGGTTGCGGCGGAGGTTTTCGAGCGCACCGTCGATCGCTTCTAGCGCGGGTTCCAGCGTCAATAGCAACGTCTCGCCTTCGGCAGTGGGCGCGACGCTGCGGCTCGTTCGCCGGAGTAGCGCGACGCCCAACCGCGTTTCGAGACGCTTGATCGTGTAGCTGAGCATGGAATTGGACACGTTCAGTTCTATCGCAGCGCGAGAAAAGCTGAGCGTGCGCGCTACCGCAGCGAAGGCTAAAAGGTCATCTAGAACCCCGCGCGACATTGTTTTATCAGATTGCATGGCCCGTCTGAATTATCCGTGATGATTGAATGAATCGTCTCACCTATTCTTTCCGAAGTCGACATTTCGAAACGAAACGGAGAAAAACGATGATTGATGAGGATTCGGTATGGTTGATAACAGGCAGTTCTTCCGGGCTGGGTCGTGCGCTGGCTGAGAAGGTGCTTGAACATGGCTATCGCGCGATCGTTACAGCGCGCAATGCCAGTGCAGTACGCGACCTTATCCAACCTCATGGCGACCGTGCAATAGCAGTCGACCTTGATGTAACCAGCCCCGCGCAAATCAGCGCTGCCGTAAAGGCTGCGAATGACACGTTTGGTCGGATCGATGTACTCGTAAACAACGCCGGCTACGGTTATATAGCGGCTATTGAGGAGGGTGAAGACACGGAGATTCGAGCCCAGTTCGATACCAACGTTCATGGCGTCATTGCTTTGATGCAGGCTGTGTTGCCCGGGATGCGACGTCGGGCCAGAGGGCACGTGGTCAACGTGAGTTCAATCGGCGGACTGACGACGTTCCCCAATGTCGGCTACTACCATGCGACAAAGTACGCGCTTGAAGGACTATCTGAAACGCTGGCCAAGGAAATGGCGCCATTTGGCGTGGGTGTGACGGTTGTTGAACCTGGCGCGTTCAGGACCGAGTTCAGGGGGCGTTCGATGCGGCAATCGGGCATTCGTCTCCCCGAGTTTGAAGAGACATTGGGCAAACAGCGTGATGCCTTGCTGGGGTCGCATGGAAAGCAAACGAACGATCCGGACAAGGGCGCGGCCGCGATCATTGAGGCAGTCAAGGCAGAACACCCGCCCTTGCATTTGCTGCTTGGCGCGGACGCGCTCAATCTGGCACGCAAACAACTTGCTGTGATGGCGGCGGAGTTCGATGCGTGGGAAACGTTGACATGCAGCACGGGGTTCGACGAAATGGCTTAGCTGACCGTCGGGCACAACGTTCGCAATGCCAGTGTTTCTGTGAAAGGGGATAACGATCGCCGATGCGTTCAGCGTCGGCTGTTGAGCAGCGCGAGTGGCCGGTCGGGGTCGGGAGTACGCACTGCCGACTGGCCGCTTGCCGGCCGCTGAATTCCAGTGACCGCTTCAGAGCGATGAGTTTGAAGAGCGGACTGACGCAGCCCGACCCGAAACAGACGTCGGGACCACCGATATTCGACGCTACAAAGCGGCCCTATGCGGCTGGGTGCGCGCGGAAATCGTGGATTTCGATGGCCACCAATGTCGGAAGCGGCAGCGGGCGTGCCCCAAACGGCAATGGCTTCACCGTCCGGCGGGTCGACAACCGCAGACCGTCGAACTCGCGCGTCTGCTCGCACAAATGCGCCGCATGAGCCCAACTCCCGACGACCTCGGCGGTGTAGTCGAGGCGTCGCAACAGATGG
>NZ_DATJWR010000225.1:0-128352 GCF_035501035.1 Paraburkholderia sp.
CTAGAGAGGTGGTCTGGAGCTATGAGTCCGTTTGCCGAATCGTTTGACCTCGAAGCTGCGTTCGGCGACGTGTTCGAATATTGGTCGCCGAAAGTTGTCGCGCATGTCAACGATCAATACGTAAAGATCGCGAAAGTACGCGGCCAATTCGGGTGGGACGGCCATGCGCAGGAAGATGAACTCTTCTTCGTCGTGCGCGGACATCTGAAGATCGAATACGAAGGCGGCCACGTTGTCGATTTGCCCGCAGGTTCGATGCACGTGGTGCCCCGCGGCACGCTGTACAACTTAGTAGCCGACAACGAATGCTGGGGCGCACTGATCGAGCACGTGCAGACCAAGCACACGGGCGACGTCGCGGGTCGCCTCGGCTTCCAAGCAGGAAGTCGCGAACTTCGCCCTTATCCGCAAAGAGGTTCGTCTGCAAGCCAATAGCACAAGCCTGGCTACGTTCAGGGATTACCGTACATCTATCGCGGACTCACGCGCTTTACACGAGTAGCGGTAACAACCCGTTACCACTCTCGCATAGCCGTTTCACCTGCGTCCAGATTGGCCACCTAGACTCCGAGCCGTGTTTTCACCATGAACGCACTCAACGTGCGAGGAGTAGCAGAATGAACAAGAAGCTTCTTGGTGCGGTACTCGGGAGCGCCATTCTTGCAGCATCGACAGCGGCATCGGCCCATGTTGACGTAGGCATTGGCATTGGAGTGCCCGGGGTCGTCTATGCGCCGACGGAACCGGTGTACGTCGCACCTCCCCAGGTTGTGTATGCACCTGCGCCTGTCGAAGTCGGATATGGCAGCGACGACGATTGGCGTGCGCGGGAGTGGCGGGAACACGAATGGCGACGCCATGAATGGCGAGAACACCAGTGGCGCGAACATGGGTGGCATGACGACGACCATTGGGACCGCCATTGAGCTGGCGCCCGGCGCTGTCATGGATGGGAAGCTCACGACAGAACTATGGCAATCCGGGACCTGGCGCCTCGAAGTGTCACGAGGTGCCAGAACGCGGGAGTGATTGCAGGCAAAAAGGCGGCGGCCATGTCCCAATGCGGAGCCGACTCACGCCCCCCGGCCTGAGACTCTCCCAGCGAGCAGGATTGACTCGCCTGGCGCCTGGCTCCGGCGCTATCTCCCTGATGCCGAACGTCAACAAGGCGACGGCGAGCAGACCAGGAATGTTTTCCCATCGCATTGTGGCCATGCTGTGCGACCGGGTAGCAACGGCGAGCGAAAATGGGCCGGACATGGACGGATCCTGTTTCTGCGCGAGGAAGGCGCAAACGATAGGGCAAGGTCCGTCACCAGCAGTATCACTATTCTTTGATTCGCCATCCTTATTAACACACTGAGCCTCGCAAATGAAGGCTCCCTGTCGCGCGAAGTCGTGCGGCGAGACGCACCCCTTCCCCGCGAGATTCAGGCCGAGTAAAGCCCTTCCGGCCCGGTGCGCAGCGTGCGGGCGAGCAGTTCCAGCCCCTCGCGCAGCGCTTCGTCGCTGCGCGCCCCACCGAGGCTCAGGCGCACCGCATGCGGCGCCGATCCGCGCCCAATCACGAAGCTGTCCGCCGTCTTCGCGAGCACGCCCGCCTGGCGCAGCGCCGACGAAAACTCCGCTGCACGCCACGGCTCAGCGAGCGGCAGCCATAGATGCGGGCTCGCCGGATCGGTGCGCCAGCTCCAGTCCGCGAGCACCTCGGCCGCGATTGCCTGACGCTGCGCCACCTGCACGCGCTGCTGCGCGATGAGCCGCTCGATCTCCCCGCCGACGATCCAGCGCGCCGCGATCTCCGCGGAAAGCGGCGCGGTCATCCAGCAATCGCTGCGGATCACCGCAAGGATCTTGCCCACCCAATCCTGCGGCGCCTGCACATAGCCGATGCGCAACCCCGGCGCCACCGCCTTCGAAAGACTGCTGATGACGATGCCGTGCTCCGGCAGGCGCGCGGTCAGCGGCACGGGCGGCGCGTCGAGCAGTGCGGCCGGCACGAGGTCTTCGATCACCACGAGGTTGTGGCGCACGGCGATTTCCGCGATCGCGGCGCGGCGAGCCTCGGAAAGCGTCGCCGTGGTGGGGTTATGCAGCGTCGGCACACAAAAGAGCGCGCGCGGCGCGAGCAGACCGCAAGCGCGTTCGAGCGCGGCGGGCACGATGCCTTCGTCGTCGATCTCGATGCCGACGAGATTGAGCCGCAACTGGCGCGCGAGCGCGACGATGCCCGGATAGCTGAGCGCCTCCGCGAAGATCGTGTCACCGGGACGCAGCACCGCGCGCAGCACGCAGGCGAGCCCGTGCTGCGCGCCCTGCGTGACGAGCACGCGCTCGGCCGGCACGGCGCAGCCCATGCGCGCGAGCCAGCGCGCGCCCGCCTCGCGGTGCAGGCGGCGCCCGCCTTCGGGTTGATAGAGCAGCAGCTCGCCGCACAGGCGTTCGTCCGCGGCAAGCTCGCGCAGCGTTTGCGTGAGCAGCGCAGCCTCGTCGGTCGGCATCGGCACGTTCTGGCCGAGGTCGATGAGGCGCGCTGGGGGCGGCGCGGCGGGCGCCGTCGCCGCGAGCACGCCTTCCGCGCCGCCCGCTCGTTCCAGCGCGGGCCGCGCGCGGCGCGGCTGGCGCGTGCCGTCGGCATCGGGTTCCGCCACGTAGGTGCCGTCGCCCACGCGCGCCACGACCATGCCGCAGCGTTCGAGTTCAGCGTAAGCACGGCTGATTGTTCCAGTGGTGACATTTAGCTTTTTCGCAAGCAGGCGATGCGCGGGCAGCTTCTCGCCAGGTAGCATCTGCCCACCATTGATGGCCTGCGCGTAGGCGTCCGCGATGGCGCGGTATTTCGGATCGCTAGTGCGTGAAAGCGTGGGTAACCAGCCGTTCATGGTGTTTTCCCGTAGTCGGAGCGCCTCGCGGGCGGTCCCGGGCGCAAGGTCATTATCCCGCCCAATTCGCGGAATTGCAGGCTGTCATTTACTTGAATTGACTTCATTGAATGCGACCAATCGACCGTCTAGCATGCCGTAGCGCCTGAACGGGCGAAGGAGACAATCGCTGCGCCCGCGCGTTTCGTGCGGCTCGCGGCGGCACAAACGCCATGACAAGCCGTATCACTCGCATCACGCTCAGCCAGCACCGGCTCCCGCTCGACCCGCCGTTTCCCGCTTCCTGGGACAGCCGTCCGCGCCGCGCCTTTCCCGCCACGATCGTGCGCGTGGAAGACAGCGAAGGCCGCGTCGGCATTGGCTCCGGCGACGCCATGTACGGCTTCGACGACTATCGCGACCTCTTTCTCGGCGCCGATCCGCTCGATCTGGCCCGCCATAGCGCAGTTCTCGAAAACCTGAACTTCCACGCGGGCCGTCCGTGGCCGCTCGACGTCGCGCTCTGGGACCTGGCCGGCAAGATTCTCGGCAAACCGTGCTGGCAGATGGCCGGCGGCCGTTCGAGCCGCGTGCGCGCCTATGCGTCGTCGGGCGTGCATCGCTCGCTCGAAGGCATGGCGCGCTGGGCCGAGCACGCGGTGGCGCGCGGCTTTCCGGCGCTCAAGGTGCGCTTCGGCCGCACGAGCCTCGCCGACGACCTCGCGGCGCTCGCCGCCGTGCGCGAAGCGGCAGGTGAGGACATCGAACTGATGGTCGACTGCAATCAGGGCTGGCGCATGCCGTGGGACACGCAGGCGCCATGGAACGCCGACGAGGCGCTCGCCGTGATCCGCCAGCTCGAGCCCTACCGCGTGTACTGGGTCGAAGAACCGCTGCATCGTGGCGACTATGCGGGCCACGCACAGTTGCGCAAGCACGCCGGCGTGCGCATTGCCGGCGGCGAGATGACGCGCGACGCCCATGAGTTCGCCGCGCTGCTCGCGCACGACTGCCTCGACGTCTATCAGCCCGATGTCGTCTGCACGCTCGGCATGGAAGGCGCGCGCCGGCTCGCGGCGCAGGTCGAGTCGCACGGCAGGGTGTTCACGCCGCACACATGGGGCAACGGCATCGGCCTCGCGGCGAATCTGCACGTCGTGGCCGGCGCGGGCAACGCGCCCTTCGTCGAGTTCCCGTACGACCCGCCCGAGTGGACGCCCGCGCGACGCGATTTCCCGCTCACGCAGCCCATCGACATCGATGCACAAGGCTTCGTCGAACTCGGCAACGCGCCGGGCCTTGGCATCGAGCTCGACGAAACCGTGCTCGTTTCCACGAGCTCAACTGGCAGTCGTTATGTCTGAACAACCCGATCAGTCTGAATAGTCTGAACAAACCGCAAGCGCCAGGAGTGCGCGGCAACGCCCGAAACTCCCTGGCATTCCAAATCATTCCAAAACCTGGAGACTAGCCATGAAACTCCTCACCTCCCTTCTTCGCGCGGCCTGCCTCGCCGCGCCGCTCCTCGCCGCGGTGCCCGCGCACGCGGCGAGTAACTGGTGCGCCCAGGGCAAGCCCGTGCATATGGCGGGCGTCACCTGGGAAAGCGGCAGCTTCACGAGCGAAGTGCTGAGCTACGTCCTCAAGAACGGCTATGGCTGCCAGACCGACTCGGTGCCCGGCAGCACCGCGGCCACGGAAACGGCGCTCTCGCACAACGACCTGCAGGTGTGGGCCGAGCAGTGGACGGGCCGCTCGGAGATCATCGCCAACGCCGTAAAGGCAGGCACGGTGAAGCTGGTTGGCGACACGCTGCCGGGCGGCACCAAGGAAGGCTGGTACGTGCCCGACTACGTGATCCACGGCGACCCCAAGCGCGGCATCAAGGCGAGCGCGCCGGACCTGCAGTCGGTGGCCGACCTGCCCAAGTACAAGGCGCTCTTTACCGACGACGAGGAACCGGACCGCGGCCGCTTTCTGAACTGCCCCTCGGGCTGGGACTGTGAGCGCGTGAACACGCGCCTGCTCAAACTGCTCAAGCTCGACGACAGCTACACGAACTTCCGCCCCGGCACGGGCGCGGCGCTCGACGCGGCGATTTCGTCGGCCTACGAGCGCGGCAAGCCGATCCTCACCTACTACTGGGAACCGGCTGCGCTGATGTCCAAGTACAAATTCGTACAACTGAAGATGCCGCCGTTCAACGAATCGTGCTGGAAGACGCTGCGCGAAGAAAACAGCTCGCAGCAATGCGCGTCGGCGTATCTGGTTTCGCATCTGAAGATCGGCGTTTCGACGCCTTTCTATCAGGCCGAGCCGGACGTCATGGCGTTCTTCTCGAAGGTGAGCTTTCCGATCGACTTCCTGAACACGACGATTCTCGACATGACCGAGCATAAAGTCGACGCCCAGACGGAAGCGCTGAAGTTCCTCAAGCAGCATCCGGAAATGTGGAAGCAATGGGTACCCGCCGATGTCGCGACGAAGGTCCAGAAGTCGCTCGGCGCATAAATCAACGATTCGATCTCGCGGCAATTGACAGCCAGCGAGCACACGTGGGGCCGCGCGACGCGGCCTTTTACCAGGAGACACAGCAGTGAAGAAGAAGATCCTCGCGGCCGCAGTGCCGCTCGCACTTGCGGCAGCGGGCGCACACGCGCAAAGCAGCGTGACGCTTTACGGCCTCATCGATCTCGGCGTGGACTACGCCAACAACGTGGCGGCCGGCTCGGACGGCAAGCTCGTGCCCGACAGCGGCGGCAAACTCGTGCAGATGCAAAGCGGCGTGCCGGCGGGCAGCCGTTGGGGCCTGCGCGGCACCGAAGACCTGGGCGGCGGTTACTCCGCGATCTTCCGCCTCGAAAGCGGCTTCAACGCATCGACGGGCGGTCTCGGCAGCGGCCTTGCGTTCTCGCGCAATGCCTATGTCGGCATCAAGAGCGCCCAGTATGGCCAGATCACGTTGGGCAAGCAGTGGGACGCGACCGTCGACCTGATCGAGCCGTACTCGCTGAACGGCAGCTACGGCGGCTGGTACTTCGCGCACCCCAACGACATGGACAACCTCGACAACGGGTTCCCGGTCAACAACGCGGTCAAATACGTGAGCCCGGTGATTGCCGGTCTGCAGTTCGAAGGCCACTACTCGTTCGGCGGCCAGGCGGGTCAGTTCTCGAACAACTCGTCGTATAGCGCGGCAGCGGCTTACACGCAGGGCTCATTCAGCGCCGGCGTGGGCTACCTGCGCGTGAACAACCCGATCACGGCCGTGGACGGCTACGGCAGCGGCGGCGGCTACGTGAACGCCGTGTTCGGCGAGGCACTCGCCAATGCGCGCTATCAGGGCATTTTCTCGGCGGGCGCGTCGTATACGATCGGCAGTCTCAAGATGATGGCGAACTACTCGAACGTGGACTTCTCCTCGGGTGACGGCAGCCACGACCTGCACTTCCAGAACTACGAGTTTTCCGGCACCTATGCGGTCACGCCGTCGTTCACCGTGGGCGCGGGCTACACGCTCACGATGGGTCTCAATCACGCAACCGATTCCGAGCCGAAGTATCAACAGGCCAACCTGATCGCGCAGTACTCGCTGTCCAAGCGCACGGCAGTCTACGCGATGGGCTCGTACCAGCACGCGAACGGCGCGGCGCAAAACGCGCAGATCACGGGCTTCAACCCGTCGAACACCGGCAATCAGGTGGTCGCGCGTCTAGGCATCACGCACTCGTTCTAAAGTCTTTGCGTTGTCGGCGCCGGCGCGAGCCGGCGCCTGTTACGTTTCAGGAGGTCGCAGCATGCGCCGCCTTCCCTCTCTCTCGGCCCTGCGTTCATTCGAGGAAGCCAGCCGTACGCTGAGCTTCACGAAGGCAGCGCAGAATCTGCACGTCACGCAAGGCGCCATTAGCCGGCAGATACGGCTGCTCGAAGACTACCTCGGCACGCCGCTCTTCATGCGCCATCATCATCGGCTCGAAATCACGGCGGCGGGCAAGCGGCTCTTGCCGACGCTGCAAGCCGCATTCGACAGCATCGCGCACACGCTCGACACCATTCGCGCCGATCCCTCCAACAGCCTCTTGAGCCTGAACGCTGCGCCTACGCTCGCAACGCGCTGGCTCACGCCGCGCCTGCGCGACTTCCAGATGCGTCATCCCGACCTGCGCATTTCCATCACGAACGAATACGGCCCGCTGCACGGCACCGAGCGCAACGAGGATTGCCAGATCCGCTTCGGCGCACAGCCGCTGCCGGGCGGCCAGAGCACGCTGCTCATGCGCGAGCGTCACGTGCTGGTCGGCTCGGCGCGCGAGTTCGACGGACCGCCCGCCGACGAAGCCGCGCTACGCGCGACTCTCGCCGCGCATCCGTGGCTTTATATCCTCGACATCGACCGGCGCCTGCTCGTGTGGGAAGCGTGGCTCGAAGCCGCCGCCCTCGACGTGCAGATCGCGCCGCGCGGCGAGCTCGAGTTCAGCACGCTCGACCAGGTGATTCACGCGACTGTGGCGGGGCTCGGCATCGCCGTTGCGGACCGGCACATGATCGAGCAGGAGCTTGCGAACGGCACGCTCGTGCAGTTGAGCGACATTGAAGTGAATGGCCCGTCAGGCTATTGGCTCGACGTGCGGCCCGAAGTGCAGGAAACGCTACGCGTGCGCAATTTCAGCGCGTGGTTGATCGAGCATCATGCGCAAACGCTCGCGCGCTGAAAACGACAAACGCTGGGGCAACGCAGCCCCAGCCCGCGTCGCGCTAATGACATGTTTCGGAACCTTCCCAGCCGCTCGATAACGGGTGGACGTATTTCCCTTTTCCGAGTTCTTCGCTTTCTTCTCTTTGTACAGCGCATCGATTCTGGCGACTGGACTCAGGCAAAATAAACGCGGAAGTCATGCGCGACCTGCGGCATCGCTCCGCTTGCGTCGCGCCAATCACACGCGTGGAGATGCGCCATGGAAGACCTCCCGAGAATCCGCTCGACGCTCGCTGTGCTGGTGCTCCTTGTGACTGGATGTGTGGCCGGCGGCGCGCCACAAAGCGGTCCACATCTGAGCCAAACGGAGTGCCGGGATCTGGCCGCGCTTAGAAACAACGCGCCTCCGACGAAGGAGCTACGCCAAAGCGAGCTTTCAGCACTGCGGAAAGCGGGCTACGACCCGTCGCCATGGAACGACGACCCGAACTACCCAGACGATCTACACGCGGCACAACGCCTCGTGGCCCAATGGTTCGAAACGGATTGCCAGCAGATTCAACCCGGGTGAGAAGCCCGCGGGAACCACTACGCGTTGGAATACCGTTGAACCCTCAGGCAAAACATCCTGCGTGCTGACCGTGTTCGTTGCGGCGGTCATGGGCTCGACGCAACGGATCAAAAGAAGCTTGCCCGCTGGCCAATTGAGCGCACGATACCAAACATCGGCAGTACGCCCAGGCCCGGCTGCGATATCCGGAGAAGCGAAGACACGCAGGGCGGCGGCGCGAGGAGCGAACGATGAAATTCTATGCGCGTGAGTACGAGGGGCGGCTGGACGTGTTTAGCGTCGACGGCGTATATCGCATTCGCATAGCCCAGTTGTGCGGCGTGGCAAAAAAGGGCGTTCGCAGATACCGTCCAGCTATGGATGAGTGACGGTGTATCGGCAGACGAGGTAGCCGCCCGGGAGGCCGAGTCTTTGGCTCGATTAATTACAGGGGCCGCGCATGCGGGCCTGACGCCCGGGTGGCGCATCCTTTAGCGCGAAAAAAAACCGCCGCGCCGTTTTTCAACGGCAGTGCGGCGGCTTCGCCCAGAACTAGCGGCAAACAAAGGAGAAGCACACTCCAGTCAACCAAGACCACCCATCATCAGGTACTTCGTCTCAAGATATTCGTCGAGCCCGTATTTCGAACCCTCACGACCCAGGCCCGACTCTTTCATGCCGCCAAACGGCGCGACTTCGGTCGAGATGATCCCTTCGTTGATGCCGATAATGCCGCTTTCCAGCGCGCCCGCGACTCGCCACACGCGGCCGATGTCGCGCGCATAGAAGTACGCCGAGAGACCGAACTCGGTATCGTTCGCCGCCTGAATGGCCTCGTCCTCGCTGTCGAAGCGGAACACCGCCGCGACAGGCCCGAAGGTTTCTTCGTGCGCGAGCATCATGCCGCCGTGCGCGCCGGTGATGACCGTGGGCTCATAGAACGTGCCGCCGAGCGCGTGAGTCTTGCCGCCGCACATGACCGTGCCGCCCTTCTCGCACGCATCGCTCACGTGCGCCTCGACCTTGCGCAGCGCCGCCTCGTTGATGAGCGGGCCTTGCGTCGCGCCCTGCTCCATGCCGTTCGCCACCTTCAGCGCCTTCACGGCCGCAACGAGCTTCTCGACGAAGGCGTCGTGCACGCTCGACTGCACGTAGAAGCGGTTCACGCACACGCACGTCTGCCCCGTGTTGCGGAACTTCGACGCAATCGCCCCTTCCACCGCGGCGTCGAGATCGGCGTCGTCGAACACGATGAACGGCGCGTTGCCGCCCAGTTCGAGCGAGAGCTTCTTCACGCTGTCGGCGGCGGCGCGCATGAGCAGCTTGCCCACGCGCGTCGAACCCGTGAACGAGATCTTGCGCACGGCCTTCGAGGCCATCATCGTGTCGCCGATGGCGGGCGCATCGCCCGACACGACGTTGAACACGCCGCGCGGAATGCCGGCTTCGACAGCAAGCTCAGCGAGCGCGAAAGCCGAAAGCGGCGTCTCTTCCGAAGGCTTGAGCACCATCGTGCAGCCGGCCGCGAGCGCCGGGCCGGCCTTGCGCGTGACCATGGCGAGCGGGAAATTCCACGGCGTGATCGCACCGACCACGCCAACGGCTTCCTTCGTGACGGCGATGCGCTGGCCCTTCTTCGGCGCAGGAATCAGGTCGCCATAGGCACGCCGCGCTTCCTCGGCGAACCACGTGAGAAAGCTCGCGGCGTAAGCGACTTCGCCGAGCGCTTCCGCGTACGGCTTGCCCTGTTCGGCGGTCATGATGCGCGCGAGATCTTCGCGATGCACGTGCATCAGTTCACCCCATCGACGCACCTTCGCGCTGCGCTCGCCAGCCGTGGCGTCGCGCCATGCGGGGAACGCATGCGAGGCGGCCGCGACGGCCTGCAGCGCTTCGCGCGCGCCTGCCCGGGCGACTTCCGCGAGCGGCGCGCCGCTCGAAGGATCGAACACCGTATAGGTGCTGTCGCCGGCGACCCATTCACCGTCGATGAAGCTCGACGTGCGCCACAGGCGCGGTTCGGAAAGTGTGCTGATCATGCTGCGATCTCCAGACGGCGCGACGCACGCGCCACGCGCGGAATGCGAGCCGTGACGTAGTCGTTGATGACGTCGCACGGCGTGTAGTTGCGTTCGAGTTCATAGAGCTCATCGGCGTCGAGCTGCGTTTCGAGTGCGGCGAGCGCGCCTTCGAACTGCGCGACCGTATCGGCGCCCACCAGCATCGACGACACACCTGGGCGATTGAGCACCCATGCCTGCGCGATCTGCGCGCTCGACACGCCACGCGCATGCGCGACTTCGGCAACCGAGCGCGCGATGTCGCGCGACGCCTCGTCGTCGTACATTTGCACTGTGAAGAAGTCGGTCTGGTTACGCACCGACTTGGCGTCACCCGAAAGCAGGCCGCGCGCGAGCGGGCTGAACACCGAAACGCCCACGCCCTGATCCTGGCAGAACGGAATCATTTCGCGTTCTTCTTCGCGGTACGCGCAGTTCAACTGCAACTGCATGTTGATGGGCCGGGCGAAGTTGTAGCGCTCACACGCTTGCAGGATCTTCGCGAACTGCCACGTGAACATGGTCGAGACACCGATATAACGCGCCTTGCCGGAGCGCACGATATCGTTGAGCGCGTCCATCGTCTCTTCTACAGGCGTGTTCACGTCGAAGTAATGCAGCATGTAGATGTCGACGTAATCGGTCTGCAGGCGGCGCAGCGACCCGTCGATACCGTCCATGATGTGCTTGCGCGAATGACCCTGGTTGTTCACGCCGCCGCCGATCGGATAGCCGACCTTCGTCGTCAGCACGATCTCGTCGCGCTTCGCGAGGCGTTTGACGATGCGGCCCACCACCTCTTCACCCACGCCGGTCGAATAGAAGTCGGCGAGGTCGATGAAGTTCACGCCGGCTTCGAGCGCGCGGCGCACGATCGGCTCGCTTTGCTCTTCGTTGTAGATCCACGGCTTCCAGTCGGGCGTGCCCATGTTCATCGTGCCGAGGCACAGACGCGACACCTTGAGGCCCGAGCGGCCGAGTTGCACATATTGCATCGTAGTCACCTGTCTGATTCGGTCGTCGTGGATCAGGCCGCCTTGGCCTTCGGCGTATAGAACGGATTGCTGATCTGATCCTTGATCTTCGCCACGTCGTCGAGTTTCGGCAGGCCGTTCATCGCGGCGTGGATCGCGGTCTTGCACGCGACGTAGTTGTTCTCGTACACGGCGTCGAGATCGTCGCACGACCAGTTGACCCAGTTCGCCGTGACGATGCACCACTCGTTTTCCGCTTCGGGCGGCAGCGTGCCGTCGAGCATCGCTTCGGTCACCGCCCTGGCGATGGCCGCCTGCGAGGCGCCCCACGTGGCGTTGCCGTGCAGGTCGCCGCGAATGTCGGCCTTGTTCACGTAGAGCGTGGCGGGCTTGACCGGCACGTTGGGCTGCGCCACGACCATGAACGGCACGTGGCCCTGCGAGGGCGACGACAGGCTGTTCGTGAACGCCTGGCCGACCGGACCGCTACGCGGCCCGATCATGATGTTGATGTGGGCGGCGTTGACGCCCGGCCCTGCAAAACCCTCGCCGATATAGACTTCCAAGGCTTTCATGATGACTCCGTCTCCGATGTTGCGTGGTTGCGCCTGGTTGCGCGTGATTACGTTGGGCAGCGAGGCGCGGCATGTCCATGTCGTACAGGCGGCTCTCGCGACGGAACGAATTCCAGCACACGCAACCCGCCTGTAAAAGCTATGAAATCTCATGGGGCCATGACGCGGAATCATCGCCATTTCGCGCGTCGTCGTGGCATGAGATCAGGTAATGCCTCGATGACTAATCGTTGCTTCGCAAGCCAAAACGCTGCCGCTAGACTCTGTTCGCGTCGATTCAAAAAGCACGGCCAGTGCGGGACAAACCGCCAAGGCCACACAAACCGAACCCGAACCGCTTTGCATGTGAGGAGACAACACATGAGACGTATCACGCTGGCAGGCGTGCGCATGGCAGCTGCACTTGCGCTTGCGTGCGCCGCCACGAGCAGTTTCGCCACCCCCACCTGGTGTCAGGCCGGCAAGACCGTGAAACTCGCGCAAATCACATGGGAAAGCGGCTCGCTGATGACCGAAATGGTCCGCACCGTGCTCGAAAAGGGCTACGGCTGCAAAACGGAAGTCGTGCCGGGCGCCACCGCCGCCACCGAAACCGCGCTCACGAACAACGACCTGCAAGTGTGGGCCGAGCACTGGACCGGCCGCAGCCCCATCATCGCGCGCGGCCTGAAGGACGGTAACGTCAAGCTAGTCGGCGAGCTCGTGCCGGGCGGCGACAAGGAAGGCTGGTACGTACCCGATTACGTGATCAACGGCGACGCGAAGCGCGGTATCAAGCCCATCGCGCCCCAACTGCACTCCATCGCGCAACTGGCGCAATACAAGTCGCTGTTCGCCGACGACGAAGAGCCCGGCAAGGGCCGCTTCTACAACTGCCCCGCCGGCTGGGATTGCGAGCGCTTCAATAACAGGCTGCTCGCCGCATACCAGCTCGGCGACGATTACATCAACTTCCGTCCTGGCACCGGCGGCGCGCTCGACGCGGCGATCGCCTCGGCCTACGAGCGAGGCAAGCCGATTCTCTTCTATTACTGGCAGCCAGCCGGCCTGATGGCGAAGTACCATTTCGTGCAGCTCGAAGGCGCGCCGTACTCGGACGCATGCTGGAACACCATCGCCGATCCCAAGGGCACGCCGTGCGCGTCGGCATTCAAGGTTTCGCATCTGAAGGTCGCGCTCTCGACGCCTTTCTTCGAGGCACAGCCCGACGCCGTCGCGTTCTTTGAGAAAATGAGCGTGCCGCTTGCGCTCGACGAGCAGCTCGTCCAGCAGATGCACGACAAGAAGCTCGACGCGTCGACGGTCGCGCACGACTTCTTCGTGCAGCACCCCGAAATCTGGAAGCAATGGCTCGCGCCGGACGTCGCGGCGCGTGTGCAGGCCAGTCTGCATACCTAATTCGTGCGCGGCCTGGCCGCGCGGCAACACGCTTCACATGACACACGCAGAATGAGGCTCACCATGGGATCTCCCTTCCTTCACCTGTCGATTGCCGACTGGGTCAACGATCAAGTCAACGCGTTCGTGCAGCGCTACGGCGACACGTTCCACAACTTCAGCGTGCTGATGCTGCGCCACATTCTCGTGCCGCTCGAAGGCCTGCTGCGCGCCACGCCGCCGCTGGTGATGCTGGCCTTCGTTGGCCTGCTCGCCTGGCACGCGTCGCGGCGCGTGGGCCCGGCGCTCCTGTTCGTCGTCCTGCTCTGGCTGATCGGCTGCTTCGGGCTCTGGGACAAGCTCATGCAAACCTTCGCGCTGATGGTCGTCGCGACGGTCATCTCCGTCGCGCTCGGCGTGCCGCTCGGCATTCTCGCGGCGGGCAGCGCCACGCTGCGCCGCCTGCTGCTGCCCGTGCTCGACGTGATGCAGACCTTGCCGAGCTTCGTCTACCTGATCCCGGTGCTGATGCTGTTCGGTCTCGGCAAGGTGCCCGCGATTCTCGCGACGGTCGTGTACGCGCTGCCGCCGCTCATTCGGCTGACCGATCTCGGCATTCGCCAGGTCGACACCGAAATCGTCGAGGCGGCGCGCGCGTTCGGCACCACGCGCATGCAGCTGCTGTTCGGCGTGCAGCTGCCGCTCGCGCGTGCGAGCATCATGGCCGGTATCAACCAGACGACGATGATGGCGCTCTCGATGGTCGTGATCGCCTCGATGATCGGCTCACGCGGCCTCGGCGAGGACGTGCTCGCGGGTATCCAGACGCTCGACGTCGGCAAGGGCATGCAGGCGGGCCTCGCCATCGTGATTCTCGCGATCGTGATCGACCGTATCAGCCAGGGCTACGGACAAGGCCGCCGCACGCGCAAGTCGATGCAGCCTTCGCGCCTGCCGTTTCGCCGCTCGCGCGAACAGAGCGCCGACGCAGCCAAGGGCAGCGACCTGAGCAGCCAGCCTGCGAAGTGAACGAGCAAGCGAACCAGCGAATGAACACGCGAGCCATACAGCGAGCGGCAAAGCGATTGATCAAGCGAGCGTTCACGCAAGCGCGAACGCAAACTGAACATGCGGTGAGGTAACGAACATGAGCGGCATCGAAGTCAAAAACGTCTACAAGATTTTCGGCACGCACGACGCGAGCCAGCGCGCGCTCGAACTGCTGCGCGGCGGCGCGGGCAAGGCCGAAGTGCTGGAGAAAACGCGCTGCAACGTGGGGCTGAACGACGTGAGCCTCTCGATCGGCTCGGGTGAGATCTTCGTGATCATGGGGCTCTCGGGCTCGGGCAAGTCCACGCTCGTGCGCCACTTCAACCGGCTGATCGAGCCCACGGTCGGCGAGATTCTCATCGACGGCAAGGACGTGCTCAAGCTCAATGACAGCGGCCTGCGCGAATTGCGACGTTACGGCGTGAGCATGGTGTTCCAGAGCTTCGGGCTGTTGCCTCACCAGACGGTGCTCAACAACGCCGCGTATGCGCTCATCACGCGCGGCGAGAAGAAAGCCGCGGCGCACGCAAGCGCGCGCGAATGGCTCGGCAAGGTGGGCCTCGCCGGTTATGCGGACCACTATCCCGACGAGCTTTCGGGCGGCATGCGCCAGCGCGTGGGGCTTGCGCGCGCGCTCGCCGCGAACACCGAAGTCGTGCTGATGGACGAAGCGTTCTCGGCGCTCGACCCGCTGATCCGCACGGAAATGCAGGACCAACTGCTCGAGCTGCAGAAGACGCTGAAGAAGACCATCGTCTTCATCACGCACGATCTCGACGAGGCGCTGCGCATCGGCAACCAGATCGCAATTCTGCGCGACGGCCGCCTCATTCAGTGCGGCACACCCGACGACATCCTGCACCGCCCCGCCGACGACTACATCCGGCGCTTCGTCGAGCGCCGCACGGGCGCGACGCACTAAGCGCCACCTATGCGGTCACTGGCAGGACTCCTGAGCAGTTACACGATTCTCGTCTGCGGCAACAGCCTGCTCACCACGCTGCTTTCGCTGCGCATGCTGCACGCGGAGCGCACCACGCTCGCTGTTGGCCTCGTGCAGTCGTGCTATTACGTCGGCTTCATCGGCGGCGCGTTCGGCCTCGGCCCGCTCGTGCGGCGCATCGGACCGCAGCGGGCGTTCATCGGCTTTGGCGCGCTCACAGCGCTGGCGGCGCTCGGCTATCTCTCGTTCGATTCGCCGCATAGCTGGGCCGCGCTGCGGCTCATCACCGGCTTTAGCATGGTCGGGGTGTTCACGTCGATCGAGAGCGGCGTGAACGCGGCCGTCGCGAACGAGCGGCGCGGGCGCGCGTTCGCGCTCTATCTCGTGCTCACCTACCTCGGCGTGAGCGCCGGGCAGTTCCTGCTGGGCGTGAGCGCGCCCGGCAGTCCTTTCGAGCCCACGCTCGTGAACGCCCTGTTCATCGTGGCGCTGGTTCCCGTCGCGCTGATCGGCGACTGGCAGCAAGCCAGCGCACCGGCCGCCTCGGCAAGCGCGCCGCCTTCCGCGCTAGCCACACCCAAACGCGCCGCGCTGTTGCTCGACGGTCTGCGCGAGCTCACCCGCGTCGCGCCTCGCAGCGTGCCGGCGTGCGTCGGCGCGGGGCTGCTTTCGAGCACGTTCTACGCGCTCACGCCGGTGTATCTCGCGGGCATCGGCTATCCGGCGAGCGAAATCTCGCATGCGATGGGGATCGTGCTGATCGGCGCGCTGCTCTCGCAATGGCCCGTCGGGCGGCTTTCCGACCGCATCGGCCGGCGCAACACGATGGGCGCCGTGTCGCTCGTCGCGGCACTCGCCGCCGCGGTGCTCACCGTCGCGCGCGCGCCGGGCGCGGTCGACACCGTGCTGTTCCTCTATGTCGCGCTCACGTTCACGCTCTACGGCGTGATCGTCTCCGACGTGAACGACCGCGTCGATCAATCACGTCGCGTACAAACGAGCGCGACGCTGCTGCTCGTTTTCTCGCTCGGCGGCGCGGCCGGACCGACGCTCGGCTCCCTCTTCATGCGCCTCCTCGGCGCTGGCGGCCTCTACGTCTTCGCACTGACGATCACGCTCGCGCTCGCCGCGCTCTCGCGCGCAAAAGTCAGCTGAAATGGCAGCGCGCGCGCTTGGGCGCGCGCCGGTATACTTCCCCGTTTTGGCGGTGCGGGCCGCGGGGAGAAGACCTTGAAGCGAAAGATGCCGGCGCTCAACGCACTGAAGGCGTTCGAGGCGGCAGGTACGAGCGGCAGTTTCACGCGCGCCGCCGAACAACTGAACGTGACGCAGAGCGCCGTGAGCCGCCAGGTGCGGCAACTCGAGGACCAGCTCGGCGAAACGCTGCTCGAACGCCATCATCACCGGCTCGAACTGACCGAAGCCGGGCGTGCACTCCTGCGCACGCTTCAGCAGTCATTCGACCGCATTGAGCTGACGGTGCGCACGATCCAGCAGAAGAGCGACCTGAACCGCCTGCGCGTGAACGCCCCGCCGACCTTCGCGAGCCGCTGGCTCGTGCCGCGTTTGACGAGCCTGCGCGCTCGGCATCCGTCGCTCGAACTGAGCCTCACGACGAGTCTGCGCGACAGTCTCGCCGACTCGACCTCGCTCGACTGCGCGATCCGCTTCGGCGACGGCGAATGGGAGGGGCTGGAAAGCTCGCTGCTGATGCACGAGTCGCATATCGCGGTGTGCGCGCCGGCGCTGCTCGCGCACGGCCTGCTCGATCTCACGCAGCAGACACTGCTGCACGTGCTGGCCGGCGAAAACCAGCGCTACCTCACGTGGCGGCACTGGCTCGATGCCGCGCGCATCGAGGGCGTGGATACTACGGGCGGATATGAATTCGATCTGCTCGATCACGCGATCCGGGCCGCAATCGACGGGCTCGGCCTGACCATCGCCGATCGCAACATGATCGGGCGCGAACTGGCCTCGGGCCAGCTCGTGCCGGTGCGCGACGTCCACGTGGACGGGCGCCAGTCCTACTGGTTCGTGGTGCGGCCCGAACAGAAGGCTTCGAAGCCGCTCCAGCTTTTCAGGCAGTGGCTTCAGGAAGAAATCGCCGCCACACGCTGAGCGCTCTGCGCGAGACCTCGCGTGCCGATGGCCTGGTCGGCGTCTTCGAGAATCAGGTCAGCGCCTTTTTCCGCAACCATCATCGTGGCCGCGTTCGTGTTGCCGGACGTGATGTTCGGAAAGACCGACGCATCGACCACGCGCAGGCGGTCAATGCCATGCACGCGCAGACGCGCATCGACCACGGCCGTTTGCGGGTCCGGGCCCATCGCGCAGCTGCCGCACAGGTGGTAGATCGAGCCGCTTTGCTCGCGGAAGAACTTCAGCATGCTCGCGTCGTCGGTCACTTCGCCGGCTGGCGTGACTTCGGCTTCGGTGATCTCCTGCAGCGCGCGCGCCTTCATCAGCTTGCGCACGAGACGGCTGCCCGCAATCGCCTCGTCGCGATCCTTCTGGGTCGAAAGATAGTTGCCGAAAATCCTCGGTGCGTCTTCCACGTTCGCCGAGGCGATCTCGACCGAGCCGCGGCTCGTCGGCCGGGTCGGGTTGAAGCAGACGAGAAAGCCCGAGTACGGCTCCGGCGTGAGCTTCGCGCGATTCGACTTCGGAATGCGGTACGAAAGCGGATTGAAGTACACCTGCATGTTCGGATGCGCTTCGTCGCGGCTCGTGCGGAAGAAGCCGCCCGCCTGGTTCACGCTCATCGAGAACGGGCCCGAGCGTGCGAACACGTATTGCAGACCGAGCTTGAGCTGGCCGAACAGGCTGCGGAACGAGTCGTTGAGCGTCTTCACGCGCGAGCGATAGTAGAAGCTCACGCACAAATGGTCCTGCAGATTGCGCCCCACTGCCGGCAACTCGTGCACGAGGCCAATGCCGTGCTTCGCGAGCAACGCGCGCGGACCCACGCCCGAAAGCTGCAACAGCTTCGGCGTGTCGACAGCGCCCGCCGCGACGATCACTTCGCGGTTCGCGTAGAACGTCCGCTTCGTACCCTGCTGCACGATCTCGACGCCCGTTGCACGCCGCTGCCCGGCTTCGCCGTCGAACAACACGCGCGTCGCCTGCGCATGATGCTCGATCTTCAGATTCGCCCGCTGCCCCACGCGATGCAGATAGGCCACGCTGCTCGAATCACGCCGGCCGTTGCGCGTGTTCACGTCATAGATGCCGACGCCTTCGAGGCGTGCACCGTTGAAGTCGTCGTTGCGCTCGTAGCCGAGCTGCTCGCAGCCTTCGACGAACGTGTGGCTGACCGGATGCGCGCCTTCCTTCATCGGGGAGATGCGCACGGGGCCGTTCGCGCCGTGCCACGGCGTGTCGCCGAGCGGATGCGATTCGAGCTTGCGGAAATACGGCAGTACATCCCGATACGACCAGCCCGGATTGCCGGCGGCCGCCCAGTCGTCGAAATCGCGTGCAGCGCCGCGCACGTAGATCATCGCGTTGATCGCGCCAGAGCCGCCCTGCACCTTGCCGCGCGGCACGTAGATCTTGCGCCCCGCGAGTTCGGGCTCCGGCTCGCTGTAATACATGTAGTTGTACAGCTTGTTGTAGTAGAGCTTCGCGAAGCCGATGGGAATCTTGAACCAGAACGAGTTGTCGGGTCCGCCCGCTTCGAGCAGGAGCACCGTGTGGCGCCCCGACGCCGAAAGCCGCTCGGCGAGAATGCAGCCCGCCGATCCCGCTCCGACGATGATGTAATCGTAGTTCATCTGCCTGGCTCCCGAATTAGCCGCGTGCCGGTGAGGTGTCGCGAACGTCGGCCGGTTGGCTCGCCATCTGCAGGTGCAGACGCTTGCCCGTGTACGGCGAATGCGCGCGCACCACGTCCATGTCGAGTTCGACGCCGAGGCCCGGCGCCTTCGACGGAATGATGTAGCCGTCTTCCCATTGAATCGGCTGCTTGAGGACCTGCGCGTGGAAGCCGTCCCACGTGCCGATGCTTTCCTGAATCAGGAAATTTGGCGTGCAGGCCGCGAGCTGGATGCTCGCCGCCGCGCCGATCGGCCCGTTGTAGAGGTGCGGCGCGATCTGAGCGTAGTAGACCTCGGCGAGCGTCGCCACCTTCTTCGCTTCAAGCAGGCCGCCCACGCGCGCGACGTTCAGCTGGATGATCGACGCGCCGCCTGCTTCGAGCAGCTTGTGGAACTCGTACTTCGTGGTCAACCGCTCGCCCGCCGAAACCGGAATGCTCGTGTGGCGCGCGACTTCGGCCATGGCGTCGTGCTGGCCCGGCGGCACCGGCTCTTCGAACCACAGCGGATCGTATTTCTCGAGGCGCTTCGCGAGGCGAATGGCCGAGGAAGGCACCATCTGGCCGTGCGTGCCGAACAGAATGTCGGCCTTGCTGCCTACGGCTTCGCGCACCTTGCGGCAAAACGTTTCGCAGCGGTCGAGTACCTCGAGCGAAAGTTGATGGCCCGAATACGCGGTGTACGGACCGGCCGGATCGAACTTGACAGCCGTGAAGCCGCGCTGCACGTTTTGCGCCGCGCACTCGGCGGCGAGATCGGGGTCGTCGTAATCGTATTCGCCGGCGCTGTTCTTCGGATACAGGTAGGTGTACGAACGAAGACGCTCATTCACCATGCCGCCCAGCAGTTCGTACACGGGCTTGTTCGCCGCCTTGCCAATGATGTCCCAGCACGCCATTTCGAGGCCGCTCACGATGCCCATCATCGTCAGGTCGGGACGCTGCGTGAAGCCGCTCGAATACGCTTCGCGCCAGAGGCGTTCGACGTGATGCGGATCGCGATCGAACAGGTAGCGAGTGAAGACGTCCTCGATCGCGGGCACCATCGCATCGGGATGGAAGGTGGCGGAATAGATCTCGCCGACACCTTCAATACCGCAATCGGTTTGCAGCGTGACGAAGATCCAGTACATGCCGCCAAGGTGCGGCGGAGGCACCGCGACGACGTGCGTTTGCATTGCAACGACTTTCATATTCGGACAGATTCAGGCAGTGTGTGATTGGGTCATGCGGTCATGCGCTTGAGCACGAGCGCCGCGATACCGCCCAGCGCGCCAATAGCCGCGACATAGGCGAAATAGAACTGATAGCCGAGCAGGCCCGCGTAGTGCTCCGTGAACCAGCCGTTCACGAGCGGCAGGAAAATGTCCGACGAGTAGCCGATCAGAGAAACCAGACCGATTGCGAGACCGGTGATGCGCATGGGGATCGAGCAGCAGTCGAGCAGCGTCCAGTAGAGCCCGCGAATCGCGTAAGTCATCAGGCCGATGAACAGCACGACCGCGCCGAGCAGTTCCATGTTGCGCGCAGCGGGCAACACGATCAGCCCGACCAGACCCGCGACGGCGAGGAAGATCGCCCAGATCAGCACGCGCAGGTTCGAGAGACGGTCGCCGAGCCAGCCCCCGCCGATACCGCCGACCGGACGCATCCAGAGCTTCAGCGTCGTCACCGTGCCCGCCGCCACCACGCTCATGTGCAGGTCGCCTTGCTGCAGATACGCGGAGAAACTGTAGGTCGCCCAGAAGATCTGGTACCCGCAGAACACCACGGCCGCCACGAGCCACAACTGCGGAATCGAGGCGAGCGTCGCGAGATCGCGCCAGAGCACGCCACCCGGCTGCCCGGCTTTGGCCGTTGCATCGGTGGAATCGGCTTGCGCGCTCGCGGAGTCGCCGAACAGGCTCATCAGCGCGCCGAGTCCAATACAGGTGAACGAGTACAGATAGACCACGTGCCGCAGGCCCACCGCTTCGCCGTTGCCCGAGCCCGTTGCCGAGGCGAACAGCGCGAGCGCGATGGTGGCGAGTATCGCTTCGATGAGGCCGCGCCCGCCGTCGAGCATGCCGAAGAAGCGGCCCTGCTCGTGGGCGCCCGCAATCATACGCACACGCTTGAGCACCGAGGCCCAGAACGTGAGTCCGGTCGTGAGGCCCCAGCAGCAGAAGATCACGAGCAGTGTGTGGAACGAAGGCGCCGTTGAATACCAGAGTCCGAGCACGCCGGTGCCGACGAGCGAGAAGCAGATCAAGAGGCGCGGCGCGACGCGGTCGGCGAGCCAGCCGCTCGGCAGATAGCAGAGAAAGAACACGATGCCGAGCACCGAGTACAGATAGCCGAGCTGCGAGTTGTCGATGTGGAAGACATCGAGCATCGTGGTCTGATAGACCTGACGCAGATAGAGGATGGGATAGATCGCGCCCGCGGCCAGCACGAGCAGACACAACTGAAGGTAGCGTTGCGCCGGGGAGGCGGCGCGCTGGACGGCGGCGCGCGGCGAACCTGCCGGCCGCACGGGTTTCGAAATCGACTTCTGCAAGATTGTCTCCATGCCACGCACCAGGTTGCGTGCGCGTTTCTTCTACAAACGCGGCGCCCGCTCACGCAAGCACCGCTTCAACCTTTAATCAGTAAAACGAATGATCAATACGGCATCACGACGAGGCGCGTTTGCGTAAACTCCAGCATGCCGTGCTTGCCGTCGTCGCCGCCGAGACCCGAGCGCTTCCAGCCAGCGTGGAAGCCCTGGTACGGATCGGCCGGCGTGCGGTTCACGTAGAGCTCGCCCGCCTCGATCTCGTTCGCGACGCGCATCGTGGAGCGATAGCGCTCCGTGTAGAGCACCGATGCAAGGCCGAACTGGTGATCGTTGGCCATGCGCAGGGCGTCGTCGAGCGTTTCGTACGAGAGCACCGGCAGCACCGGGCCGAAGATCTCTTCCTGCACGATCTCCATGTCCTGGCGGCAGTGGCTCAAAAGCGTGGGCGGATAGAAATGGCCCGCGCCTTCGGGCAGATAGCCGCCCGTTTCCACCACGGCCCCCGCGGCGACGGCGCGCTCGACCATCGCGTGAATCGCGTTGCGCGCGGACGCGCTCACGAGCGGACCCATGCGCGTTTCGTCTTCCGAGCGGTCGCCGAAGCGCACCGCATTCATCTTCTCGCGCAGCAGCTCGACGAAGCGATCGTGCACGCTAGCCTGCACGTACACGCGCTCGACCGCCGTGCAGAGCTGGCCGCAGTGCGTGGTCTTCGACTGCACGATCGCCGTCGCGGCGGCGTTCAGATCGGCGTCGGCCTCGATGATGGCGGGCGTCTTGCCGCCCAACTCCAGCGACGGCTTCGCGATGTTTTCCTTGCAGTAGTCGAGCACCTTGCGGCCCGCGGTCACACTGCCCGTGAGCGTGATCATGCCGACGCGCGGATGCGTGCACAGCACCGCCGCCGTTTCGTGATCCATGGCCAGCACGTTGAAGATGCCCGCCGGCACGCCCGCTTCCTGTGCCGCGCGCGCAACCTCGAACGCCGAGGACGGCGTGTTGTTGCTGGGACGCACGACCACGGCGTTGCCCGTGATCATTGCCGGCGCGATCTTGCGCAGCAGCGTGTAGATCGGGAAATTGAACGGGATCAGGCACGCGACCACGCCGATCGGCTCGCGCATCAGTACGAGGTTCTCGCTCGGGCTGTCGCTCGGAATCACTTCGCCTTCAATGCGGCGCGCCCACTGCGCGTGATAGCGCAGGATTTCGGCGGCGTACTGCGCTTCGGCGCTGGCGTCGGCGACGCTCTTGCCCGACTCGGCCGCGAGCGCCGCGCCGATGACCGGCGCGCGCGCCACGATGGCGTCCGCAAAGCGGTTGAGGATCACGCCACGTTCGGCGGCGGGCAGTTTGCGCCAGGCGCGCTGCGCCGCGGCCGCGGCATCGACTGCGCGGGTGACGTCGGCGGCGCTCGCCGCGCTCACGTGGCCGATCAGCTCGGCGTTCGCGGGATTGTGGAAGGGAATACGCGGGGCGTCCGAGTGATCGAACTGGCCGTTGATGAAATTGAAATCTGATCGCATGGAAGGCTGCCGAAGGTGTCGTCGCGACGAATGGTCACGGGAGTATCCGCGCCCATTTCAGCCCTCACAAACGATTAATAGTCGAGCCGAGCATGCGAAAAACGCATGCTTGGGCTTCGGGCTGCAAGCCCCGCCAGACGGGGATTTCACGGGTTGCGAGGCGCAACTATCTGCACGCGGCGGCGCGCTTTGCGGTGAGCCATTGAAATGGGATCCGACGCTAACTGCGTGTCGAAACCATGCCCTCTCCACCCCAACGCCCCATCCGGCCCCCAGTCAATTCTTGAAATTGAAGCCATTCAGTTCGCTCGAGCCCGCACCGTAAACGGACTGAGCAATCAAACAGGCGTCCAACGCCCCACGAACAAATGGAGGAAACAAGCACTCATGGGCACCCGCTCCATTGCAGTCAAACTGAGCCTGATTTTCGGCGCGGCGCTCGCGGCCACGATCGTCGCGATCACGCTGTTCGCGACCTTGAACGTGCGCTGGCAGGCCGCCGACAACTTCGCCGCGGCGAGCCTCGGCCAGATGCAGCAGATCGATACGAGCCTGCGCAACACGTTCGATCAGGTACACGGCAACGTCGCGTTCGTGGCGAATTCGCCGGTGGTGCAAACCGCGAACGAGTCGGTCACGAACTACCTGACGCATGGCGGCGCGATGACGCCCGATACGAACGGCGGCGTGGAAAGCGACATTTTCGCGCTGCTGAAGCGCTTCGGTGACAGCCACCCGGACCTGCGCTACGTCTACCTCGGCACGCGCTGGGGCGGCTATATCCAGTGGCCGAAAAGCGAGTTCAAGACCAACCACTACGACCCGCGCGAGCGCCCCTGGTACGCCCAGGGCAGCGGAGCGGGCAGCAACGTGACCCGCACGGGCGCGTATGCGGCGGACGGCGGCGACAAGGAGGTCATCATCAGCTTCGTGCGCGCGGTCCAGGACGGGCAGGGCAAGCCACTCGGCGTGCTCGGCATGGACATCTCGCTCGAAGGGCTCGCGAAGATGGTCAAGCAGGTGCGCTTCGGGCAGACCGGCTATCTGATGGTCGTGGAAGACAGCGGCACCGTGCTCGTCGATCCGCACGATCCTTCGCATGCGTTCAAAAAGCTCGACGATCTCGGCGATGGCTATCGCGACCTCGCGCAGACCGGCAGCGGTGTGCATGGCATCGATCTCGACGGCACGCGCTACGACAGCGTGGTCTATACGTCGCCGGAGCTGCGCTGGAAATACATCGGGCTCATTCCGCACGCGGAGATGATGGCCGACGCGAACCGCCTAAGCGTCGTGCTGATGCTGGGTGGCGCGCTGCTGCTCGGCGCCGCCATCGCGCTGACGATCATGCTCGGCCGCCGCCTCACGCAGCCGCTGCGCCAGCTTTCGCACAGCATGCAGGACATCGCGTCCGGCAACGGCGATCTCACACAGCGTCTGCCCGTCACGAGCGGCGACGAGGTGGGCGCGCTCGCGTCGCGCTTCAACGAGTTCGTGGAGAAGCTCAACGGGGTGCTGCTCGGCGTGCGGCGCAACAGCGAAACGCTGCGCACGGCCGCGGGCGAGATTTCGGCCGGCAACGCGGATCTTTCCGAGCGCACCGAGCGGCAGGCCGCGGCGCTCGAACAAACGGCCGCCACCATGGACGAGCTGACCTCCGCGGTTCGGCAGAACGCGGACAATGCGCGCGAGGCGAATGCGCTCGCCGTCGATGCGACGAACGTGGCGGGCCGCAGCAACGAGGTCGTCAAGCGCGTGGTGGGTACGATGGACGACATCAACCAGAGCTCGAGCGCGATCGCCGAGATCATCGGACTGATCGAGAGCATTGCCTTCCAGACGAATATTCTCGCGCTCAATGCGGCGGTGGAGGCGGCGCGCGCAGGCGAGCAGGGCCGCGGCTTCGCCGTCGTAGCGGGCGAGGTGCGCAATCTCGCGCAACGTTCTTCGTCGGCGGCGCGCGAGATCAAGGAGCTGATCAGCGCTTCGGTGCGCAAGATCCAGGAGGGGTCGGTGCTCGCCAACGAGGCCGGGCGAACAATGGCCGACGTGACGCAGGCGGTGAGCCGCGTGGCCGGCATCGTCGTCGAGATCGCGGCGGCTTCGGACGAGCAGAGCCGCGGGATCGAGCAGGTGAACCTCGCGATCGCGCAACTCGAAGGCGTTACGCAGCAGAACGCGGCGCTGGTCGAGGAGGCGGCTGCGGCGTCGTCTTCGCTCGAAGATCAGGGGCGCCAGCTCAACGACGCGGTCGCCGTGTTCCGCTTGCGGCACGACGCCGGGAGCGAGCCTGCACGGCAATGACGGCGCTCGGGGCCGTCCATCAAAACTTCGGATGGCACTCAAACTCGATCCCGTCCGCTCGGTGACGAAGCTCACAGCGCCAAGGAGGGTCCTCAGCACTCATTCGCTGTCGCGCGGGCTTTGTGTGACGCATCGTGTCAACTTCCGGAATCCGCCGGGACGTTGGTGGCTGGGCTTTTTCGCCGCCACGACCGGCATTTGCGGCAACGCATCCAAACACGGCGCAGAATTCTGGCACAGCCACGCCGACCGCACAGCGCGCGGCTTCACGATTCGCGCGCAAACACCTCGCGCGCCGCGAAGAGGCCGTTCAGCGCGGCAGGAAAGCCCGCGTAGACGCCCATCTGCATGATCGTTTCGACGATCTCCTCGCGTGTGAGCCCGACGTTCAGAGCCGCGGCGATATGCACCTTCAGTTGCGGCTGCGCGTGGCCAATGGCCGTGAGCGCCGCGATGGTGGCGATCTCGCGCGAGCGCAGGTCGAGGCCCGGCCGGGAGTAAATGTCGCCGAAGGCGAATTCGAGCAGATAGTGCGCGAAGTCCGGCGCGATCCCGGCAAGCGATTCGATCACCTGCTCGCCGGCGCTGCCGTCAATCGTCGAGAGCATGCGCTTGCCTCTTTCGAGGCGGCTTTCCTGCTGGACGTCGCTGACGTGGTTCATCGTCTCGTGCATTTTCGTTCCTTTGCATGGCATGGGAATAACCTTCGATTTTTTTGTCGAGGACGAGAAGACACGCATGGAGTTCGGCCACCTGTGCGCGCACCGCGTCGCGGTGCGCGGCCAGCAATTCGCCGCGCTCGCGCTCGGTTGCCGGGCCCGCCGCGCGCAGTTGCGCGTAACGCAACATGCCCTGGATCGACATGCCGGTCGTTTTCAAGCGGCCGAGAAACTCGATCCAGTCGAGCACCGAGCGGTCGTAAGCGCGCTGGCCCGTCTGGTCGCGCACGGCATAGGGAATCAGCCCGATGCGCTCGTAATAGCGAATCGTGTGGGCCGAAAGGCCCGTGAGCGCGGCCAGTTCGCCAATCTTCATGCGCTTCTCCTCATCGACGTTCGAGATGGTGGGACTTCGAGTGCACTCCAGGTCAAGCATTTTTTGCCGGGGGCGTGCGGCCAGCGGTCGCGACATCCGCAATTGCGCTTGCGCAGGCGCGGGCGATGCGCTGCACCGCGCTCGGCGATAGGCGATAGGCGATAGGCGATAGGCGATAGGCAAAGATAACTCGCTTGCCCACGGGCGGGGGCCAAGGATGGTACGCGAAGCGAGCGGTGTTGATGTTCCTTCGACGCACGCAAGAGGAAACAGCGCTGCGGGCGGCCGCGCAGCCGCGCGACGGCATGAGCGTGCGCGAAGGTAGCAATGCGTGACGATCGCGCCCGTGTTTTTCAGGTAGTCTCGCTGGCTGGGCGCGCGACGAATTTCGCGCGATACGCCGTTGGGCTCGTGAGCACGATCCGCCTGAAGTGGCGCCGCATCGATTCCTCCGAGCCGAAGCCCGCAAGCTCGGCAACGCGCGCCATGGCCAGGCGGGGCCGCGATTCGAGCAGATCGCGCGCGACGGACACACGCTCGCGCACCACCCACTCATACGGCCCCATGCCGGTCGCTTCGCGAAACTGCCGCTGCAGCGTGCGCGCACTCATGGCGGCCTTCGCCGCCAGCGATTCGACAGTATGCGCGCGACGCGGATTCGCGCGCACCCAGTCCATCAACCTGGCGAGGCGGCTGGCCTCGTCGGGCGGCATGGGACGCGGTACGAACTGCGCCTGACCGCCCTCGCGATGCGGCGCGACCACGAGTCTTTGCGCCACACGGTTGGCCACCGAACCGCCGTGGTCGCGGCGCACGAGGTGCAGCAGCATGTCGAGGCCGGCGGCGGAGCCAGCCGAGGTCAGTATCTCGCCTTCGTCGACGTAGAGCGCCTGCGGTTCCACCGTCACGCGCGGATAACGCTGTCGCAGGCGCTCGGCGTAGCGCCAGTGTGTCGTCACGCGCTTGCCGTCCAGCACGCCCGCAGCCGCCAGCACGAACACGCCGGAACAGATCGAGCACAACCGCGCGCCTCGCTTGTACGCCGCGCGCAGCTTCTTGAGCAACGGCTCTGGCGGCAGTTCGTCTGCATCGCGCCAACCCGGTATGACGATGGTCTGCGCCCGATCGAGCATGGCGAGCGTATAGGGCGCCTGCACCAGGATTCCACCCGCCGCACGCAATGGCCCGCGCTCCCCCGCGCACACGGCGAAGCGATACCATTCGACGCCCAGTTCCGGGCGATCGAGCGCGAAGAACTCCGTGACACAGCCGAATTCGAAGGTGCAAAGCCTGTCGTAGGCAAGCGCGACGACGAGGTGTGAGGTCGATACGTTCATGGCGCGATATTACCGGAGAATGGCAATCGCGCCACTGGCCGGCGATGCGACGCACCTCGCACAATGGAAGCCACCACAACGAACCATTCCGGAGGTTTTGTCATGTCGAACGTTTCCGCCGTTCCCGCCGCAGAAAGTGCCGAGGCAATCGCGCATTTCGCTTCCTCGCTGCGCTTCGAGACCGACTGCGCCGATGTCCATGCCGCGCTCGCCGGCGCCAACGCCAACGCCCCCGGCTTCGTGTTGCTCGACGTGCGCGGTCCGGCGCTGTTCGCGCGTGGCCACGTGCCGGGCGCGGTCAACTTGCCGCATGGCAAGATCATCGCGTCGAAGCTCGCCGCCTGGCCTCCCGAAACATTGTTCGTGACGTATTGCGCGGGGCCGCACTGTAACGGCGCAACGCGCGGGGCGATCCGGCTCGCCCAGCTCGGGCGCCCCGTCAAGGTCATGATCGGCGGCGTGACTGGCTGGCTCGACGAAGGTTTCGAGCTGGCCGGCGACACCGCGGCCTGAAGGCCACGGCACCACGGCATCCGGGCCACCGTGCCCGCGTGCCGGTCAGCGCGCGAAGTACATGTCGTGCAGTTCGTCCACGTTCACGTCCTTCGCGCGCGCGGCAAACGTCACCTTGCCGCCCTGCATCAGATACACCTGGTCGGCGAGGCGCAGCGCCATGTTGGTGTTCTGCTCGACGAGCACGATGGTGCGCCCCGCCGCCTTGAGGCGCTCGAGGATCGCGAACACTTCCTGCACCATCACGGGCGCAAGACCCAGGGACGGCTCGTCGATCAGCATGAGCTGCGGCGAAGACATCAACCCGCGCCCTAGCGCGAGCATCTGCGCCTGGCCACCCGAGAGCGTGCCCGCCAGCAACGCGCGGCGCTCCTTGAGCAGCGGAAAAAGTGCGTAGACCTCGTCGAGCTGCACCTTCGCTCCGGCGCGCCGCGCCTTCGCGAACGCGCCCAGCATCAGGTTCTCCTCGATCGTCATGTCGCGAAAGATCATGCGGCCTTCGGGCACCATCGCAATGCCGCGCTGCGCCATCTCCCACGTCGGCACACCCGTGAGCGGCGCACCGCCGAAGGTGATCTGCCCGCGCTCAATCGGCACGAGCCCCATGATCGCGCGCAGAAGCGTGGTCTTGCCCGCGCCGTTCGGGCCCACGATGGTCGTGACCTCGCCGCGCGCGACGTCGAGCGAGACGTCCCACAACACGTTGATCGCACCATAGCCCGCGCGGGCGCTGCTGATTTCAAGCATGAGCGGCCTCCCCCGTGTAGCTGCGCACCACCTCGGGATCGCGGAACACTTCGGCAGGCGGGCCGTCGGCGATCAGCTTGCCGAAGTTGAGCACGCACACGCGCCGGCACAGGTTCATCACCGTCTCGATGTCGTGTTCAATGATCAGGATACCTACTTGATACCGCTCGTGCACGTCGAGCAGAGTCTGCATGAAGCGGCGCTTGGTAGCCGTCTCCAGGCCGCCCAGCACTTCGTCGAGCAGCAGCAGCCTCGGCCCCGTCGCGAGCGCCTTCGCCACTTCGAGAGCCTTGAGCTCGGTGAGCGCGAGCTCGGTGGCGGCGTCGCGCTGCGCCTTGCCCTCGAGGCCGAGGAACGCGAGGATCTCGTCGATGCGCGCCTCGTCCACGCGGCCCGTGCCGAAGCGCTGCGCGACGATCAGGTTCTCGCGCACAGTGAGCTCGTGCATGGGCTGCGGCACCTGGAACGTGCGCCCGATACCAAGGCGCGCGCGGCGATAGAGCGGCGCCTTGAGCAGGTCCACGTCGCCGAAGCGGATCGAGCCGCCGGTCGGCCGCACGAGCCCTGAGATCGCGTTGAAAAGCGTGGTCTTGCCCGCGCCGTTCGGCCCGACGAGTCCCACCACGTCGCGTGTGCCGAGCGAAAGCGAAACGCCATTCACGGCCGTGATGCCGCCAAAGCGGATCGACACATCCTGCAGGCGCAGCTCGGCCTGGTTTTCAGCTTGCGGCATAGACACCTCGACGGGTACGTTTGAAGCGCAGCGCCGTGAGGCCCGCCGGGCTCACGATGATCACCGCCACGAGCAACATGCCGAGCACGATCTGGTGACCTGTCGGCAGCAGGCTCTTGAGCACGAGCTGATCGACGAGATACACCGTCACCGCGCCGATGAGCGGCCCGAGCAGCGTGCGATAGCCGCCGCAGATCGCTGCGATGATCGGCACGACGGCCCAGCTCGCGTTGAAGGCGTAGTCGGGTTCGAGAAAGTTGATGTAGTGCGCGTTGAACGCGCCGACGAGCCCCGTCATGAACGCCGAAAGCATGAGCATGGCGAGCTTCAGCATCACGCTGTTCACACCCACCACGCGCGTGGCGTCCTCCGACTCGTGCATCGCGCGCAGTGCGAGGCCCACATGGCTGCCGCGCAGCCGCGCGTAGATCGCGGCGAACACGAGCACAAGCGTGAGCACGACGAGGTAGCCGCCGCTCTTGCTGCCGAAGTCGAAGCCCGCCACCTTCGGCAGCCCCGGAATGCTCGACAGGCCGCTCGCGCCGCCCGTGAGACCGGACCATTCGGTCGCGACGATGCGGAAGATCTGCGCATACGCCAGAATGGCGAGCGCGAAATACGGCCCTTTCAGGCGCAGCGCCGGCGTCATGGCGAGCGAGGCGAGTGCCGCGCCCACGCCGCCCGCGAGCATCGCCGGAAACACGGGCCATCCGGCCTTGAGGGTGAGCAGCGCGGAAATATACGAGCCCACGCCAAAGAACGCGGCATGCCCGAAGCTCACCATGCCACCGAGATTGCCGAGCAGCGCCCACGCGAGCGCCACGCCCGCGATCGTGAGCGAAGCTACCGCGAGGCTCATCAGGTAGAGGTTCTGTCCAAGCGCGAGCGGCACGCCCGCATAGAGCACGGCCAGCGTCACGGCGAGCGCGGCGAGACGCGGGCCGGACGAGGCCTTGCCCAATAGTGTCGACGAAGTTGCCGATTCAGTCGCTTGCATCGATCTCATCCCCTTCTTTTTGCCACGCCGAACAGGCCGTTCGGCAGCACGTAGAGCACGATCAGGAACAGCAGCATGCCCGCGAGTTCCTGCAGCGCGGAGCTCGCGAGCGTGACCGTGAGCGCCTCGGCAATGCCAAGCAGCAGTGCGCCCGCCAGCACGCCCGGAATCGAGCCCACGCCGGCGAGCACGGTGATGATGAACGCCTTCACCGTGAGCGCCTCCCCCACCGAAGGCTGAATCGCGCTCGACGCGTAGATCGACACGCCCGCGCACGAGGCGAGCAGCCCCGCCACGACGAACGAAATCAGCTCGGTCTTGCGCGGATCGATGCCCATCAGGCGCGCCGCGTCTCGGTTGCTGGAGATCGCACGCACGGCACGCCCATACCACGAGCGCGAGAGCCACCACCACAGCGCGAGCATCAGCACCACGCTGATTCCGAACGAGAGCACCTCGCTGCGCATCGAGAGCAGGTTGCCGAGCATCACGCTGTCCTGCAGCCACGCGTTGCCCGTCGAGCGTACGTCCGCGCCCCAACCCAGCAGCACGCCGTTGGTGAGCACGATGCCAATGCCGTAGGTCAGGATCAGCGAATTCAGCTCACGGTCGCGCTTGATGCGGCTCACCAGATACCATGCCGCAGCGGCCGCCGCACACACCACCGGAATCGCCACCGGAATCGCGAACACGGGATTGAGGCCAAGCTTCGTCTCGAACGTGTAGGCAATATAGGCGGCGAGCAGCACCAGCTCGCCGTGCGCGAGATTGATGATGCGCATCGAGCCGAACACCAGTGCGAGCCCCAGTGCGACGAGCGCGTAAGCGCCTCCCACGAGCACGCCGGAATACAGCGATTGCAACAACAGGTCGGCCATCTCGGCTCCTCCTTCGTAGCGCTTGCGCTCACCACGGCAGCGCGGGGTAATTCAGCTTGCCGGTGGCGCGCTCCTTCGGCCAGACGAGCACGATGCGATCGCCCTGGATCTGCGCCATGTTGTTGAGGAACGAGGGGTTGTCGCCGTTCGGCGCGAAGCTCACCTTGCCGATCAGCGTGTCGTGCGGCTTCGCGCGCAGCTCGGCGGCAATGCCGTCCTGCTTGAGCGTGCCCGCGTCGGCGGCGCGCGCCATCGCGTCGAACAGCAGCCGCGACTGCACATACGCGAACTCGGCCACGTAGTCGGGCTCCTTGTGAAACGCGGCTTGATAGGCCTCGACGAAAGTCTTGCCTTCGGCCGTGCCGAACTGTGCGGGATGCGGCAGCATCGCGCAACCGATCACGTTGTTCACGAGGTCGGGAAACTCGGCCGTCATCTTCGGTGTGGCGATCGACCATGCGCCCATCACGGCCTTCAGTTGCGGGCGCAATACCTTTGCGGCGCGCAGAATGCCGATATAGTCGTTCTCGTAGCCGATCATCAGCATGACTTCAGGCTTGTCCTGCAGCCGCACCTTGTTCACGAGCGGCTTGAAGTCCGTCATCGTGGGATCGAATGCGTGCACGGTCACCGTCGCGCCCTGTGCGCGCATTTGCTTCGAGACTTCGTTGCTGAGGTCGGTGGTGGCCTGCTTCGTCGAGGCGAGAATCGACAGCGACTTCACGCCCATTGCGTTCAACTGCCCCACCACGGCCTTCGAGTAGCCCGAAGCCGGGCCGATGCGGAAAAAGCGCTTGAGCCCGCGCGACGTCATCGCGCTGTCCACCGCGCCCGAGGTGATGTAGACGATGCCCGCCTTGTCGGCCGCCTCGGAAGCCGGGCTCACCGAATTCGAGCCATAACCGCCCGTGATGGCGAGCACGCCCTGCGAGGCAAGCTTCTCGACGGCGCTCACGGCCTTCGCGGGCTGCGCCTCGTCGTCGATCACGGTGAGCGAGACCTTGTGCTTGCCGTTGCCCTGGTTGAAGAGATCGGCGGCCAGCTTGATGCCTTCCAGCTGCGCGTTGCCCGCGCGCGCCATCGAGCCCGTGAGCGGCAACTCGACGCCCACGGGCAACACGTCGGCGAATGCGGCCGGCGTGTGCGCGAGCAGCGCGCACGCGCTCGCCGCGCCGGCGCCGAGACGCAAGAGCGCGCGCACGAGTGCGCGCGGCTTGCTGCGAATAGCAGAGCGATCCATCGAACCTCCAAACTTTGTCTCGAGCGTTGAGATACGGCGGCACCCCGTAGGCGGCGCGCCGCTTTATTTCGTTGTTCTATTATTTTGATTCAGGCGGCACGGGAAGCACCTTCCCGCACGCGGGCGTGCTCACCACGGCACGCCCGGATACACCGGCTTCGCCGTCGCGTAGTTCGCGGGCCACACGAGGGCCAGCTTGCCGTCACGCGAGAACTGGCCCATGTGTGCGACATAGTTCGTGTTGTCGCCCCGCGCATCGAAGCTCACCTTGCCGAGGAACGTATCGTCGCGCTGCGTGGCGCGCAGCGCATCGGCGAGTCCACCCTTGTCCAGCGTACCCGCTTTCTGCGCCTTCGCGATCGCATCGAACAGCAGTTGCGCGTACACGAAAGACGTTTGCGACTGGTAATTCGAAGTGGTCTTGAAGAGGCGTTGATAGGTGTCCGAAAAATCGCGCTGGTCCGCCGAGCGATAGTCCGCCGGCGAGGACAGCACGGTCGCGCCGTATACGTTCGGCACGAGGTCGGGGAAAGACTGCGCCATCTTCGGGCTCGCGAAGGCCCACGGCGCCGCGATCGCCTTCAGGTCGGGCTTGAGCACGCGCGCGGCGCGCAGAATGCCCACGTAATCGTTTTCATAGCCGAGCATCGCCATCGCGTCGGGCTTGTCCTGCAGCTTGACCTTGTTGATGAGCGGCTTGAAGTCGCTGATCGAGGGATCGTAGGCGTGCAGCGTCGTCTTCACGCCTTTTGCCTTGAGCGCCGTGTCGAGCTGCCTCGCGAGGTCGCTCGTCGCGTCCTTGGTCGAGTAGACGATCGCCACCGACTTCACGCCCAGCGAGTCGAACAGGCCGACCATGCCCGACGTGTACCCCGGCGTGTTGCTCACGCGAAAGAAGTTCTTCAGCCCGCGCGTGACCATGTCGTCGCTCGTGCCGCCCGAAGTCACGTAGACAAGGCCCGCCTTGCTGGCCGCTTCGGAAGCCGGCCCGGCGCAGTTCGAATTCGCCGCGCCCGCAATGGCGACCACGTGCTGCGAAGCGAGCTGCTCCACGGCGGCAACGGCCTTGGCGGGGTTCGATTCGTCGTCGACGGCCACCAGCGTGATCTTGTCCTGCGGATGGCGGCGGTTGTAGATGTCGGCCGCCACCTGGATGCCGCGGTACATCTCGGTGCCCGCCTGCGCGAGTGGGCCGGTGAGCGGCAATTCCACGCCCACGCGCCATTCCGTGGCATGCGCAAGCGCGGGTGCGAGCGCGACGGCCAGCGCCGCAGCCAGCGCGCCGCGCAGGCTTGCGCGGACCGCACGGCGGCGCGGCGCGCACTCGCGCGCGGACGTTGCGATGGGCGCGTGTAGCTTGCGCGTCTTGAGTCGCGTCATGTCTCCTCCTTCGCCCTTGGGGCTTTTGTGTACTTTGGAGTTCTCCTGTGCGGCAGCCGCAATGCGCAGGGCAAGAGGCGCCGATGGACAGGTGCCAGTGTGGTGGAGCCGCGCGGGGCCAACAATTCGTTTTCCGGAAAGCTGGCGTTCGGCTGGGTGGAAGTCGGCATTTGTCCCGATGCGCGGGTACGCGTGGGCCGTGACGAAGGGGGCGCGAACGTCAGCCGAAGTCAGCGGAAGATGGGCGCGACAATGTGCGTGGGGACGATACGGGAAAAACCCGCAAGCGGCACCGCTCGCGGTTCATTCGAAGTGTGGACGAGGAAGCGCGCGAGCGTTCAGGCCGCCGGCTTCGCGAGCACCGCGGCCTTGGGCACATGCGGCCCGGCGTAGCCGAGCAGCGCCGAGACCTCCACCGCGCCGCGCGCGATCAGCGCCTTGAAGCGCTCCATGCCCGGCACGCCGCGGCTCACGGGCGTGCCCATGACGAGCGCCGCGATCACGGCGCCCGACTCGTCGCGAATCGGCGCGGCGAAGCCCACCACATCGGCGGAACTCTGCTCGACCGTGACGGCCACGCCGGTCTCGGCCACCTCCTTGAGGATGGCCTTGAGCTCGCGCTTGTGCGTGCGCGTGGCGGGCGTATGGGCGCGCAGGTCGGCGGTGCGAAAGTACTCGGCCTGCTGTGCCTCGCTCATCGCGGCAAGCAGCACGCGGCCGCCCGACGACGAGAACAGCTCGCGCCGCTCGCCGATGCCCGCGATGAAACGGATCGCGCTGCGGCTTTCCGCCGACATGACGTAGACCATGGAAGGCCGGTCGCTCGCGAGCTGGCCGATCAGGATCGTCTCGCCCGCCTCGAGCGCCAGCCGCTCCATCACGGGTCGCGCGATCTCGGGAAAGCGCCGCTGTGCGACGATGGCCGCACCGAGCTTGAACGCCTCCACGCCGAGCACGTACTTGCCGCCGTCATGCGCGAGGTAGTGCGCATGCGTGAGTGCGCGCAGCAGCGCGAGGAGGCTCGTTTTCGGGGTCGCGCTCAGGTCCGCGAGTTCGGTGAGCGTGGCGCCTTGCGGGTGGTCGGCGAGAATGCGCAGCACCTGCACGATGCGCGTAGTGGCCCGCGGGCCGGGCGATGCGGCCGCAGCGCCGGTACCCGGTTCACGGTCTTCAGAGTGGCGCGGCATGGATCGATTGACGGTTGAACGGTGCGCAAAATTATACATGTCGACCTGCCCTCGAAATGCGTGCAAACCGGCCGCGCACCGGCGGCCGGAGCCTGGCTCAAACCGCCTGAGCGTCTTTCTCGTCTGCTTCGCGCTCGCCGTGCGAAGGCGCCAACGCGCTCGCGCCAACCGCCCCGCTCGCGCACAGCGCATCGATACGCGCGGCGTCGAGACCGAGCAGCCCTTGCAACAGCGTGCGCGTATGTTCGCCGAGCAGCGGCGGCGCCATGTCGTATTCGACCGGCGTCGCCGAAAGCCGCAACGGGCTCGCCACGCCAGGCGAAGTGCCCGCCAGCGGATGCGCGATGCGGCGCACTATCCCTCTCGCGCGCGCCTGTTCGGAACCGAACGCCTGGGCGACGTCGTTGATCGGCCCGCACGGCACGCCGCACGCCTCGAGCGCGGTGATCCACGCGTCGCGCGTGCGCGTGCGGAACGCCTCTTCGAGCACCGGCAGCAGCAGCGCGCGATTCACGCTGCGCGCGCTGTTGGTGGCAAAGCGCGGATCCGCCGCCAGTTCGTCGAGCGCCATCGCGCCGCACAGCGACCGGAACTGACTATCGTTGCCGCACGCGAGGATCAAATGCCCGTCGCTGGCCGCGAACGTCTGGTAAGGCACCACGTTCGGATGCGCGTTGCCGAGCCGGCGAGGCGCCTCGCCCGTGCACAGGTAGTTCATCGACTGGTTCGCGAGCATCGCCAACTGGCAGTCGAGCAGCGCGATGTCGATATGCTGGCCGAGGCCGCTGCGCTCGCGCTCGAGCACGGCGGCGAGCACGCCTGTCGTCGCGTACATGCCGGCCATGAGGTCCGTGACCGCCACGCCTACCTTTTCCGGGCCGCCGCCGGGCGCCCCGTCGGGCTCGCCCGTGATGCTCATCAGGCCACCCATGCCCTGAATGAGGAAGTCGTAGCCGGCGCGGTGCGCAAGCGGCCCGGTCTGGCCGAACCCCGTCACCGAGCAGTAGATGAGCGCCGGGTTGAGCGCCGCGAGGCTCTCGTAATCGAGCCCGTACTTCCTGAGGCCGCCCACCTTGAAGTTCTCCACCAGCACGTCGCACTGCCGCGCGAGTTCGCGGATCAGCGCGGCGCCTTCGGGCGCGGCGATGTCGACGGCCATCGAGAGCTTGCCGCGGTTCGCGCACTGGTAATAGGCGCTCTCCACGGTGTCGCGCCCTTCTTCGTCGCGCAGGTACGGCGGGCCCCATGAGCGCGTTTCGTCGCCGCTGCCGGGCCGTTCGATCTTGATCACCTGCGCGCCGAGATCCGCGAGATTCTGCGTGCACCACGGGCCCGCCAGCACGCGTGAAAGATCGAGCACGCGAATGCCTTCCAGCGGGCGGCGGCGCGGGCCGCCCTGTTCGTGCGCCCGTTGCGTATGTGCCTGTTCCTGCGCCCGTGCCTGCGTTTGCGTTGCCTGCGATGCCGATGGATGTCTCGTCTGCTGCTGCATGGGAAATGACCTCTGCTGGATTGCGGAACTACACGTTCGGTTCATGCGCGCTCGCGCTGCTCATTCGAGCTGCTTGCCGCGCGTCTCGGGCATGCGCCAGTAAGTGAAGAGGCTCACCGCCGCGCCTGCGCACACATAGGCGAGAAACCAGCCTTCGCGCTGCTGCGACTGCAGCCACGTCATGAGGTACGGCGTCGTCCCGCCCAGCAACGCGACCACGAGGTTATAAGCCGCGCCGATGCCGATCCCGCGCACTTCCGTGGAGAACAGCTCGGCCATGATCGCGGGCGCGATCGCGGAATAGAGGCCATAGGTCAGCAGACCGAAACATTCGACCAGCAGCATCGACGTAATGCCCGGCCCGATCGAGCGCACCACGGGATAGAGGCCAACGAGATATGCCGCCGCGAACACCATCAACTGCGGGCGCCGCCCGAAACGATCCGACAACGCGCCGAAGAATGGCTGCGCGACCATGAAGATGGCGATGCTCAAGGTGCTGGCCATGAACGCGTCAGCCGGCGTCGCGCCCGCGTGGCGGATCGCATAGATCGGCATGAAGCTGATGAACAGATAGAAGCTGAACGCCCCCAGCACGCTGATGCCCACGAGGCGCAGCACGGCGGTGCGATGATGCGACCACGTCCACCACAGCGAACGGCGCTGGATGCGGCCCGAGCGGCGCAGCTGTTCGAACGCGTGTGTTTCGCCCACGTTGCGGCGCATCCAGAAGCCCGCAAGCGAGCCGCAGCCGCCAATGAAGAACGGAATGCGCCAGCCCCATGCCATCAGCGCTTCCTTCGACATGACGTTCGTCATCACGCTCGCGAGCGCCGAGGCCAGCAGCAGGCCAGCCGCGATGCTGAAAAACAGGAAACTGCCGTAGAGGCCGCGACGCTTCGCCGGCGCGGATTCCGCGAGAAACGTGGTGGCCGCGCCGTACTCGCCGCCCACCGAAAGGCCTTGCACCATGCGCAGCACCGTCATCAGCACGGGCGCGAGCACGCCGATCGTCGCGTAGGTGGGCAACGCCGAGATCAGCAGCGAGGAGCCCGCCATCATCATGATGGTGAACGTGAGCGCCGCGCGCCGCCCAAAGCGGTCGGAGAAGCTGCCAATCACCCAGCCGCCCAGCGGCCGCATGAAAAAGCCCACCGCGAACACCGCGAAAGTGGCGAGCAGCGACGCCGTGTCGTTGTCGGCGGGAAAGAACTGCTTGCCGAAGTAGATCGCAAAGGTCGTGTACACCGACCAGTCGAACCACTCCACCACGTTGCCGACGCTGCCGGCAAATATGACGCTGGCCGTGCGTCGCGGCGCCGCTTCGGCGGCCGCGCCTGCCTGCACGATCTCAGGATTGGCGTTCATCCAGCTTGTCTCCTTTGCTCCTGGGGTTTCAGGTCTATTCGAATCGTTCTGGCTGCCGTGCCGGCTGAAACGGACTGGTTCGGAATGTAGCACCAGATTCCGAATACGGAACGAAGCGAATGCCTGGCGTATACCCTCGCGGGCCTCAAATCTTAGTCATTTATTCTTTATAAACAATGGACTACAAATCATCTATCCGGCATTGACCCTGTTCCGATATCCGAACGCCGTTGCCGATATCAAAACTCGATTCTAGAATCGGAACAAGACATCGGCGCAGCGCGCCATCCATCACCGGAGGAAGACAGGCATGACGACACATGAAGACGCCCAGTTGCTCGGACAAGGTTTCTACTGGCAGGACTTGCGCGCGGGTCAACGCTTTCGCACGTTCCGGCGCACGGTCACGGAAACCGATCTCGTCAATTTCATCTCAGCCACCGGCATGCTCGAGGCGATTTTCATCGACGCTCATTTCGAACACGGCGCCATGAGCGGCCGCCCTGTGCCCGGTGCGCTCACGAGCGGGCTGATCGAGGGCCTGCTGTTTCAGACCATGGTGCAAGGCACCGGGCTCGCGATGCTCGAGTTCTCGATGAAGGCGCACGCGCCGGTGCTGGTCAACGACACGATCTATGGCTTGGTGGAAGTCGAGGAAGTCAAGCCCACGTCCAGGCACAACCGCGCAGTCGTGACGAGCCGCGTGCAGGTGCTCAATCAGCGCGACGAGCTCGTGCTCTCGTACACCGTCAAGCGCATGCTCGCGGGCCGCCACGAATGAGGGCGCGCACGCCATTTTCTTTCGCACTGCCTGGAACTTCACATTGAGCAGCACGCCATGACCAATCCCTTCACACTCAGACCGATCCCCCCCGAGGACGAGGCCTTGCGCGCTCCGGTGCGCGCCTTCCTCGCCGAGGCCCTCAAAGGCATGGCGCCCGCCGTGCGAGCCCGGTCGTGGCTCGGCTTCGACGCCGGCTTCAGCCGCCAGCTCGCCGCGCGCGGCTGGGTGGGCCTCACGCTGCCGCGCGAATATGGCGGCGGCGGCCGCAGCCCGTTCGCGCGCTTCGTGCTCGTCGAGGAACTGCTCGCGGCCGGGGCGCCCGTCTCGGCGCACTGGATCGCCGATCGCCAGAGCGGCCCACTCATCGCGCGCTACGGCACGCCAGAGCAGAAAGCGTTCTATCTGCCGCATATCTGCAAGGCCGAGGCGTTCTTCTGCATCGGCATGAGCGAACCGAACGCGGGTTCCGACCTGGCGAGCGTGCGCACACGCGCCGAGCGCACGGCCAACGGTTGGCGGCTTTCGGGCCGCAAGATCTGGACGACCAACGCGCCGCACTCGCACTACATGATCGCGCTCGTGCGCACCTCGGGCGTACCGGAGGACCGGCATCGCGGGCTCTCGCAGGTCATCGTCGACCTCTCGCTGCCGGGCGTGCTCATCGCGCCGATCCGCGATCTCACGGGCGACGCTCACTTCTCCGAAGTCACGTTCGACGATGTCGAACTGCCCGCCGAAGCGCTGATCGGCAGCGAGGGCGCAGGATGGGAGCAAGTGAGCGCCGAACTGGCGTTCGAGCGCAGCGGGCCGGAGCGCATCTATTCGAGCATCGTGCTGCTGGAAGAATGGGCGCGCACGCTGCGCGACGCTGCTCGAACGGCGCAAGCGCCGGTGGGTGAAAGCGAACGCCGTACGCTCGGCGCGCTCGTGACCGAACTGGCCACGCTGCGCGCGATGTCGGTGGCCGTGACGGGCCAGCTCGCCGATGGCGCGAGCCCAGCAACGCAGGCCGCGCTCGTGAAGGACCTCGGCACGAGCTTCGAGCAGAGCGTGCCCACGCTGATCGGCGATGCGCTTGGCGCGCATCCGCAGCAAGCCGTGACGCGCGAACTCGCCGACACGCTCGACTACGTGACGCAGATCGCGCCATCGTACTCGCTGCGCGGCGGCACGCGCGAGATCCTGCGCGGCAGGATCGCGCGCGGTCTCGGGCTGCGCTAGTGAGAGGAGGAGAAGAATATGGAGGAGAACACCATGGATGACATGCTGACCGAATCCGCGCAGGCGGTGCTCGCGCAGTGCTGTACGCCGCAGGTCGTGCGCAGCGTGGAGGCGGCGCGCGATCGCAGCGCCGGCCGCGAGCTGTGGGACCAGCTCGATGCGCTAGGTTTTCTCGACGCGCTCGTGCCCGAGGAAAAGGGCGGCTCTGGGCTGCGCCTCGCCGCCACGACGGGCGCGCTGTTCGCGTTCGGCTCGCACGCGTTGCCACTGCCGGCCGCGCATACGATGATCGCACGCGAACTGCTCGCCCGCGCCGGCATCGAAGCGCCGCGCGGGCCGATTGCGCTCGCGCTCGCCAATGCCTCTCGTCACGGCACGGCGTTCGTGCCGTATGGCCTCGTGGCCGAAGCCATGATCGTCGAAACCACCGACGGCGCGAGCCTCGTCTCGCTCGCCGACGCCGAGGTGCGTGGCCACGGCGAAAGCCTCGACGCCACGGTCACTTACCCCTCTCGCGCTTCGCGCTCGCTACCCGCAACGGTGCGAGGCGTAGGAGAACTGGGCGCGCTTGCCACGGCCGCGACGATGGCTGGCGCCATGCAGCGCGTGTTCGACATGACGCTCGCCTACGTGAACGACCGCCAGCAGTTCGGCCGCTCGCTCGGCAAGTTCCAGGCCGTGCAGCAGCAGTTGAGCGTGCTGGCCGAGCATGTGGCCGCCACGCGCGTAGCTGCGCAATTGGGCTGCGCGGGCCATCGCACCTCGAAGCAGCGCGTCGCGGCGGCAATCGCGAAAGCGCGCGCGAGCCGCGCGGCGCCGCTCGTGGCGAACGGCGCGCACGCGCTCGTGGGCGCGATGGGCATCACCGCCGAGTTCGATCTACAGCTCTACACACGGAGGTTGCACGCTCAACGTTTTCAGTACGGATCGGAATCGTATTGGGACGACGTGGTCGGCACGCATGCCATCGATCACTGGAGCAATGTCGCCGCGGGTGTCGTCGGCATTTTCGATGCGCTCGATGAGGCGGCGACGGCGAGCGCGTGAATCTACGCCGCCAACGCTGCAAAGCGTGGCGGCCGACATCCGCCGCTACTTCCCCTGCCAGACCGCCTTGCGCTTGCCTGCAAACGCCGCCGCACCCTCGCGCGCATCGGCCGAAGCGAACACCGGGTCCGTGATCTCGCGCTGGCGCGCGAACATCTCCGCAGTGGACCAGTCACGCGATTCGCACATCACACGCTTGCTCGCGGCCACCGCGAGCGGGCCGTTCACAACGATCCTCTGCGCAAGTTCGATCGCCACGGCCAGCGCTTCGCCAGGCGCCGTGAGGCGGTTGATGAGGCCGAATTCGAACGCGCGCTGAGCGCCGAACATGTCACCCGTCAGCACGAGTTCCAGCGCGATGCGCTCGGGCAACTGCCGCTGCAGACGCAGCAGCCCGCCGGCCGCCGCGCACAGGCCGCGCTTCACTTCGGGTAGTCCGAACTGCGCGTTGCTTGCGGCAACGACAAGGTCGCTCGCGAGCACGATCTCGAACCCGCCGGCAAGCGCGTAGCCCTCAACCGCAGCGATGAGCGGCTTGCGCGGCGGCGCCTCGGTCAGCCCCGCGAAGCCCCGGCCCGGCAAGCTCGGCCGCTCGCCCTTGAGAAAGCCCTTCAAGTCCATGCCGGCGCAAAACGTGCCGCCCGCGCCCGTGATGATGGCAAGCCGCAGGTCATCCCGGCGTTCGAGTTCGTCGAGCGCCGCGGCAATCGCCTCGGCCAGCGCTTTCGTACAGGCGTTGCGCGCCTCGGGACGGTTGATCGTGAGGATCTGGATGCCGTCGCGGTAGTCGATCAGCAGTTCATCGTTCATGGTCGACCTCAACGCGGCTGCATGCGAATCGCGCCATCCAGCCGGATCGTCTCGCCGTTGAGCATCGGATTCTCGAGGATATGCAGCGCGAGCGCGGCGAATTCATCAGCAACGCCCAGGCGCGGCGGGAACGGCACCATGCGCCCAAGCGATTCGCGAATCTCCTCGGGCAGGCGCGCGAGCAGCGGCGTGTCAAAGAGCCCCGGCGCGATCGTGCACACGCGGATGCCCTTGCTCGCGAGATCGCGCGCGGCCACGAGCGTCATGCCGACCACGCCCGCCTTCGACGACGCATAGGGCACCTGACCAATCTGCCCTTCATAAGCGGCCACCGACGCCGTGAGCACGCACGCCCCGCGCTCGCCGCCCGCATCGGGTTCGTTGCGCGCCATCGCCGCGGCCGCGAGACGCAGCGTGTTGAAGGTGCCGAAGAGATTCACGCGCACCACGTCCTCATACGCTTCGAGCGAGCCCGGCGAGCCGTCCTTCTCGATGAGGCGCACTGCCCCGCCGCGCCCCGCGCAATGCACGAGCGAGCGCAGCGTGCCGCGTTTTTTCGCCGCCTCGAACACGGCGCTCATGTCGTCGGCGCTCGTCACGTCGGCCGGCACGAAGCTCGCCTGCGCGCCCAGTTCGTCGGCCACCGCCGCGCCGCGCGAGCTTGCAAGGTCGGCGATCACGACCTGCGCGCCGCTCGCCAAAAGACGCTTCGCACTCGCGAGGCCAAGCCCCGAAGCGCCGCCCGTCACCACCGCCACCGTGCCTGCGAATTTGTTCTTCTCGTCCATATGTCACCGCTCCTTCGCTGTTCGTTGCTGTGCGCTTCAAAGACGCTCGATGAGCGTCGCGTTGGCCATCCCGCCCGCTTCGCACATCGTTTGCAGCCCGTAGCGGCCGCCGCTCGCTTCGAGCGAGTTGAGCATCGTGGTCATGAGGCGTGCGCCCGAGGCGCCGAGCGGATGCCCGAGCGCAATCGCGCCGCCCGCGGGGTTCAGGCGTGCGCCGTCCGCACCGAGCGACTTCTGCCATGCGAGCGGCACCGCGGCGAACGCCTCATTCACTTCGAAGTGCGAGATATCTGCGACGGTGAGGCCGCGCTTCTTCAGCAAGCGTTGCGTGGCCGGAATCGGCGCGATCAGCATCATGAGCGGGTCGTCCCCGCATACGTCGAAGGCCACGATGCGCGCGCGCGGCTTCAGCCCCAGCTGCGCCGCCTTCTGCTCGCTCATGATGAGCAGCGCCGAAGCGCCATCGGAGATCTGAGAGGCATTGCCCGCCGTCACGTTCCAGCGAATGCCCGGAAAGCGCGCCGCCAGCTCCGCGCTCTCGAACGAGGGCGCAAGACCCGCCAGGCGCTCGACCGTCGTGCCCGCGCGAATGGTTTCATCCGCATCCACGCGGCGCAGGCCCTCGGCTTGCGGCACGTCGATGGGCACGATCTCACGCGCGAACTGTCCGGCGGCGCGCGCGGCTTCGGCGCGGCGGTGCGACTCGGCGGAATACGCGTCGAGCGCCTCGCGCGTGAGGTCCCACTTCTGCGCCACGAGATCGGCGCTCACGCCCTGCCCGACCGCGCCCTCGGGGTAACGCGCATGGTAGAGCGCGCCATACGGATCGCGGCCCATGCGCGAGGAGCCCATCGGCACGCGGCTCATCGACTCCACGCCGCCCGCCACGACGATATCGTTCACGCCCGCCATGATCGCCTGGGCCGCGAAATGGATGGCCTGCTGGCTCGAGCCGCACTTGCGCTCGATGGTCGTGGAGGGCACGTGCTGCGGAAATCCGGCCGCAAGCCAGGCAAGGCGGCCTGGTGTGGAGGCCTGCTCGCCCACCTGGCTCACGCAGCCGATCATGACGTCGTCCACACTGCCGGGATCGAGGTCGTTGCGGGCAATCAGTTGCTTGAGCACCTGCGAGAGCAGATCGACGGGGTGAAGCTCGACGAAGGCGCCGCCCGCCTTGGTCCGGCCCATCGGGCTGCGCACTGCGTCGACGATTACCGCGCTGTTGGTCATGGTTCTCTCAATGGTTGGAAGTGACATGAATAATGAATCTAGCGACTCAAAATACACCCCACGACGCCGTAATTTCAATAGTGGTAAACACATTTCGATCCAATAGGATCACTTTTGTTGATTTCTCGATCACGATGCGCAACACTGTTTGCATCGTATGGTCCCGGGAGATCGAAAATAGCGACCCGAGCGCACGGCACGCGCCAGCCCCGCATCGTAGAAGCAAAAAAATGAACCAGGCGTCTTGAAAAATTGTTCCAGCGCGCAGGTGAAAGCTAGAATCCGGGGTTTGCCGCGCGCCGCATCGGCGCGGCGCGCCCTCACCCCGACGAAGGAACCGAAATGATCGATCAGGCCAACTCCCGCACCGACGACACCGCGGATTCGCAACTCGTGAGTGCGCTTGCGCGTGGCATCCGGATCCTGCAGTGCTTTTCGATGGGGGATGCGGAGCTTTCCGCGCGGGACCTGGTGGAGCGCACTGGCCTGCCGAAGCCCACGGCGCTGCGGCTCATCAATACGCTCGCGGAGTTCGGGCTGCTGCGCTATTCGGAGCGCATCTCGAAGTACGTGCTCGGCACGGAGATGCTGAGCCTCGCCGCGCCCGCGCTCGGCCGCATGACGATCCGGCAGATCGCGCGGCCGATGATGCAGGAGCTCGCCGACTACTGCCACGGCCAGGTCACGCTCGCGGTGGGCTACCGCCTGAACATGGCGTACGCCGAAGTGATCCAGGGCGAAGGCAGCGCCGTGTACCGCTCGGAAACGGGTACGCGGCTTTCGCTCTCGCGCACGGCGTCGGGCCGCGCGTATCTGTGGACAGTGCCCGCCGCAGAGCGCGAGCAGTACTTGCAGGAGACGCTGGCGCGCGACGCGGCCAAGGGCGAACTGCTCGCCCAGCGCCTCGCCCAGGCGCAGCAGGAGTTGCGCGCGCATGGCTGCACGATTTCGCACGGCGACATGCAGCGCGAGATTCATTCGGTGGCGATTCCGCTGTCCGCCCCGATCGACGACGAGTATTGGGTTTTTAGCTGTTCGATTGCAGTTTTCAACATCAGCGGCAACCAGCTGACCGACGACATCGCCCCGCGCCTGATGTCGCTCGTCAGGCGCGTGGAGGCAGCGCTCGGCAGCATGACTGGGGCCGCGCATGACATGGAGACGAGACCGTGGAGCGTGTCCGCGAACTAGCTGTAGCAGCACCCACGAGGGAAGCGCTGCGCTTTCCCGCACTCAACGAAGTCATTACCTACGCCGAGCTGAACGAACGCGCCGAGCGCATCGCACACTGGCTCATCGGCCTCGGCCTGCAACCCGGCGACGGCATCGCGCTGCTGTTCGAGAATCACCCCGCGCTTGCGGTCATCGCCATCGGCGCCGAGCGCGCGGGCCTCTACTACACCCCCATCAGCGTCCAGCTGAAACCGCGCGAGATCGCGCACGTGCTCAAGGACTGCGGCGCGCGTGTGCTAATCGTCTCGCAGGCGATGCACGAACTGGCTGCCGCGCTCGTAGCCGATGGCGCGGCACAAGGCCTCGCCTGCTTCGCCTGCGGCGCGAATGAGCCGCTGCCCGGCTTCGCGTCGCTCGAAGCCGCGCTCGCCGCCACCCACGCAGGCGCGCCCTCGTTGCCACCTCTGCCGCGCGGCCGCGATTTTCTCTATTCGTCGGGCACGACCGGGCTGCCCAAGGGCATACGCAAGCCGCTCGTGCCCTTCGAGGAGCGCGACACCGACGACACCGAAACGGCCTCGTGGAAAAAGACCTTCGGCTTCGACGCCGACTCCGTCTACCTGAGCACCGCGCCGCTCTATCACGCCGCGCCGCTGCGCTACCTGATGCGTGTGCTGCGCATGGGCGGCCGCGCCATCGTGCTGCAGAAGTTCGACGCCGAAGCGGCGCTCGACGCCATCGCACGCTACGGCGTCACGCACAGCCAGTGGGTGCCGACGATGTTCATTCGCCTGCTGAACCTGCCCGAAGCCACACGTGCGCGTTATGACGTGAGCAGCCTGCGCGTGGCGATCCATGCCGCCGCGCCCTGCCCGCCGCACGTCAAGGAGCAGATGATCGCGTGGTTCGGCCCGGTGATCTACGAGTACTACGCCGGCTCCGAGAGCGTGGGGCTCACGGCGCTTGGCTCGCACGAATGGCTCGCCCATCGCGGCTCGGTGGGGCGCTCGAAATACGGGCGGATCCGTATCGTCGATGATGAGGATAACGAATTGCCCGTGGGCGAGATCGGCCGCGTGTTCTTCGAGGGCGGCCCCTCGTTCGAATACCACAACGATCCGGCGAAGACGCGCAGCGTCTATAACCGCCATGGCTGGGCCACGTATGGCGACATCGGCCATGTCGATGCCGAAGGCTACCTGTACCTCAGCGACCGGCGCGTGGACCTCATCATCAGCGGCGGCGTGAACGTGTATCCGCAGGAAATCGAGAACGTGCTCGCCGAGCATCCGGCCGTGGCCGACGCCGCCGTGATCGGCGTGCCGCATCCCGAATTCGGCGAGGCCGTGAAGGCCGTCGTGCAGCCGCGCGAGCGCGACGCGGCGTGCCCGCAGCTCGCCGAGGAACTGATCGCGTTCTGCCGCGCGCGGCTTTCGCACATCAAGGTGCCGCGCTCGGTCGACTTCGAGGAATCGTTGCCGCGCCACGACAACGGCAAGCTGCTGCGGCGCATTCTGAAGGAGCGCTACCGCCAGCCGGCAGTTTGATCCGAAGGACCCATGAACCCGGGAAACGCGTGCGCGCCTTTCGAGGCTGCGCACGCCGCAAGCCAATATCTGGAGACAGCCCTCATGCGTACCGTATTCCGCGACGATCACGAAATCTTCCGCGAGCAGGTTCGACGCTTTGTCGAGCGCGAAATCGAGCCGTTTCATCATCAATGGGAAAAGGAAGGCATCGTGCCCAAGTCGGTCTGGCGGCGCGCGGGCGAGGAAGGCCTGCTCTGCTGCACGATCGCCGAGGAATACGGCGGCGGTGGCGGAGACTTCGGCCACGCGGCCATCATGATTGAAGAGCTCGCACGCGTGAATGCGAGCGGCATCGGCTTTCCGCTGCATTCGGACATCGTCGCGCCTTATATCTTTGCGTACGGCACCGAGGAACAGAAGCGCGAGTGGTTGCCGAAGCTCGCGCGCGGCGAGCATATCGGCGCCATCGCGATGACCGAGCCCGGCACCGGCAGCGACCTCAAGGCCGTGCGGACCGTCGCGCGCCGCAATGGCGACCACTACGTCATCAACGGTCAGAAGACCTTCATCACAAACGGGCAGAATGCGAGCCTCGTGGTCGTGGTCTGCAAGACCGCCCCCGAACTGGGCGGCAAGGGCGTCTCGCTAATCGTGGTCGAGGAAGGCACGCCCGGCTTCAGCAAGGGCCGCAGGCTCGACAAGATCGGCCTGCGCGCGCAGGACACGTCCGAGCTGTTCTTCGAAGATGTGCGCGTGCCCGCCACGCAGCGTCTTGGTGAGGAAAACCAGGGTTTCGCGTACCTGATGCGCGAACTCGCGCAGGAGCGGCTCGTGATCGCGGTGCGCGCCGCCGCCTCGATCGAGGGCATGCTCGAACGCACGATCCGCTACACGCGCGAGCGCAAGGTGTTCGGCCAGGCCATCTTCGACTTCCAGAACGCACGCTTCAAGCTCGCGCATGCGCGCGCGAAGGCCGAGATGGTGCGCACCTATGTCGATCACTGCATCGCCCGGCACTTGCGGCGCGAACTCTCCCCCGTGGACGCCGCCATGGCGAAGCTCAACGCCACCGAATTGCAGAACCAGTTACTCGACGAATTCCTGCAACTGCATGGCGGCTATGGGTACATGTCGGAGTATGTGGTGGGCAGCGCGTGGGTGGATGCGCGCGTGATGCGCATCTACGGCGGCACCGACGAAATCATGAAGGAGATCATCGCCCGTACGCTGTGACGGCGCGGCATTCGGCACGAGCGGAAACCCGCAGGAGAGCGTACATGATCAAACCGCTGGAAGGCGTCACCGTGGTCGAATTCGCGGGGCTCGGCCCCGCGCCGTTCTGCGGCATGCTGCTCGCGCAAATGGGCGCGCGCGTGATCTGCATCGGCCGCGAAGGCGCACCGCCGCCCGCAGGTCCGCTCGCGCGCGGGCGTGAATACATTGCGCTCGACCTCAAGCGCGGCGAGCATGTTGCACGCGCGCTCGACCTGGTCGCGAGCGCCGACGCATTGATCGAGGGCTTGCGCCCCGGCGTGATGGAGCGGCTCGGGCTCGGCCCGCAGGTCTGCCGAGCGCGCCGTGCGCCGCTCGTTTATGGCCGCATGACGGGCTGGGGGCAAAACGGGCCCCTCGCGCACACGGCGGGCCACGACATCAACTACATCGCGATCTCAGGGGCGCTCCATGCGGTGGGGCTCGCGGGCGGCGACCCAGTGGTGCCGCTCAATCTGGTCGGCGACTTTGGCGGCGGCGGCATGCTGCTCGCGTTCGGCGTGGTGGCCGCGATCCTGCGCGCACGCGCCACAGGCGAAGGCTGCGTGGTTGACGCCGCGATGACCGACGGCGCCGCCATGCTCATGAGCATGATGTACGGCTTCTACGCGGCGGGGCATTGGCAGGACGAGCGCGGCGTGAATCTGCTGGACGGCGGCGCGCCGTTCTATCGCACCTATCGTTGCGCGGACAACCGCTGGATCGCCGTGGGCTGCATCGAGCCGCAGTTCTACACGGCGTTCATGAAGGGTATCGGAGCCGAGGATCTGCTCGAGCTACCGCAGCGCGAAAAGGCACACTGGCCGCGCGTGCAGGAACGCATTGCCAGGACAATCGCGACGCGCACGCGTGACGAGTGGGCCGAACGATTCGCGGGCAGCGACGCCTGCGTGACGCCCGTCCTGAGCCTCGGCGAAGCGCCGCTCCATGCTCACAACACGGCGCGCGGCACGTTCGTCGAAGCGGACGGCGCGTGGGCTCCGCAATGCGCGCCGCGCTTCGTGCGATACGCGCAAGCGAGCGGGGAAGTGGACAAAGCCACCTGAGCGAAACCGGCAATGCGCCGCTCAACCCTGCGCCGTCGCCGCTACCTTCTGCACGCTCTCCGCGAGCTTGAGCTGGCCGCTCGCCACGAGCTGACTGAGCGGCGCCGGGCGGCCAAGCAGGAAGCCCTGCACTTCGTCGCAACCTTCGCCGGCGAGCAGCGAAAGCTGTTCCGGCGTCTCGATGCCTTCGGCCAGCACCGGAATGCCGAGGCTCTTGCCGAGCGCGAGCACCGCGCGAATGATGGCGGTCGCTTGCCGGCTCGACTCCGCCTCGCTCACGAACGACTGGTCGAGCTTGATCTTGTCGAACGGGAACGAGCGCAGCGTGTCGAGCGACGAATAGCCGGTGCCGAAGTCGTCGAGCGCGAGGTTCACGCCGATCGCCTTGATCCGTTGCAGCACGTCGAGCGAGCGCCCGCGATCCGCGAAAATGGCCGACTCGGTCAATTCGAGCTCGAGCCGTTCGGGCGCGAGGCCGGTTTCGGTCAGCACGGTCTCCACGAGCTTGGGCAGGTCCGCGTGCGCGAACTGCACCGGCGAGAGATTCACGGCCACCTTGTATGGCGGCGACCACGAGACCGCACGCGTGCAGGCCTCGCGCAGCACCCATGCGCCAATCCCGAGAATGAGGCCGTTCTCCTCGGCGAGCGGAATGAATTGCGCGGGCGAAATGAAGCCAAGGCGCGGATGCTCCCAGCGCAGCAGCGCTTCGTAGCCGCAAATGTCGCCCGTCGAGATCGAGGTCTGCACCTGGTAGTGCACGCTCAACTGCCCGCGCGCAAGCGCCTCGCGCAAATCGTGCGTGAGCGAGCGGCGCGCCCGCGCAATCTCGTCCATCGCCGGCTCGTAGAAGCAAACCGATTGCATGAGGTCCGCCTTCGCGCGGTACATGGCGAGATCGGCGTTGTTGATGAGCACCGTCTTGGTGGTGGCGTCGTCGGGGTAGATCGCAACACCGAGGCTCGCGCCCGAAAGCACTTCGGCGTCGTCGTAGCGGATCGGCCGGAACAGTGCAGTTTCGAGCCGCTCGAGCAGATCGGCAAGCTCGTCGCGCGTGGCGAAGCGGCGCAGCGCCACGAACTCGTCGCCACCCACGCGCGCGATGAACTCGCCCTCGCGCACGAGGCTCGCAAGACGCCGCGCGAGGATGCGCAGCACCTCGTCGCCGGCGTGGTGACCGTGCAAGTCGTTGATTTCCTTGAAGCGGTTCAGGTCGATACCGACGAGCGCGAGCTTGCGCGTATCGTCCGGGCGGGCCAGCTCGGCGTCGATGCGCGCATTGAAGCTCGCGCGATTGGGCAAGCCGGTGAGCATGTCGCTCATCGCCATCGTGCGCAGATGCTCGACCGATTCGGCGCGCACGCTGTCGTCGAGCAGATAGCTCACGCAGCCCGCGCCCGCAATCACGAGCGCCATGCAGGCCACCGCGAGCGCGAGCGCCTGCAATGCGGCCGGATTCGCGAAATGTCCCTCGACCGCCAGCGGTTCGACCTGGAACGCCGTCATGCCGGTGAAATGCAGCGAGGCAATCGCGAGCGCGAGCACGCCAGCGACGACACGAGCACTGGCATTGATATGCGCACGCGCACTGGCCGCGTCGTCTTGCGGGCGGGCGGCGGCCACACCGGCCACATGCAGCGCGAGCGCGCCAATCGCGACCGCGAGCACGAGCGAAACGGCAAGCCAGTTGTGATTCCAGATGACGATGCCTTCGACGCGATAAGCGAGCATGCCGGCGTAATGCATGAGCGCAACGGCCAGCCCGACGATCGCACCGCCTAGTGCGGGTGCTGCACGCGTCACGCGGCTCGTGGCGAACGCGAAGCCCGCGAAGCTGCCCACGAGCGCGATGAGCAGCGAGGCGATTGTCAGCACGGGATCGAAGGCGACGCTCACGCCCGGCTCGAAACCGAGGATCGCGACGAAATGGGTGCACCAGATATCGGCGGCGGCGACGACGGACGCGATGAACGACCAGCCAACACGCTGCAGCGAGCGCGTAGTGAACGCGCGAAGGACGAGCCGGGCGGTGACCCACGAGCCCGCGCCACAAATGATCAACGCGACGAGAACAAGCCACAGGTTGTGCTTGTAGACGATGCAGCCCAGCACGCTCATCACGGGAGGTCTCCTTTTTTTCTTTTCAGCCACGCGCTCGCGCAGGGCGACGCGGCACGATATCACGACAATACGCCGTGCCGTCTGTGCTGGAAAACGCGAAGTCGCCGGCTGCGCCGAAGTCGCGAATGCCAACGCGTGGTGGCGAGCCGGACAGCCTGAGCGAGTGCGCGGGGCCCGGCGCATCTGGCAGCACGAACGACACGTTCGTGAGGTAGAAGTGGTTGGCGGCGGTGAGCTTCAATGCTTTGGCGGCGAGTGGACTTCAGTGCACCTGAATAACCCCGGAAAAAACCAGCCGCGATACTGCCAGCGATGATGCGTCGGCGAGCCCATCGAGGTAACCGGGACCCGCGAACGAGTTTACGGCAGCGAATCGGGAAACTTCAGCGATCCCACTGCCGCACGAGCCATTGCAATCGTTTGCAGTGTTTTGGTCCTATTTTTTTGTCGGTAGGCCGCCTCGTTGTCGCCATTCACTTCCGTGCGCAATCGCGGATATAAACCGTGATATCGGTGGCCGGTACGCTGATGCCAAGGCCGCGCAGCGCCTCGACGATAAAGCCGCGGTGGAACGTGTAGTGATTGATAACGTGCAGGAAGATTTCCCCGCGCGTCATCTCGCCCTCGCCACCGTCGATGAACGGGAAGCGGACCCGTTCATTCGTTTCGGCCTCGCTCACTCGTTCGATCCACGCGAGGTACCACGCGTCGAGATCGCGCTGCCTGGCGCGCAGTTCGTCCAAGGTTGTCGTATCCGGAATGTGGCGCGTGGTGAAGCCATGATCGCGCTGCTCCAGGTGCGCCTTGAAAATGGCGCCCACGGCATAACCGTGGCCCAGCGCGCGAAGCAGCGTGCCGAAGGTCATGTCGCGCGGCTTGACAACCGCTTCCTCGGGCAGTTGCGCGACGACGCCATGCATTACGCTGTTTGCCCATTGGGTATAGCGCGCCAGCATGATCTCGTTTCGTGTACCCATATGCCTCTCCTAGTCGAGTCGATTGATTGTTCCGCATGGAACCGGCGTGCAGCAAACGGCCGCCGGCAGCCACCATGCTAAGTTCGCCGCGTCGGTCCCGCACTCGCGATCAGGTCAATATGACAACATTTCGGGCCATGCCCGCAGCCATTGCGCCGACGAGCATGGTCATGGCGTCGACTCAGTCCACTGCCTTTTCGTTTTCTGGAAGAACGGCGCCCGATCACGGCCGAATCTTCGCGCCATCGAAAGCGCTCCAGCATCCACAGGTTCGCGAAATTACCAATAGCACGAGCGTTCTATTTTAGGTAGGCTACGCAGCTTCTCCTTCCACGATGCGAGACCGTTCCGCCATGTCGTTGATCCTTTCCCGCCGCGATCTCAACTTCCTGCTCCATGAATGGCTCGATGTCGAAAGCCTCACGCGCATTGCGCGCTACGCCGACCATTCGCGCGAGACCTTCGACGCAGCGCTTGACACCTGCGAGAAGATCGCCACCAACCTGTTCGCGCCGCACAACAAGAAGAACGACCAGCACGAACCGCACTTCGATGGCGAGACGGTCACGATCATCCCCGAGGTGAAGATCGCGCTGAAGGCGTTCAGCGAGGCCGGCCTCATGGCCGCGGGCCAGGACTACGAATACGGCGGCATGCAGTTGCCGCTCGTCGTCGAGAAGGCGGCCTTCGCCTGGTTCAAGGGCGCGAACGTGGGGACGAGCGCCTATCCCTTCCTCACCATCGGCAACGCGAATCTGTTGCTCGCGCATGGCAGCGAGGCGCAGATCGACACCTTCGTGCGCCCCGAGCTGGAAGGCCGCTATTTCGGCACGATGTGCCTTTCCGAGCCGCAGGCGGGGTCATCGCTTTCGGACGTCGCCACGCGCGCCGACTTCGAACGCGACTCGCCGCTCGGCGCGCAATATCGCCTGCGCGGCAACAAGATGTGGATCTCGGGCGGCGAGCACGAGCTCTCCGAAAACATCGTGCACCTCGTGCTCGCCAAGATTCCCGGCGAGGAAGGCAAGCTCATTGCGGGCGTGAAGGGTATCTCGCTCTTCATCGTGCCGAAGTACCTCGTGAACGAGGACGGCTCGCGCGGCGAGCACAACGACGTCGTGCTCGCGGGCCTCAACCACAAGATGGGGTATCGCGGCACGACGAACTGCCTGCTGAACTTCGGCGAAGGCACGAAATACACGCCGGGCGGCCGCGCGGGCGCGGTCGGCTATCTCGTGGGCGAGCCGCATCACGGGCTCGCTTACATGTTCCACATGATGAACGAAGCGCGTATCGGCGTGGGGCTCGGCGCGACGATGTTGGGCTATACCGGCTATCTGCACGCGCTCGACTACGCACGCAATCGCCCGCAGGGGCGCCCCGTGGGCGCGGCGGGCAAGGATCCCACGTCGGCCCAGGTCAAGCTCGTCGAACACGCCGACGTGCGCCGCATGCTGCTCGCGCAAAAGAGCTATGTGGAAGGCGCGCTCGCGCTGAACCTCTGGTGCGCGAAGCTCGTGGACGAAACGCACGCCGCAGAAGGCGCCGCGCGCGAGCCGCTCGCGCTGCTGCTCGATCTGCTCACGCCGATCGCGAAGAGCTGGCCCTCGCAATGGTGTCTCGCCGCCAACGATCTCGCCATTCAGGTGCACGGCGGCTACGGCTACACGCGCGAGTACAACGTCGAGCAGTTCTATCGCGACAACCGTCTCAATCCGATTCACGAAGGCACGCACGGCATTCAGGGGCTCGACCTGCTCGGCCGCAAGGTCGTGATCAAGGACGGCGCGGCGCTCCGGATTTTCGTGGAGCGCGTGCAAGCCACGCTCGAGCGCGCACGTTCGTCGGCCGCATCCGACGATGCCACCCACGCACGCGCGCTCGAAGCCGCGCTGCGGCGGCTCACGGAGGTCACCCGGCAGCTTTGGGCCGCGGGCGACCCGGCGGTGACGCTCGCCAATGCTTCGGTGTACCTGGAAGCGTTCGGCCATGTGGTCATGGCGTGGGTGTGGCTCGAACAGTCGCTCGTGGCGCGCGCCGCGCTCGCCGGGGCGAGCGGCGAGGAGGCTGACTTCTATCGCGGCAAGCTCGCGGCGGCCGCTTATTTCTTTGCATGGGAACTGCCGAAGACGGGCGCGCAATTCGACCTGCTCGCCTCGCTCGATCGCACCACGCTCGACATGCAGGACGCCTGGTTCTGAGGCGAAGCCCAGGCACCCAAAAAAGAAGCGCCCCAAAGACAGGACCAGGGGTCCGCCCTTGGGGCGCTGCCCGATGCCGCGCTGCGCATCGGGCCCATTCACGCGCACGCGATCGTCAGTTCGCCTGCTGCTCGAAACGCCTCAACAACTCGTTGCCCCGCGCGTTGGCGGAGTCGAGCGCCTGCTGCGGCGTCTTGCTGCCCGTCCACACCTGTTCGAGCTCTTCGTCCACGACCGTGCGGATCTGCGGCATGTTGCCAAGGCGCAGACCTTTGGTCCACGGCAGCGGCGGCTTGTTGAGCATCTGCTTCGTTGCCGTGTCCGCTCCCGGGTGTGACTCGTAGAAGCCCTGCTGCCGCGTGAGTTCGTAGGCGGCCGTCGTCACGGGCAGATAGCCGGTGTCCTGATGCCATTTCGCCGCGACGGCCGGCGAACTCAGGTACGCGAGGAACTTCGCCACGCCCTTGTAGACCTCGGGATTCTTGCCCGCCAGCACCCACAGGCTCGCCCCGCCAATGATGGCGTTCTGCGGCGCGCCCTTCACGCTCGGGTCGTACGGCATCATGCCGGTGCCGAATTTGAACTTCGCATACTGCTGCACGTTCGCGAGCGCGCCCGATGAGCCCATCATGATCCCGCAGTCGCCGCTGTAGAACTTGGCGTTGGCTTCGTCCTTGCGGCCCACGTAGGTGAACGTGCCCTGCTTCGCCATGTTCTGCAGGAAGGCGATGTGCGCGACCTGCAGCGGCTTGTTGATTTCGAGCTCGGCGTCGAGGCCGTCGAAGCCGTTGTTGCGCGTCGCGATCGGCGCACCGTGCCACGCGCTGTAGTTCTCGATCTGGATCCAGCCTTGCCAGCCCGTCGTGAAGCCGCAGCTCATACCCGAAGCCTTGAGCTTCGCGGCAGCGGCGGCGACTTCGGGCCACGTTTTCGGCGGCGCATCGGGAAGGCCGGCCTTCTTGAAGGCGTCGCGATTGTAGTAGAGCACCGGCGTCGAGCTGTTGAACGGCATCGAGACCAGGTGGCCCGTTTTCGCGTCGCTGTAATAGCTGGCGATGGTCGGCACGAAGCCCTTTTCGTCGAGCGGCACGCCCGCGTTCTTCATCACGTCGTAGACGGGCAGCACGGCCTTCTTCGCGTTCATCATCGTGGCGGTGCCGACCTCGTACACCTGCAGGATCGCGGGCGCGTCGCCGCTGCGATACGCCGCGATGCCGGCGGCCAGCGTCTGGTCGTAGGTGCCCTTGAACACGGGCACGATCTTGTATTCGCTCTGTGAAGCATTGAACTGCTGCGCGATCTCGTTCACGCGATCGCCGAGTTTGGACTCCATCGCATGCCAGAACTGGATTTCGGTGGCGGCGTGCGCGGCCTGCGCGCCGCCCGCGAGCAGCAAGGCGGCGATCAGCGTGCGCAAGCCGCCGCGCGAACCTGCGCGTTGTATCTCTTGCTTTTTCATCTGGGTCTTTTCCGTTTATTTGTTGTGACAAACAGCAAAAAAAATCACGTGAGATCAATAACTTGCTCGATTTTCACGCGGGGAGAGCTGCGGGCGGAGCGCGATTCAGGCGTCCATATGAATCAGGTATTTTGCAATGGACCCGGAACAGCATAGCGCATAGATATGACCAAACGGAACGGCAGCGGCCAGGGCAGCGCTGCGTCTGGCCGCTTGCTATCGTGCCTCGTGGAGGGCCGTGGTTCTCGCAATGAGTTCGGCGAACAACGCCCAAGGCCACAAGTGGCCAGGCAGCACGTGCGCGCGATAGAACGCCCGGACGTGGCTGATTCTGGTTGTCTTGCACGACGATTCCACAGGCCGCCGGCGATGGGGCGCACAGGAAATGCATAGCGTCATCCGCGCGCTCGAGCGGGTCGTTCGCCAGCATGAGCCGTTTCCCGCGACCGTGATGGATCGCCACTGGACCGTTCTGATGACCAACGACGCAGCGCCGCGCTTCTTCGACTGTTTCATCGACATGGCTGTGCGCACTGGCCCGCGCAACATGCTGCAGCTGATCTTCGATCCACAGGCGATGCGTCCATTCGTGGCCAATTGGGATACTGTCTCGCGAAGCCTCCGTCTGGAATGCATGTTCCCCGCCGACGACGAAACCGAAGCACGCCACCGGCAATTGCTCGCCGCGCATTCAAAAGGTCACGGAGCTGGGGGCTAAGGTTACCTTGCGCCGTCGGTCGGACCGGCTAGCCGATTCGCGGTCCTTCGGGCGCCGGGCCATCCTGCGAAAACCGCCATTCAACGGGGTGGCGGTCGAGTGGCAGAGAAGGGTTGGCTACGGAAGTCCGGGCTTCGGGTGCGGCAGGATGTCGGGCCCCCGGCCTCCTGCTTCCGATCTCGGCTGTGGATTCAACCGGTCGATGCACCCCACTGCCCTCGGCTACGAGGCGACCTGCCCGACTTGTCGGACGGTTGCGCCGACTGCGTGTCACAGGCCGAGCTTTCGTTCGCTCATCCACTTCACGATCGCTGGATCGCGATGCGAAAAGAAACTGCTTTTACCGGTCTCCAGCGTTGCGACGGCCTGCATGTCTGCCTCGGTCAATTCGAAGTCGAAGACAGCCAGGTTTTCCAGCATGCGCTCCTTGCGCACGGTCTTCGCGAGAGCGACGATGCCGCGTTGAACCAGCCATCGAAGCACGACCTGTCCAACCGTTTTGCCGTAGCGCTGAGCAATGGCCACCAGGTGCTCGTTCTGAAAGAGGTTGTTTCGTCCTTCGGCAAATGGCGCCCAAGCCTCCGGCTGCACGCCAAGCTCACGCATGAAATCGACGCTTTCAGCCTGCTGGTGGAAGGGATTGACCTCGATCTGGTTGACGGCTGGCTTCACTTCGTTGAACGCCGTGATGTCCATGAGCCGGTCCGGCTGAAAGTTGCTCAGCCCGATCGCACGCAGCTTGCCAGCGCGATGCGCCTCCTCCATCGCTCGCCACGCCCCATGAACGTCGGAGAACGGCTGATGAATGAGGAACAGGTCGAGGTAATCCAGATCGAGTCGCTTCAGCGATTTGTCAATGGCCACGCGAGCGCGTTCGTAACCCGCATCTTCAACCCACAGCTTGCTGGTGACGAAAAGCTGGTCACGCGGTACTCCGCTACGTTTGAGGCCTCGTCCAACCGCCTCCTCGTTCTTGTACGACGCAGCCGTGTCGATCAGGCGATAGCCCGCCTGCACCGCGTCCACGACACAGCGCTCGCATTCTGCCTCGTCGGCGATCTGGAAGACGCCGTACCCGACGATCGGCATCTTCATTCCATTGTTCAGGGTCACGTCTTGCATGATCGATCCTTGGTGGTGAGTATCGATGGCGGTATGAGATCTACTGGAGTTGCGCCGCATCGATGACAAGGGCAATTGCCAGATGCCCGTCAGTTTACGCACCTCAATTTCAACTGAATAGTTGAATTCACTTTGCACCAGTATCAACTTTGGGTTGATACTGGCTAGTCTGTGCAACGGTTCCCTCAGCGCTTGAACAGAAGAGTTCACCATGCCCACCAATGACTTCAAGGCCATCGCGACATTTGCGAAAGCCGTGGAACTCGGCAGCATCCGAAAGTCTGCGCTGGCCCAAGGCGTCACGCCTCAAGCGGCCAGTCAGGCGATTGCGCAACTGGAACAGCATCTTGGAGTGCGCCTGTTACACCGGACGACGCGCAGTCTCGCCCTCACCGAGGAAGGCCAACGGTTCCTGGAGAACACGCAGCCCGCCTTGGCGATGCTGGACAGAGCGCTAGCCTTGGCGCGAGAGTCCAAGGATGAGATTGCGGGCCCGCTGCGGATCGTTGGGCCGAAATCGTCGTTCGCCGCCATCCTCATGCCGCTGCTCGACGAATTCTGCAGACAGCACCCCGGTATCCAGCCGGACGTCCAGCTCGATGACGGTATTGGCAACTGGGTGCTGGATCGCGTCGATGTCGGCTTTCGGATCGGCGCGTCGCCCAGCGAAGGCGTAATCGGTCGACAACTCTTTCCGATCCAGATGATTGTGTGCGCGGCGCCCAGCTACCTGAAAGCGTACGGCACGCCATCGACACTCGATGAGTTGGCGGCGCATCGCTGCAGCGTGTTCCGCCATTCGGCCACCGGCAAAGTGGCGCCCTGGTACTTGACCGTGGATGGCAAGCTCGAACATCGGCAGATGTCCCCGGCGTTCGCGACGAACGACGCGGAACTGGAGCTGCAAGCCGTGCTCGCGGGGCAAGTCATGGGTCAGCTGGCGAGTTTCTCCGCAGCACCCCACATCCGCGCAGGACGACTGGAGCCAGTTCTCCTGAAGCATATGAGCGCGCACATTGGTCTGCACGTGTACTACGGGAGCCGAGCTGCTCAGCCGAGGCGTGTACGAGCGTTCCTCGACCTCGCCGTCTCGCGCCTCCATAACTGCAGCGACTATGTGCTTGCTGACAAAGAGCTTACTCAGTTCGAGGCGCGTTCGCGGCGGTCCAGCCGCGTTCGCTAGGGTCCCTGGTTTATCAAGAACGAATTCTGCGCGCTCGAATCGAACGGCCGCAATCGACTGTGAAGCCCGTGAATAGCCAGACCGAAAGCCGTTTCCGTTTCCGTTGCCACCACAACGGCTTCGGGATGGCAGACTCAGACAATCTATTGATTAGTATTCCTTTTAAAAAATATGGATCTCGACACTTCGATTCGCATGCATGCACCTTGAACGACAGCCGCCCCGCGAGTTTGCATTTTCCAATGCGAATGTTTCGCTACGTCTGGCGCCTGCCGCGCCGAAAAATGTATGACGCCGCACATAGTTTAACGCTCCCCACTCGACCGTTGACATCGATTCCGAATATGATGGCTGCGCAACGCAGCACGTCTATTTGCCGGCGGAATGTGCACGAGGCCGGCGACCGTATTCCTCGGATAAACGAAACATGCCGTGCATGCCACCACGCACGCATGGCATTTTCATCGAGCCGTACCTGAACTCATTGACCACCATTGACCTGCCGGAAGAGATCCCGGCAACAGGAGGAAAGTGACATGTTCGGCAAGTTAATCGAAGTCGCGAGACAAGTCCGGCGCAACGAAGGCTTCAAGAACACCTTCAGTTCGCTCGCGCGCCTTTCCCTGCATGCGCGGCAGCGTCTCAACGGTGACTACTTCGCCATCGAAATCCGCGCAAACTCCGGTTTTTTCTCCGTGATGCAGATCGTTCTATTTGTCCTGCTCTATTGTGACGAAAAGCATCTGACGCCACTCATTTCCGCACGACGCGGCAGTTATGGCGATGCACAAGGCAAGATCGACTGGCTCGCCGAATGCTTTGATAACGTCGCGCCGTTCAACGTGCCGGCCGCGAGCCGGCGATTGCGAACGTCATTCGTACGCGATCTCGGTCAACTGGGCTTCCGCCGCTACGAATCGGGGCTCACGCTCGAACGCGCGAGTGCGCTGTTCCTGTCGAATTATCGGCCGAGCGCGTCGATTCGCGCGGAAGTCGATGGCGTACGCCAACGGCTCGGCATCGGCGCATCGACACTGGGCGTCCATTTTCGCGGCACCGACAAGAAGTTAGAGGCCCATACTATTGAATGGGACGAGTTTTGCCGCATGGTCGAGAGGACGCTTGCCGATGAACCCCAGCTGACAAGCATCTTCGTGTCCAGTGACGAGCAGCCGTTCCTCGATTTTTTCGCGAACTGGGGCTTTGCCGTGCCAGTCCGCGTCGCGCCCGCCACGCTGCTCGCGACAGGCGAGAAGCCCGTGCACTTCAGCGGACATCCGGGGCTCGCCATCGGCCGCGAAGCGCTTGTCGCGTGCCTGCTGCTCGCTAGCTGCGGGTATTTGATGAAGACACCTTCGTATCTCTCGGCGTGGTCGAAGATCTTCAATCCGTCTCTGCCGGTGAAACTCGCGGTGCCGCCGCGCCAAAACGCCTTCTGGTTTCCCGACAGCCAGATCTGGGCCGAGCAGCAAAAGCGTGCCGGCGACATGGCGAGCCCGGACATGCAAGCCCCGCAATCCGGCACGCCGTTTGCCGAAACCCGGTCAACTGCGTGAATGAGTTCGGCCCCGCTCGAAGCGAGCGGAAAGCCGTCTGCGGCCATCTACCTGCGATCGTCAACGCCGAACTGGGCCACCGGGCGTTCGTCGAAATCGTCAGAGCTTTGCCGGTAGCCGCCCTTGGACTTGCGCGCGGACCGGGTGATATGCTCGAAATCGAATACTGGAGCGCGAGCGCAACGAAGAAACCCCGGAAGAGCCGCGCCGGCACTTGCGGCACTCACCGGATGCGCTCGCAAGTATTCGAGAGGTTTTTGAACCCTGAGCCGTTCGCGCAGCGGGTGGCATCCACCTGAATAACCATGAACATCGATTCCGCGGTCGTTAAAGCATTCGCACCCACCGGCGCGCTGCGCGCCTCCATCAATCTCGGCAATCCGATTCTCGCCAATCGCGATCCGTCGTCTGGCGAACCGTGCGGCGTATCCGTCGATCTGGCTCGCGCTTTCGCGGAGCATCTCGGCGTGCCGCTCGAACTCGTGGTGTTCGATGCGGCTGCCAAGTCGGTCGAGGCAGTGAGCGACGAACGCGCGGATTTCGGCTTTTTCGCCATCGATCCGAAGCGTGGCGAAACCATCGCGTTTACGTCGCCCTATATTTTGATCGAAGGCTTCTATCTCGTACGTGACGAATCGCCCGTGCGCACCAACGCCGATGTGGATCAGCCGCATAACCGCGTGGCGGTAGGCAAAGGCAGCGCCTATGATCTCTTTCTCACGCGCGAACTGAAGCAGGCTCAGATCGTGCGCGCGCCGACTTCGCCGACCGTCGTCCAGACGTTTCTCGATCAAGGACTCGAGGTTGCCGCGGGCGTGAAGCAGCAACTCGAAGGGGACGCCGCAAAGATCGGCGGATTGCGCCTCCTCGACGAACGCTTCATGGTCATCCGGCAGGCAATGGGCGTGGCGAAAAGCCGGGGCGAAAAGGCTGCGGCAACGTTGCGCGATTTCGTCGAGGAAATGAAGCGAAGCGGCTTCGTTGCCGAAGCACTCGAGCGTCACCGCATCATGGGTGCTTCTGTCGCGCCGATCGAATGATTAGCGTGACGCTCAGAGAGGCCCCGAAGATACCAAAGCGGCCGGGCGTTCCAATCAGATCTAACGGCGATCCGGCCGGCAAGCGCTCGCTTGCCGGGTGGTTCCACGCCATCGAAGCGATTGTCCACTCATCGCTTCGCTTACCCCGGCTTCAATCCTGCGAAGATGCGCCGGCCCACACCGGAGGACGGCGACCAGACCACGGCAGCACCGCTTCGAGCTGCGCGGCGATCCGGAAGAGCACGTCTTCGCGCCCGAAGCCGGCGCCGAATTGCGCGCCAATGGGCAAGCCGGTTTCGTGATCCATCGAAAGCGGCACCGACATAGACGGCAAGCCCGTGACGTTCGCGAGCGCCGTGAACGGCGTCTGGTCGAGCACATGCGCGATCCAGCCGCGCCCATCCACCGATGTCTCCACGCGGTTGTATTCGCCGATGCGCGGTGCGAGTTCGGGCAGCGTCGGCGAGAGCACGACGTCGTACCGCTGGTAAAGATGGCCCGTGGCGCGCGTGACGGCATTGCGCGTCTGCAATGCGGCAAGCAGGTCCGTACCGCTCACGCGGCGTCCATACTCGTACACGGCATAGGTGGCCGGTTCGAGCACGTCCGCGGATACGGCGCGGCCCGTTGCGGCGGCCAGTGTGTCGAGCCGCGCCGTCGCGTTGGTCGTCCAGATTTGCGCGTTTGCATGCACGAACGCCTCCCAGCTCACGCCGAGGTCCGGGGCGATTTCCTCGACCTCGTGGCCTAGCGATTCCAGTTCGCGCGCGACCGTGAGCGTGGCCGCCTTGATCGCCGCGTGGGTCTGCGCGCCATTGGCCGGATTCAGCATGAGGCCGATCCGCAGCTTGCCGGGGCTGCGCTGCAATTCGGAAAGGTAACGTTCGGCGGGCGGCGCAATGTAGTAAGGCTCGCCCACACCGCCGCCCTGGATCGCATCGAGCAATGCGGCGCTGTCACGCACACTGCGGCTCACGCCCATGTGCGTGCCCAAGCCGTTCCAGACCTCGTCCACGGCCGGGCCGTTCGAGACGCGGCCGCGCGTCGGCTTCAGCCCGAATAGCCCATTGAACGATGCGGGCACGCGAATGGACCCGCCGCCGTCGGTCGCATGGGCCACGGGGACGATGCCAGCCGCAACGGCCGCGCCGGCGCCGCCGCTCGAACCGCCCACGCCACGTTCGAGGTCCCATGGGTTGCGCGTGGGGCCGCACATGCGGCCTTCGGTGGTCGTGCTCACCGCGAGCTCGGGCAGCGTCGTGCGGCCGAACGTAACAAGTCCCGCCTCACGAAAGCGCACCATCAGGTTCGAATCCGCGACAGCCGGCAGCCCGTCGGCAAAGCGGCTGCCCATTGCGCAGCAACGGCCCTTCATCGTCACGCCCAGGTCCTTGAGCAGGAACGGCACGCCCGCGAGCGGACGCAGCGCGGGGCTGCCCGCCGCATCGCTCGCGTGAGTGGTTTGCGCCTCCGGCTCCCACGTCTCGACAATCGCATTGATCTTCGGATTGACCGCTTCGAGCGCGCGTTGCGCGGCCGCAGCGACTTCCGCCGCGCTGACCTCGCCGTCCGCAATCAGCTGGCTCAATCCCATACCGTCGAACGATGCGTATTCCGCTAACTTCATGAACAACTCCGGATAAATGGTGACTGTGTCGTCTTACGCCGTCACACCGTGGTCTCGCCGGCCAATGCCGGCACGGCGGCCGCCTTCGGCGCGAGCGCCAGTGAAAGCATCAACAGCGCCGAGAGTAACAACATGGCCGCCATGACGAGAAAGCCGACGTGCACATTGCCCGTTGCCGTCTTGGCCCAGCCGATGATGGCCGGTCCCCAGAAGCCGCCCGACAAGCCGATCGTGTTGATGAGCGCGGTGGCGCCGGCGCTCGCGTCGCCCTTGATGTAGTCGGTCGGCACGGCCCAGAACACGACGTTGGCCATCCACGTCGCCGCCGTGACCACCGTGAATACGAGCGTGGCCGCGATCAGGCTGCCGCCCGTAAAGCCCCACGCGCACAACGCGAGAAATGCGATGAACACCGGCACGGCGATGTGATAGCGGCGCTCGCCGCGCCGGTCCGAACTGCGGCCGCCAAAGTAGATGGCCAGCGCGCCCGCGACGGACGGAATGGCCGCATACCAGCCAACTTGCGCTGGGTTGCTCGCGCCCGCGAGCTTCAGGACGGTCGGGAGCCAGAAGCCCGCGGCATAGATCGGCGCGATGATGAACAGATAAGCCAGCGCCAGCGCATAGACTTTCGGATCCTTCAGCACGGCCCGAAACGAGCCGTGCTGCCCCTTGACGGGCCCAACTTGCGCCGCGATCAGCCGACGCTCGTCGTCGTTGAGCCACTTCGCCGTATCGGGGCCGTTCGGCAGCAGGAAGAACGCGACGACGCCGAGCAGCACGCACGGCGCGCCTTCGAGCACGAACATCCACTGCCAGCCGGACAGATGGCCGACGCCCGAGAACCCCGTCATGAGCCAGCCCGCGAGAGGACCACCGAAGATGCCGCTGATGGGCCCGGCGAGCCAGACGATCGAAATGGCGCCGGCCGCGCGCGACGGACCATACCAGCGGGAGAGATAGAACAGGACGCCCGGCGCGAAACCCGCTTCGAACACGCCCAGCAGAAAGCGCACGGCGTAGAACGTCGGCACGCTGTGCACGAACATCATGCAGGCCGAGGTGATGCCCCACAGCACCATGATCCGGCTGAAGGTCGCCCGCGCGCCGACTTTGGGAAGCAGCAGATTGCTGGGCAGTTCGAACAGCACATAGCCCACGAAGAAGATGCCGGCACCCACGCCGTAGACTGCGTCGGAGAACTGCAGATCGCTCTGCATCTGCAACTTGGCGAATCCGACGTTGATGCGGTCGAGATACGCAAACACGAAGCCGATCAGCAGAATCGGCAGCAAACGCCAGTTGAGCTTGCGATAGAGCGCCGCTGCCGCCGCGCTCTCGTCTCCTGATGTATTAGTTTTTGCCAGCAAGATAGCCTCGCTTACGTCAGTGTCGGTCGGGACCTGCATCGCGTGGCGAATGCGTGTCCCCGGGCTGCGCGAATCGTGCGGCCCGGCGTACGCCACGCTGTGCGTAGCCACCGGTTCGCATCGACCGTGATTGCTGCCGCGTTACAGCTCCATGGCTGCTGCGGCCAGCACGGCGTCGCACAGGATCTGTGCGCCCGCGGCCAGGTCTTCGTCGTCGGTGTGCTCTAGCTCGTTGTGGCTAATGCCCTTCTCGCTCGGCACGAAGATCATCGCGGTCGGCGTGCGCTCGGCCATGTACTTGGCGTCGTGCGTCGCCCCCGAGACCATGCTCATGTAGCCGAACCCGCGATGCTCGGCCGCATTGCGAACGGCCGCGACGAGGCGCGTGTCGAACTGCACCGGCGACGAGCGCAGCATCACCTTCGCGCAAACGGTGCACGCTTCGATTTCGCCCGCGCACAGCTCAAGAATGCGCTCCCCCGTGCGCAGCAGATGCTCGGGGTCCGGGTGGCGCAGATCGATGCTGAAAGTGACCTTGCCAGGCACGATGTGCGGCGAACCGGGCGCGACTTCGAAGCGGCCCACCGTGAAGCGCAGCACGTCGGCCGGGTCGGCCACTTCCGCACGCAGCTTCGCGATGAGCGCGCTCGCCGCGACCAGCGCGTCCTTGCGATGGCGCGACGGTGTGGTGCCGGCGTGCGCCTCGAAGCCGCGTACTTCGACCTGATACAGATGCAACCCCTGGATCGCGCTCACCACGCCGATATCGCGCGCTTCCTGCTCGAGCACCGGGCCCTGTTCGATATGCGCCTCGATATAGGCGTGACCGGTCGCGCCCAATGGACGGCTTTCCAACGGCGCGAGCTGCGCGACCTGCTGCGCCAGTGCCTCGCTCACGCTTGTGCCCCTGGCGTCGTTCGTCGCCAGCGCGCGTTCGAGCGACACGGCGCCCGCCGCGACGGCGGATCCCATCGTGACCGGCCCGAAACGCGAACCTTCCTCGTTCATCCAGACGACGAGTTCGATCGGACGCTCGGTCACGACGTTGTAGTCGTCGAGCGTTTCGAGCACTTCGAGGACCGCCAGTACGCCGTACACGCCGTCGTACTTGCCGCCAGTGGGCTGCGAGTCAAGGTGCGAGCCCGTCATGACGGGGCTCAGGTCGGCGCGCGATCCCGCGCGGCGGATGAAGAGATTGCCGATCGGGTCGATCGCGGCCGTGTAGCCGCGCGCCCTTGCCCACTGCAGGAGCAGGCGGCGCCCCTCCGTGTCCTCGGGCGTAAGGGCTTGACGATTGACGCCGCCGTTGGCGGTTGCTCCGATACGGGCCATTTCACAATGACGCTCCGAAAGTCGGGAGCCGTTGATGAGCGGGGTGGCCGCAACTAGTGATTGATGCATTTCCATTGTGACGGTGTGACTGCGACGCCAGAGTTGTCCTGATGGCGAATCTACCCAGCCTATATTTCCTTGTCAAGTTACTTGACTAGCAGGAATCTAACTTGCCTTTTCTGGACGGAGGGCGCAACCTTGCGTCACGCGCTGCGCTCGCGTAGTGGCGAGGTGGCTGGCCGGCCGGGGCATGTGACCCATTCCGTGAGCGCCCCCTGAGTTGCCCCCTGAGTTGCCCCCTGAGTTGCTTCCTGAGCGGACGCAGCCGCGCGCCTAGCGTTTACACTCGCGAACGGGGCATCAGGTCGAAGAGTCATGGTGAGGGGCAGGCGCGTTGCGGGCAGCCCGGTATATTTTTGAAAGAATGAAAATGGATAACGAAATCGCTGTTGGAGCGCGCCTCAAACATGCACGACTGAATTTCAGGCTGAGCTTGCGGCAACTGGCCGACAAGGTTGGCTGCACCGAAAGCTATCTGTCTAAGGTCGAGAACAACAAGGTCCGGCCATCGCTGCCGATGCTGCACAAGATTGCCGTCACACTGGGCATCAGCGTCGCGAAGCTGTTCGTCGAAGAGGACCACACGCAGGGCCCCGTGACGATTCTGCGCGAGGGCGAGCGCGCGGTGCTGCGCACGGACCACCGCCGCGCGGGCGATGCGGTGTCGCTTGAGACGCTGCTCCCGAGCCATCTCGCAACGCTGCTCGAAGCCAATATCCATCACGTGCCCGCGGGCGCGTCATCGCAAGGGTTTCTCGAGCATCAGGGCGAGGAAATGGGCTTCGTACTGGAGGGGGAACTGGAACTGACCGTGGGCGAGCAGACCGTGCGCGTCGGCCCCGGTGATTCGTTCTTCTTTCTCTCGCACATCGCACACGCCTACCGCAACATCGGCAGCACCGATGCGCGCGTGCTCTGGGTCAACACCCCGCAGAGCTTCTGAAGGTACGGGTGGCGCGACGCTGCCCTGGTGGTCCCCAATAGCGGTTTAGCGTTCCTCTGAACGTGGAACTTGCTTCATTGCGCCGACAGGCGAATTGAAGGCACGTCCACCGCGATTCAACACATGCAGGCAGCCCATCGTAGTCGACACCTCACGATGTGACCAGGAGCGCCTGCGCCGTCCGGATGTCGTATCCCGATTCCGATTCCTTTTCCGATAGATCCCTTGCACGCGAATGGCGAGAGGTGGGCGACATCACCCGGCCGCCTGGTCAGCCTGGCGCTCGCGCGGCGCGCTAGATCGCGCGTTGGAAAGTCCGTCCGCCGAAACAGACGTCTACAAAATCATCCCGCCAGCGAGTCGTCGCTCCAGCTATCCGTGCTTGTCCCGCTCCAGAAGCCGAAAGCGCGTTTCACATTGCGGGATTTACATCAAATTTCCGCAGCACCCTTTTTCCCGCCACTTGAAAACATGTTTTGCATCGCAAAAATCGCCACGCATCTCATTGAAAAATAAGCATAAATTAAGTCTTATGTCTTATATAAGACATAGTGCGAAACGGCGCTACCATTGAGTCATGCAGTTCGCTTCGACATACGTAGCGGCACGCTCAACTACTCACCCAACGCGCTTTGCTCTTAGGAGATACACATGGCTCAATATCAAGACGACATCAAGGCAGTTGCTGCTTTGAAGGAGAACCACGGCAGCGCCTGGAATGCCATCAACCCCGAGTACGCCGCGCGCATGCGTGCGCAGAACAAGTTCAAGACGGGCCTCGACATCGCCAGGTACACCGCCCGGATCATGCGCGCCGACATGGCCGCCTACGATACCGACCCGTCGAAGTACACCCAGTCGCTCGGTTGCTGGCACGGCTTCATCGGCCAGCAGAAGATGATCTCCATCAAGAAGCACTTCAACAGCACCGAGCGCCGCTACCTTTACCTCTCCGGCTGGATGGTCGCTGCGCTGCGCTCCGAGTTCGGACCGCTGCCGGACCAGTCGATGCACGAAAAGACCTCGGTCAGCGCGCTGATCCGCGAGCTGTACACCTTCCTGCGCCAGGCCGACGCCCGTGAGCTGGGCGGCCTGTTCCGCGAACTGGACGCCGCCGTTGGTCCTGCCAAGGCCGCCATCCAGGCAAAAATCGACAACCACGTCACCCACGTCGTGCCTATCATCGCCGACATCGACGCGGGTTTCGGCAACGCCGAAGCCACCTATCTGCTGGCCAAGCAGTTCATCGAAGCGGGTGCATGCTGCATCCAGATCGAAAACCAGGTGTCCGACGAAAAGCAGTGCGGCCACCAGGATGGCAAGGTCACCGTGCCTCACGAGGACTTCCTCGCCAAGATCCGCGCCATCCGCTACGCCTTCCTCGAACTGGGCGTGGACGACGGCATCATCGTGGCCCGTACCGACTCGCTGGGCGCCGGCCTGACCAAGCAGATCGCCGTGACCAACACGCCGGGCGACCTGGGCGACCAATACAATTCGTTCCTCGATTGCGACGAAATCGCAGCAGACGCGCTGGGCAATGGCGACGTCGTCATCAAGCGCGACGGCAAGCTGCTGCGTCCCAAGCGCCTGCCGAGCAACCTGTTCCAGTTCCGCGCCGGTACGGGCGAAGCGCGCTGCGTGCTCGATTGCATCACCGCGCTGCAAAATGGCGCCGACCTGCTGTGGATCGAAACCGAAAAGCCGCATATCGGCCAGATCGGCGGTATGGTCAGCGAGATCCGCAAGGTCATCCCGAACGCCAAACTCGTGTACAACAACAGCCCGTCGTTCAACTGGACCCTGAACTTCCGCCAGCAGGCGTATGACGCGATGAAGGCCGAAGGCAAGGATGTGTCTGCATACGAGCGCGCCCAGCTGATGAGCGCGGAATACGATCAGACCGAACTGGCGAAGCTCGCCGACGAAAAGATCCGCACCTTCCAGGCCGACGCGTCGCGCGAAGCCGGTATCTTCCACCACCTGATCACGCTGCCGACGTACCACACCGCCGCACTGTCGACCGACAACCTGGCCAAGGAATACTTCGGCGACCAGGGCATGCTGGGTTATGTGGCTGGCGTGCAGCGCAAGGAAATCCGTCAGGGCATTGCCTGCGTCAAGCACCAGAACATGTCCGGCTCGGACATCGGCGACGACCACAAGGAGTATTTCAGCGGCGAAGCAGCCCTGAAAGCGGCGGGTAAAGACAACACCATGAACCAGTTCTGATACCCGTAGTACCGCAAGCAAAACGCCAACCCATACGGGTTGGCGTTTTTTTTATCCGGCGAGGTGGCTCGCGGAGTTCTCATCGAACATGGCGCGAGTATGTGTCCGCTCGATTGGCGCCGAGTTGGATGACATGCCGCGTTTCAACGGACCGCTGTGCATAAAGTTCCAGGATGCACGATGTAGCGCGCAGCCTGGTTGCACGCTCCACCATCAGCTACGCAGTACTGAGGAACCCTGCTCAACATACGCCTGCAGCAAATGATGGGCGATGGCGTATGGCTTGGGCGCGGAAAGTCCGCTCGCATGCGTGCCCGCGAGCATCGCCGCGACTTCGGAGCGGGAGAACCAGCGCGCGTCTTCGAGTTCCGTGGTATCGACGACGATTTCCATATCGATCGCCTGCGCGAAGCAGCCGATCATTAGCGACGAAGGAAACGGCCACGGTTGCGACGCGAAGTAGACGACCTGTGCGCACTTCACGCGAGTTTCCTCGAGCACCTCGCGGCGCACCGCGTCTTCCACCGTCTCACCGGGCTCGACGAAGCCCGCGAGCGCCGAGTACATCCCAGCGGCGAATTGGCGTTGACGTCCGAGCAGGCACCGCTCGCCGTCTATCCCCAGCATGATCACGACCGGGTCGACTCGCGGAAAATGGCGGGCGCCACAGGCATCGCAGATTCGCTGCCAGCCGGCCGCCGTGGCTCGGCTCATCGAGCCGCAGTTGGCGCAGAAGGAATGGCGGCGATGCCAGTCGAGCATCGACTTCGCCTCGCCCAGCATTCCGAGGACCGCGGGGGAGACGAGGCCTTGCATGGCGATCGAGCGCAGGTCGATCCGACGATGGACAGTGCCTGGCGATAGGTCCGCCAGTTCGAGGCCGAGTTTGAAACCGAGCGCGAAACGTCCGCTGCCATCGCTTTCCTGCCCGAGGAAGACGCTGTGAAGCGGTTGACCAAAAGTGGCCGCTTCGCTCGCGAGGAACCACGCGTCGTGCTGACTGCCGCCTTTGAGCAAGGGGATATCGTCTTCGAACACGAGAAAGCGCGCGGACGGGGCGCTGCGCAGAGACTCGATGAAGGCGTGATCGTCGCGTCTTTCGGAGCGGCGATCGAGCGGGTTGTAGTTAAAGCCGATGGATGCGGAAGATGTAGTCATGACCAACGTGGCGTTGCGGGTAGAGACGGTCTGAAAGTATGGCACGGCATGCTGCCAGGCGCTGGGAGCCCGGTCGACCATGGGGCTTCAGGACTGGATGGGTACGATCAACCACTGGCCGGCGGCGAAGCCGGGGATGGGTGGAACGGAGACGATTGGGAACATCTGCAGACTGGCGCAACAGCGGCCATGGCGACGGTCGAGGGCATTGGCCGGCGGTCGGCCAGTAGGCGTCGTTCGCAACCATTGTTAGGTGGACGTGTGGTTGTCGGCTTCGCGTCCGACAACTGTCATTCACTGCGAGGATGAAAGCTTGCTTCGGCGGGCGCGACACGAACGGCAGGCAATGGCGAGGGCCGGGAGAGCTTCTGAGTCCCGCCGATCTGCTCAACGGGGCGCGTCATGGAAACAATCGAAAAGGTACTGGCCGCCACAGCCGCAAGATCTGCCGTTGCACATGCGGTATGGCTGAGTCCCAGTCACGCGGGGGCAGCGACGAACCCGGCATCAGAATTCCTGATTTTCCGACCGTTGATTCATGCACGCGATCGCGGTCATTCGATCAGCGACGATCATGGGCAAAACCAGAAAGACGCAAAGTATGATCTAACGGGGGTTAGACCGGGCGAGTGGACTACCTGCGAATGGGTCGTTCGTCCAGTCTGCGCCTGCTTGAAAGGAGGGCCTGGAAACTGACCCTGACGACAACTCAAAGTGCCCTACGGACTGTCCCGCACTAATCGCCTGCTTCAGCCATTGAGGCATTGCCCCTTCGCCGCTCCAGCTATCGCCGTTCGCGCTACGGTAGCGCCCAACTTCCGGCGCGGCCGCGAGTGCTGCGGCCAGGTCATCCGGGCTGATCCCGAAGTCCGCCATGCGGTGGCGGAGATAGGCAATCATGCTTTCTCGCTTGCGTTCGTCCATGTAACCTGTTTCCTTTAAATCGGTATCCCGTGTTTTTCTGAACCGCATGCGACAACGCGCGATAGGCAAGTCCGCTCTTCGCGTTTTACGGCGTCAAACTATTCGTTAGGGCCGAGGATGACGTCGACTGATGCCTGGCCAGCGATCTCCGCGACAAAGTAGGCCCAACGACGGGAAAACGGGCCGCCGCGGACCTTGATACGCTGGCCCGGCGCTGCCACTCCCGGGGCGTGAGTCGGTCCCTCCATGCGGAACCACGCGTCAAACATGTCTTTAGAAGTGGGCACCAGGTCAACACAAATCTCAAACCCGCGATACTTCAGCGTTCTTTGCATACAGTTCCTTCACATTCCGCAATGCAGCTAAGGCCGCTGCTTCACAGGCGCTGAACCGCACCCACGTAGCTTTCTATCGACTCTTTCAGTTGCTGCGCTGCGGCCTGCACAGGCGATGGCAGCTCGCTCAGTGCAAGTTGGGTGGCAACACCGTCCAGCCGCCTCCGAAGTTCTACCACGAGATCCATGACACTGGCGTCACCGATACGCCGGCGATTGCTCTGTCTGGAACCAACCGGCGAGCAATCGACAAGACGGTCAATCTTGCGGAAATATGCCTGAACCGCCAGACGGTGCCTTGCGTAGAGCGACGCGATATTTGACTTTGAAAGGCAATCTCTAACGACGTCGACATTCATGCCAAAATGAATCTGCAGCGCGTCGAAGGCATCCGCCCGGTGAAAACACGCCACATGATCGAACAGCGTCTCGCCATCTCCGTCGATCAGATCGATCCAGACCTCCCCGTCTTCAAGGGCCTGTCCCGAGGGATGAATAACCCGTTCGTCTTCATTCGCGGCGGCGAGCATCCGATGCCCGTCGACATCATCAACCGGCATTTCGAAAACCTCAACCAGTTCCCCACTGACCGCGACCTGCATGACCAATAACGCCATCTCGGCTCCTTGTGATTCGATTGACGGGAATAGCGTTGTGTCTATCAGGCGACCGAATCCCGTGATCCGGTTGAGTGACATTCTGGCGGGCACGAGACCGAGCACCCTTGAGGCGCCTCATTGCGACCTTGTGTGACTGTGTGATTGACGCGGGTGTAACGGGCGTCGTGTGTCGAGAGATACATCATGCGGTGGGCATCCTGCGCGTCCGTCTGCGACTCCCGGGCGAGGCGTTAAACCGGCCGCCGGAATGACACTAGTCCATTCGGAAGTTGGTGCTGTCGCTATGTATCGTTACGATTAGATGGGTTCTGCACCGACGGCCACTCAATCCTCGACGCCGTCCATCTTGCCGCTGCTACGCAGGGGTGCAGACTAACCGCGACTGTCGACCCAGTCACGTGCCCATGTGGCCGCGTGTCCCAGTGCCTGCGTTTCGTTATCGAAATAGTCGAGCGCGTGGAACTTGTAGGAAACCGGATCAGCGTCAAGGGCACCACCCCTTATGAGCAGAAGGTTCGCGGCAAACCAGCCGTCCGGCAACCGGTGCGCAGATGGGGAGACTGAATAACCATTGTATTGGTGAAGATGTTTATTATTTTCCATAAGCAATAACCGAGCGACACCCGCACGACATTCATGCCGTACAAGCGAAATAAATTGAAATTGGGGCGAGACGGATCGTGTCGAAAAGACAAATGATGCGCACGTTGAAACACGGCGATCAGATCGGGAGCGCGTGGCTCCGCGAGGATGCTAGTCAGGCAAACAAGCAAAGGGCCGGCAGACCGGCCCTTGAAATACGTTACAGAGGCGAGATATTCGCGGCCTGCATACCCTTCGGGCCACGCTTTGTTTCGTAGCTCACCTTCTGATTTTCTGCGAGCGTCTTGAAACCGTCGCCCCGAACTTCCGAGAAGTGAGCGAAGAGATCGTCGCCGCCCGCGTCAGGAGTAATAAAGCCAAAGCCTTTGCTATCGTTGAACCACTTGACAGTACCGGTATCCATTAGAATTCCTTGAGATAAAAATAACAGCTCCGTTGTGGAGCGACAAAAACTTCAAGGAAGAGGAGAGGATAACGAGTACCGCGCAGGAGAGGCGGAAAATGGTGATCAGCAATCGAGCTTCTTGAATATTTCGAGGATCACAATACCCCGGCAAGCAGGGAATGTCAACGCATATCGTGAAGCGGGCTCGCTATCGAGCAACGCGTCGGTGAGTTGATCGTTACCATAAATTCCATTGCGGCCCGAGGTAAGCCCTGCGGTTGCTATGCTCGTCAAGAAGAAACGACTGCCAGGTGCGAGTTTTGGCTTCGGGTAAGCATAGTTGCACAGATACATTGTGCAGATACCTCTCGCACTTGCAAGAATGCGCCCTCACGCCAGGCTTGTTGGCGAAGATCGTGGGTTTCGTTTCGCGAATCTTCTCCGAGTGGAGGGGCACATCAACCTTGCCGATGCGGGTTGCCGGAACATGCACGGACGGATTGGTGTTCGCAAAGCGCGGGAAACGACGCGCTGCAGGAAGAATGGCCGCTTCTCCTTGGAAGCAGCCAGCGGTAGCGCGCTTGGCTGAGCGGCAGAGAAGGGTCGGTCAGCGCCCGCTGCCAGACGCGCGGAGAAGAATCCAGCAGAGCCGATGCGCCAACCCCATGCGCACACATCGGTTTAGGCCTTAAGCAAGCACGCCGGCATCGAGATGAGTTAGTCTGAAAGCCGTAACGTGTCGTCTGTAGTGTCGTGGCGCCCGACATCGCAACCGCTCTGGGCGACCACGCAATTGTCTGTGGAATACAACCTCTCAACCATTGCAGCAACACGGTTCAACCGTGAACCACGATGGAGGCAACCATGCGCAGAAGAAGCTTTATGCAAGCGGGTACCGCTGTGCTCGCCGTTGCAGGCCTTACGTTGGCGGGTTCCCCGCTGACAGTGACCAACACGCAAGCCGCCGAATCCAACGCAGCGAAACGGCGCGAAATCGATGCCAAGGTCCACGGAACGCTATCGCGGCTGTACCAGACAGTCAAAGGTTCGAGGGAACTCGTCTCCAAGGCGAACGGCGTGCTCGTGTTCCCATCGGTGATCAAGGCCGGCTTCATTGCCGGTGGCGAGTACGGCGAAGGCGCATTGCTTGTGGGCGGAAAGCCGGTCGGGTACTACAGCACGGCGTCGGGCTCACTCGGCTTGCAGGCAGGCGCGCAGTCGAAGGCTGTCATCTTCCTGTTCATGACCCATGATGCACTCAACAGCTTTCGCAATTCCAAGGGCTGGTCGGCCGGAGGCGAAGGATCTGTTGCACTGCTCAAAGTCGGCGCGAACGGTGTGATTGATACGACAACGGCCACCGCTCCCGTCCAGGCGATCGTGCTGACCAATGCCGGCCTGATGGGCGATGTATCGCTCTCGGGCACCAAAGTTTCGCGCCTGAAGATCTGATAACAGTGCCACTCGTACCGCCCCGTCGGCACGACAATGTCGATACCGCCGCGAACGGAACGGTGACCGAATATGGCGCGGAGCCGGATGTATCTTTCATGCGGCGCGCGAGCATCTGGTTCCTGGGACTACTGCCGATCGAGTCTGAGCCATGAATGCGAACGCGCGCGCTGATGGTGATCGCGACACTTTGCAGTCGTTTTCTGGCACGTTAGATACCACATCGGCGTCGTACGACCGATGGTAGCGGTGCTGGCGTTCTGTTCGTTGCCCAGCTGTGTCATCTCATGGCGCGGTTGCTACCGAATGTCCGGAGCGTGATGCTCCACGCGTTGTTGCACAACGCCTTCACCTCTGCGAGTGCAGTACCGCTCCCGAACATTCGATCATCCCGCGTATGAGCCGGCTGCGCGGCGAGGCCCGCGACCACAGAATGCCGAAGCGGCGCGGCTCCGTTTTCTCGGGCAGCGCGAGCCGCGCGAGCCGCAAGCCTTTAGTGAGCGGCGGCGGCCCAAATCATGCGGGCCGACTGCATGGTGAGCGCGATGCGCAGCCGCGAGACGCCCACGTACTGCCCCGCACCGCTGCGCAAGCGCTCGAACAGCGCGGAGGAAACGCCAGCCGCGACGAGCGCGGCCGCATAGTAGTCGACCACCGAGCCGTAGAGGATTTCCGGCGGCCCGTCACGCACCATTCCCGCCCCGTTCGTTCTCGCCATCCTCATCACCGCAGTCGTCGCCGCACTCTCGGCGCTGTTCGCACCGCACGCGTCACTCAATACGCTCGTGGTCGGCTGGTATAAAGGATTCTTCGATATCCTCACGTTTGCGTTTCAGATCACGCTCGTGCTCGTGACGGGTCACGCGTTCGCGCACGCTGCACCCGTGCAGCGCGTGTTCAAGGCGCTCGTGGACATCGCGCGCACGCCCGTGCAGGCCGCAACCCTCACCTTCGTGCTCATGGCCGTGGCCTCGTTCTTCAACTGGGGGCTCGGCCTCGTGGTCAGCGCCCTGCTCGCTCGCGAAGTCGCCAAGCGCATGCGCGTGGACTTTGCGTGGATCGTCGCGGCCGGCTTTTCGGGCTGGGTCGTCTGGGCAAGCGGCATTTCCAGTTCCATCGCGCTCGCGCAATCCACGCCGGGAAGCGCAATGAATGTCGTGCAAAAGCTCACGGGCCAGGTGCTGCCGTTCGGCGACACGGTATTCAACCTCGTGCCCGTGATCGTGATGCTCGTCGCCACGCCCATCGTGCTTGCGCTCCTCAAGCCGCGCGACGAAGACGCCATCGTCCTCGACATCGAAAAGAACCCCGATCCCGAGCCGCGCAAGCGTCCCGAGGACAAATTGAACTGCGCGAAATGGCTCGAATACTCGTGGATCGGCAGCGCGTTCATCGGCGTGGTGGGCGTGACCTTTCTCGTGCTCGCGCGCATCGAGCACGTCGCCGCGTTTTCTGGCGTGAACGCGGTGATCTTCGTGTGGTTCATCGCGTGCGTGATCCTGCACGGCTATCCGCTCGCCTATGCCGATGCGGTCAAGAACGCCGCGAAGCAAACGGGCTCGATGATGCTGCAGTACCCGCTCTACGGCGGCGTGATGGGCATGATGGACGCCACGGGCCTGCCCAACGTGATCTCGCACTTCTTCATCGCCATCTCGAACACGCACACGCTGCCTTTTTGGAGCTACGTCTGCTCGCTCATCGTTACCTTCTTCATTCCGAGCGGCAGCGGCCACTGGGCCGTGCAAGGCCCGTTCGTGGTGCCCGCGGCGATCGCGCTGCACGCCTCCATGGCCGTCGCGATGGGTGAGCAGGTCTCGAACATGATGCAGCCGTTCTGGGCCGCACCCGTGGTCGCGATGGCGGGGATCGGCGTGCAGCGCGTACTTGGCTTCACCGTGATGACCTTCCTGCTCGGCACCGTGGTGTTTGGCGCGGCGCTGCTGCTGCTCGTCTGAGCGCCGGCCACTCCCGAAACAATAACGAACAGGGAAACACCGCATGCGACGGTGTGCATTCATCGCGACGCTCACTGCGCTCGCCGCGGAACTGGCTGGTGACGATCGCGGGATCAGGAAGTGCGCATCGCCAATCCCATGAAGCGCTGGGCGCGTTGCAAGGGGCAACGCGCGCTTCGAAACTCAACGCCTCGCCCGATTGAACGGCATATGGCGATCAAGCAACCTTGTCGAGCGCCGCCCGAAAGAGCGGCTTCCAGGAGAGGATGTGCTGACTGATCAAGGCGCCAACCTTATCGACATCCTGCCTGGCTGCGAGATCCACCATCTGATAGTGCTCCTTTACCGACGCCTTGCGCCGCTTCAGGCCTTCTGGGGAGTCGATGCCATACAGCCGCATATCGTCGCGCAACTGCATCACCATCTTGGTCAGCAACGGGTTGCCCACTTGCGCAACCAGGGCTTCGTGAAAGGCGCGATCAGACGCAATGTATTCCGGAACGTCGCCAGCTGCGACTGCGTCTGACACGGCATCGGCCAGGGCGACCAAGGCCTCACGATCGCGGACGCCCTGCCGCGCCAATGTCTCCAGCGCAAAGCGTTCCAGCAATTCCCGCATCGTGAAGAGATGGTCGAGCGCCTCCAGCGATAGGGGCTCCACGCGGAACCCCCTGTTGCGCATGGCCACTACGAGGCCGCTGCGGCTCAACTCAAGCAGCGCTTCGCGCACCGGGGTCGTGGACACGCCAAGTTCTGCTGCAAGGCCGGGCACCGAGTACACGGTGCCGGGCGGCGTGCGCCCCGAGACTATTTCCGAGCGCACGCGTTCGACCACCTGCTCCCGCAGGTTGGTTGGACCAATACCATGCAACAGTTCCATCCGCTCCCCCGTTGTTCATCCATAGCCAGGTCGAATTGTACTAAAGATCTCAGGGTGGCGCGTCACGCGCTTCTGTACGGCGATGGTGCTCGCAGACTTCGTGCCGAAATGGATTCGAATTGCTATGCGGCTGCGCCTCAGTAGCCCATCGAGCACGGTGATATCTGCCCTGAGGTCGCAGATACCGGGCATGCCATCGCGGGCGAGATTCCCTATGACATATCGGCGGTTGATGTCAGCCCGGCACGAATCTTCATACCAAACACCGATTATGGGCATTTTGCCGCACACCTCAGACAGACCTTGAGTACCGCGTCACGCGTGCTATAAATGTGTCACGCGCTACTCGAATGCGCGGAAGTCAGGAGAGTGTCATGGAAGCATTGCGATTCAAGCGTCTTGTTTGTCTGGGTTGCGGGTTCCTCTACGACGAGGAATCAGGCTTGCCCGAGTACGGGCTGCCTGCGGGCACGCGATGGGAAGACGTCCCCGATGATTGGGTATGCCCGGACTGTGGTACGCCCAAGCATCTCTTCGAAATGGTGGAACTGCCCTACGCCGATGAGGCACGTGTCGAGCAATCCGGCACACCCGTAGCGCAATCCAGCCAGTTTGTCTTGCGTGATAGCGAACGTGGGTTCCATCAGTATCTGTCGACTGGAGAGTCGTCGTCATATATCGGCGGCCACCCGGACGCAATTCTGAGCCGGCATTCGAGCTTCAATTTCCACGAGTATCAAACCGGGCGCGCCGGCTTTGGCCGCATGCGTGTGTTCGGCGAGGAGGTATTCAGCGGCGCTGGCTGCGGCTACAACATCCATCGCCATCACGACTTTGTGATCTGTGCCTTCGTTCTGGATGGGGAACTCACCCACATCAATACGGTGGGCAACATCGACCAGTTACATGCTGGCGATTATTACGTCTTTTCTGCGGGTTCGGGCGGCAAGCACTGCGAGGTCAACCTGAAGGACGAGGACATGCGTGCGATCTACATGTGGTTCCTTCCGGACCGCCTGCTGCTCCCGCCGTCCTACCACCGGGCTCGCTTCGACGCGCACGCTTCGCGCAACCGACTCGCTCCGCTCGTCGGCGACGCGCCAGGTGCCCTCCCGATACCACAAGACGTACGCATCTCGCGCCTGAGTGCCGATAAGTCGATGACCCAAACGTATGAGCCCGCGTCACCGCGCCACGGCGTATACGTGTTCGTCCTGAAGGGGGCAGCCGAATGCGCGGGCGTCATGCTCTCGTGCCGCGACAGCATGGGCATGACCGGTGGCAAGCCGTTCACCCTGCGTACCGCGCCGGACCACACAGACGTCCTCTTTGTCGAGACGATTCTTTGAGGATCCCATCATGCCCATCATGCAGGTTCACTATCTCGAGGGCGCGTTGCGCCCCGATCAAAAGGCGGCGCTGGCTAAGCGTCTGAACGAAGTGTTGCTGGATATGGAGGGAGGGGCGCGCACCGAGGGCGGCCGCGCATTTGCCTGGGTGATGTTCCACGAGGTCCGCGCAGACGGCTGGTACATCGGAGGCTGTACCGACGATACCTTCGTCGCATCGCCGGGAAGGTTTCTGGTCCACGTCACCATTCCGGAGGGCTACATGAATTCGTTGCACAAATCGCGCGTGCATGCTGCAGTCAACGCTTCCATCCTCGCCGTGGTGGGGGATGCCAACCGCCCCGATGCAGGGGCCAGCATCCTGGTGGTAATCGACGAGGTGACCGAAGGCAACTGGGGCGCGCGCGGTAAGACGATCAGCCTCATGTCGATTGCCGAAACAGTAGGACTGCCGAAGGATGGGGAGCGGTCGGACTGGGTGAAAGCCTATTTCGACGCCAAGGCGCGGCTATATGCGTCGGCGCGTTTTCCCGCGGATACCGGCGGCTTGCTCGATGCCCCGCAATCGAGGCGTTGCGGGTAAGGTTGCGGGTCCGCATTTTTGCAGTGAGCCGATTCTTTGCGGAATTGGCTACACACATGCTCACTCTTGTTCGTCGATACATCTTTCCCAGGCGCCGCTGTTCATAACGACGCGGCGGCCTGCGTCTTTGTACCCACCGGGCCCGCACACGATCCACACTTGGCCGTCGCAGCCTTGATCGCCACGTCTGCAGCGCCCGCGAGTTCTCCTGAAGCCGATAGCGACGCCGACAGTGGCAAACCCGGCAGCGCGAACGGGAGATGGGCGCGCCGGCGGTTGCCACTGGACTGACAGCAACTATTGCATGTGCGGATAGCGATAGTGGCTGGCCGGCACCCACGTTTCCTTGATGGTCCGTGGCGATACCCAGCGCTGCAGGTTGAACATCGAACCCGCCTTGTCGTTGGTTCCGCTGCGTCGGCCGCCGCCGAACGGCTGCTGCCCGACTACCGCGCCAGTCGGCTTGTCGTTGAGATAGAAGTTGCCCGCGCTGAACCTCAGCCGCCCGCTGGCCTGCTCGATTGCCCCTCGTTCATTGGCGAATACCGCGCCGGTGAGCGCATATGGACTCGTCTTGTCGACGAGCGCGAGGACATCCGGCCAGGCGCTGTCGGGATAGACCATGACCGACAGCACGGGCCCGAAAATTTCCTCGCGCATCGTCACGGCTTGCGGGTCACTCACTTCGATCACGGTCGGGGCGACGAAGTAACCACGGCTGTCGTCGCACTGGCCGCCTGCGATGACACGGTCACCGCAAACGCGTGCCCGCTCGATGTGTCCCGAGATGCGATCAAAAGCCTTACGGTCGATCACCGCACCCATGAAGTTACTCAGGTCTTCGACGTCGCCCATTTTCAGGGTCGCCAGGTCGTCCAGCAGTCGCGCCTTCACCTTCGGCCATAGCGAGGCGGGGATATACGCGCGCGAGGCCGCGCTGCACTTCTGGCCTTGATACTCGAAGGCGCCGCGCAGCAGCGCGACGGCCAACGCTTCGCAGTCCGCCGATCGATGAGCCAGCACGAAGTCCTTGCCTCCCGTTTCGCCCACCAGCCGCGGATAGTTCCGATATCCCGAAAGGTTGCGGGCCACCCGCTGCCAGAGCGAATCGAACACTTCGGTCGAGCCCGTGAAGTGCAGGCCCGCCAGATCCGGTGAAGCCAGGACGGCTTCCGAGACTACCGCCGCCGGACCGGGGATGAAGTTGATGACGCCGGGCGGCAGCCCCGCTGCCTCCAGCAGTTCCATGACAAGGTGATTGCTCAGCGAGGCCGTGAAGGCCGGCTTCCAGACCACGGTGTTGCCGAGCAGCGCGGGCGCGCAGGGCAGGTTCCCCGCGATCGCCGTGAAGTTGAACGGCGTAACCGCATAGACAAAGCCCTCCAGCGGGCGATAGTCGATCGCATTGCGCACGCCAGCGGGCGACAGCGGCTGGATGCGCATTAAATCACGTGCGAATTCGACATTGAAGCGCAGAAAGTCGATCAGTTCGCATGCCGAATCGATCTCCGCCTGAAACACGGTCTTGCTCTGGCCGAGCATGGTCGCGGCATTGAGCCTTTGCCGCCATGGGCCGGCCAGCAGGTCCGCGGCGCGCAGGAACACGGCCGCACGCGCCTCGAAGGGCCAGCTCGCCCAGTCGTGCTGTGCCGCCACCGCCGCCGCGATGGCGGCCTCGACATCAGCCGGCCCCGCTTGTCGGACGTCGGCAATGCGGCGCGCGTGATCGTGCGGCGCGTGCAGCGACTGCATGGACGCACCGGAACAGCGTCGGCCATCGATCACGAGCGGAATCTCAGCGACGTGGCCGGCGTGAAACTCGAGCGCCCGCCGGATCTCCGCGCGTTCGCGGCTGTCCGGCGCATAGCTCAGCACGGGTTCATTAAGGGAAACGAATTGGGTCATGGGAAGGCCTCCAGGTGCGTCTATCAGTGAGCGGGGACGATGGGTGGGTGATAGGTGAAGGTCGAGATCAGCAGCGCCGCCGTCAGGATCACGAGCGGGGCGTGGATCATGAACTGGATTGCCGTATAGCCCACGAGGTCCTTGGACTTGAGCTTCAGGATGCCGAGAAGCGGAAGCATCCAGAACGGATTGATGAAGTTCGGCAGCGTCTCGGCGATGTTGTAGACCATCACCGTCCAGCCGAGATGGGCCTGCAACTGGTTTGCCGCAGTCATGATGTATGGCGCCTCGATCACCCACTTGCCGCCGGCCGAGGGGACGAAGAAGCCGAGGACGGCCGAGTACAGTCCCACGAGCATGGAGAAGAGGCCCGAGTCGTGCGCGAGGCTGACAAACCCGTGAGCGATGAGGTCGGACAGGCTGCTGTCGCGCGAGTCCGTTACCTTGGTCAGCATGTAGCCAATGCCGCCATAGAAGGGGAATTGCAGGAGCACACCACTCACGCTCGGCATGGCACGCACGAAGGATTCGAGAAAGCTGCGCGGCCGCCAATGCAGCAGCAGTCCCAGAATCAGAAACACCAGGTTGTAGGTGTTGAGCTGCGACATCGTGACGAGCGGGTTGCCGTTGCGGAACGCGTTCCACAGCCAGCCGGCGGCCAGCACCGTCACGACTATCGTCAGCATCGGGCTGAACTCCAGGTAATCGCCGGGCCGCTTGCGCTGCGCGGGCGTGACAAGGTCTGCCTGCAGATCGACGCCAAGCTCCTCGGCGGTGCGGGTCCTGTCGCGACCGGGCGCGGTGAGGTAGCAGATCACCACGGAAACGGCGATCACCAGCGAAATCACCACGAGGTTTTGCCAGGTCAGAATCGTTTCGTTGAAGCCGATCACGCCGGTGATTGCCTTCAGCTCGGCGGGAATGCTCGATGGCGTGGCCTGGAGCTGCGCCGCGGACGAACTCATCCCCAGCGTAAAGCCGCAGCCCATGCCGAGGTAGGCGGCGGCGCCGGCGGCGCGGTAGTCGAGCGCGAGCGAGCGACGCCGCGCCATCTCACGGACCAGCAGCCCGGAGAAGATCAGACTGAAACCCCAGTTGATCAGCGACAACAGAATGCTTAGCACTCCGATGAATACGATGGCGCCACGCGATGTCGTGGGAATCTGCGCGATCCGGCGCAGCAGCGCCGCCACCGGCGGCGACATCGCCAGCACGTAGCCCGTGATGGCCACCATGGTCATCTGCAATGTGAACGGGATGATGCTCCAGAAGCCGTCTCCGAAGGCTTTGCTGACCGCCATCGGTTTTCCGCTATGGAGCGTGGCCGCGACTGCCACGACCACACAGGCGAGGACAACGAACACGTAGGCATCGGGGAACCACTTCTCGGCCCACGCGACGATGCCCTGTGAGACGCGTTCGACGGCATTGCCTGCGGGCGGAGCAGTATCGACTGATTTGGGTTGCAAACTGGACATGGTATGTCTCGTCGTAGGTGAGGGAGTGGATGGGCCGGAAAGGAGTGGAAACGATGGGAGTCGGCTCGCCTGTGCCGTCTACGGGCGCAGTCGCAACGGCGACAGCGGCACCGCCATGCAGGTCAGGCAACGGTCGGGCGGCCCGTCGTAGGGCGCAAGATGGGCGACCTCGCCTTCGAGGATGGTCATCGCGCAGCTTTCGCACTGGCCAACGCGGCACCCGCTCGGCAACGGGACGCCCGCCTTGTCGGCCGCGTCCAGCAGCGTGCCGAGCCCGGGCGACCATTCGAACGGTGCGCCCGAGCCTTCCACGCGCACCATGCGAGGCTCCAGCGTGGTCGGCACGCGAACTTCGGCACTAAACGTTTCTTCGAAGATGTCAAAGTCGGGGACGCCGCGCCGCGTGATAGCCTCACGCGCGTCGTGCAGAAACGTCGGCGAGCCACACAGATAGGCGAGCGGCCGGCGCGCGATCCAAGCGTCGGTGAGCCAGCTGAATTCCGGCCCTTGGGTATGGTCGTAGTCGATGCCCAGGCAGTCAGACGGCAGCGGGTCCCAGTACACGGTGACGAGCGTGACGGTCCCGATTTGCCTCGCCAGCTCGCGTAGCCTGTCGCGAAACGGATGCGACGTCCCGTTCCGGCACACGTGAACCAGGATCACCTCAGGCGGGCTGCCGGCGTCCCCATCGCAAAACCGCTGCGCGAGCGCTTCGAGGTGGCCCACGAACGGCGTGATGCCGATGCCGCTTGCTGCGAGCAGCAACGCTCGGCGGCTCTCGACCGGGATCGTGAAGACGCCGGTCGGCGGCGACAGCAATACGGTGTCGCCCTCTTGCATCGCGTGCAGATGGCTGGACATCCGACCGTCGGGCTGGTTGGGCGCTCGCGCCAGCCGCACGGCAATCGAGAGCCGCACGGGCGCCCGATTCGGTCCGGTCAGCGAGTACGCACGGTGCGTGTCGAAGCCCGGCACCGACACGATCACGTGTTGGCCAGGGAGGAAGTCGGGTAGCGGGCCGCCATCGACAGGCTCGAATTCGAATGCCTCGATGTCGGCCGCGATCCTCCGCTTTGCCTTGATAAGGAACGGCCGCGTGCCGTGCCACCGGCCACGGTTGTGCGCCGGTTCCGGCTCGACGCGGCACATGATCGCCCGCAGCGGTACCGAGCCACTGACCGGGTCGCGCTGGGTATCACGCAAGATCGCGTTGATGTTGGAAGATCCATCGCCTTGAACGCCGGTGGCCGCGCAACCGAGCGGCTCGCATTCCTGCCACCAGCCGAACTCCGCAATGGCTACGCCGTCATGCAGATGACGATCGACGCGAGCCCGCAGACGCACCGCACCGCCGGTCGTCGTGACGCGTACCCAGTCGCCGTCATGCACATCGATACGGGCCGCCAGGCCCTCGCCAATCTGTATCTGCGGAGCGGCCGCCTTTTTGCGCAACGAAGCGACGTGGCGATGCGATGAGTGTACAAACCAGCCGCTCTTGGCCGTGGTCAGCACAGTCGGAAACGCTGGATCGGCGTCAGGCGAGCGCGGACTTTGCGCGGGTTCGACGAAAGTTGGCAGAGCGGGCTGCCCGATATCGAGAAGCGCCTCCGAGTAAAGCTCCACGCGGCGTGTGGGTGTGGCGAAGCCGGTAACCGAACCGTCAAAATTTCGTACTGCGAACTTTTGATGGGAAAACGGCTGCGGGAAACGCATGCCTTCCGGGCGCTCGCGCAGTTCGGCCACGCTGACGCCGAGCGGTTCGAGCTGATAGTTCCACGCCTGCTCCATACTGCCGCCGAAGAAGGCGCCATCCATCCCGAGCCGCTTCGCCAGATCCATCACGATCTCATAGTCTGCCCGGGCCTCGCCTGGCGGCTCGATCATGCGGGGGCGCAGTTGTACGTGTTCGACCGCCGCCTGGGTGATTTCGAAGCCGAACTTGAGTGCCTCCCGCTCCCACGGCATGCTTGCCGGCAACACGATGTCGGCGTTGCTCGCCGTCGGGTTCATGAACATGTCCACGTGAACGTGGAAGTCGAGCGCCCGCAGCATCCGCAGGTTTTGTGCGGCATCGGCCTGGGTCACCACGAGGTTCGTACCGAAGCTGACCAGGGTGTTGACGGCGTAGGGGTGCCGGTCGAGCACGGCCGCGCGAAGATCGCGCGCGGTGATCCAGCCGAACCGAGGGGGGCCTAACGGCAGCTCTTTCAGACCCAGTGCCTTGGCGCGCTGCTCTGGCGCCAGGAGTTCGTGGTATGCGTTGACGCTCCGGTAAGGCGGAGCGACCGTCCACAGATTGCCGCCCTCACGGTCGCAGGCTCCGGTCAGCGCGTAGAGCGTGGCGAGCGCACGCTCGGTCTGGGTGGCGTTGGTGTGCTGGCCGACGCCGGTCCACGCGTGATAGGCAAGCTTGGGCCCAAGCTCGAATAGCGCGTTGAAGCGATGGATCGAGGCCTCGTCGATCCACGTCAGCGTCTGCACGTGTTTCGGCGTGTAGGGTCCGACATGACCGGCGAGAAGCCTCAAGACGCTTTTATAGCGTCGCCGCCGCCCGCTGCAGTCGCGCAGCGTGCCTTCCGTGTCGAGCGTCAGATCGGCCGGGGTGGCGGCAGACGGGCGGAACGGCTGCAGGTTGCCGTCAACGTCGCGCACGACGAATACGTCTTCGCCCAGGCCGGGCCAGATATCGCGGGCGCAAAGCAGGTGTCCCGTGTCGACGTCTACGAGCAACGGCGCGTTGGTCCAGTTCCGGACAAAGTCAACGTCGTATCGCTCCGTCTCGATGAGATGGCGAATGGCACCGAGCGCGAGCGCGGCATCCGCGCCAGGGCGCACACGCATCCACAAATCCGCCTGCTGGCCGGACCCGTCCTGCTTGGGATCGACCACCACGACCATTGCCCCGCGCTGCCGGGCCGCGGCGACCCGCGACGCCTGGGCCAGCCACGTGCGCGCCGGATTGTGACCCCAAAGCAAGATCACATCGGCGTGTTCGAGGTCGGGTACGCCAATTCCGCGTCCGAACGTGAGTGCGTGTGCATAGTCCTTGTGCCAGCCGCATACCTCGACCGCATAGAGCAAGTTCGGGCTGCCGAAGCAGCGCACGAAACGCTCGACCCACTCGAAGCTGTCGACCATTGGCGTGCCGCTCGGCGTGGTGACGGCAAATGCCACCGCTTCGGCGCCGTCTCGCCGGCGTGTCTCGGCGAGACGGCACGCAATGACGCCCAAGGCCTCATCCCAGGAAATCTCGACCCAGCCAGGGTCCGCGGCGTCGCGCGGCGCGGTGCGGCGCAACGGTCGGGTCAAGCGCAGTGGGCTGGTAACCTGCTCCGGGGCCGATCGCCCCTTCGCACAGAGCGCCCCGCCGGTGGGGTGCCCGGGGAACGGGGCGACTCTCACCAGACGGCCGTTCTGGATCTCATTCAAGGAGCCGCAACGCGAGCGGCAAAGGGTGCAATACCCGGGTACGAACGTCATAGCGATAATGCCCTTAGTGGCGTGTGACGCGCTACTGAAAGATATGCGTGGATTGTAGTGTGTCACGCGCTACTTGATATCGGGGATAACGCCTACCCATCCCGAGCGCTACCGTGGGGGCTTTTGCGATGGAGCGCGCCTGCGACAATCGGTTAGGGGGCGAGCGGATCGGCAGCAAGGTCATCGCGCTGGAACGCGCTGATGCACCGCTCGGCCTGCGAGTCGTCGGATCGAGTGCCGAAACGAAGTCCGGCGATGCAAGTCAGTCCCGTGGGATTCCGGGAGCCGAAGGAAGATGCCGGTCGGCTCCGCGCCAGACCGTTGAGCGCCACGATCACAAGTGTCCGGTCACGTATCCGAAGCGCGCTGTTGAATGCAGATCGCAGGAGGCTGCCTCAGCCGGATGAACTTCCGACGAGCTGCCAGTAGTGCGAGGCCAGTTGCGGTTCCTCGGAACCTGCCGTCAAGTTCGCATCAGGTCGAATGAAATCTGACTTTCGCGCCAATCAGGCAACTGGGCGAAAAAGCCGGATTGGTTCTTCAGCGTGAACCAGTGAGCCAGACGCAATCCGTTGAGCGGGTATCTGCCTTGAGTTCCGTGGCATGCGATAACTCATGCGCTTCAGCACGCCGGCACTCAACGCGCATCGACAACGCGTGTGGCACCGACAATTGCACCATCCTCGGCTTCGAGAAGCACCACTAGATGTTCGCCGGCGACGGCATCGGCATGCAACGTTAGCGCCGCACCAGACCACTGGCCGATTGATGCCACGCCGCGCACGATGTTCGATTCAGTGAGCGTATGGCCCGCGTTCTCGCCGCGCCCGATCGCCGTGACGTGACGGGCGTCGTAGCCGACGAGCAGCACGCGCGCGCGTCCCGTACCCGCGCCGATGGACACAGAAACGCTGCCGCCCGCGCGCGTGGCGCTAACTGCGGCGGCCGTCGCGTCCATGGACTCCGCGTGGTCGATGGCAGAGCCGGCTGCAGCGCGATTCGAGCCCACCACCTCGGACTTGCCATCGATCACCATTTCCGGCGTGTACGCGAAGTCGTGAAACCGCTGGGCGTACTGGGCCTGGCGCGCGTCGGCGCCTTCGAACGAAAACGGATCTTGCCAGCCGAGGTTATTCCAGTAGGTGACATGAAACGCCAGGGGCAGCACATCGGAGCGCGTGTCGCTCAACTCGGAGAGAAAGCGATCGGCCGGCGGGCACGACGAACAGCCCTGCGACGTGAACAGTTCGACGACGACCGGACGCGGCTCGGCGGCGAACGCAGGCAAGGCGAGCAGCGCCGCGGCGCTCGCGCAGAGGGCAGTGAGAGAACGGGCCAACATGTCCTGTCTCCAGATTGACGACGTAACCTGTAATTCGCTCGCCGGCACGCACGGGTTACAGTTGAAGCGTTTGCGGTGTGAGCGTGGTCGCTTCGCGAAGAGGTGGCGGGGGGTGCGTAGAGCGCGGCTGCGCATCGTCCAGCGCCGAATTTGATCGTTACGCCGCGCGCAGTGCCGCGAAACTTTCGTTGGTGAATGTCCTCTTTCAGTCGACCCGATTTTCCTTGCGGGTCGACTTACGCCTTTTGTATGAATTAAGGATCCAGGACGGCCGTTGCACCCGGAGTTTGACGCAGTGGCGCCAAGAAGAGACGCTCCGCATGTCACTTGCCACGACCGAAAGTTGGCCGAAAGCTGCCATCCGCTGTACGTGGTCCCGATGTCCGGCATAGCACACCTGAATGCGTCAAAGCGTGGCCTTGGCGCTCGATCGCGCGCACTAGAGGTCACGCGCATGCGCGCTCAGAACTCGGGCAGATTGCAGCTCGGCCGTCACCCGAAGCTCGCTTATCCGATCTGCAAGCTATCCAGCGGAAAAATCAGTCGATGCCGACAGCGCTTTCCAGGTTTCGGTTTCCTGCTCGACATACGCATTCTTCTCGGCAATGGCCTTCAGCGTGTCAGTGCCAAGCGGCAGCCGCAGCGGAGGCATAGACGCGTCGACCAGTTCGACCATGGCTGCCGCGAGCTTCGCGGGATTGCCTGGCTGGTTGTGGTTCATGCTGGCAGCGTTGCGACGCACGTTCCCCGATGTCCCGTCATAGTCTGCGATGACCTCGCGTGCGACAACGAGCGATGACGCGTCGAGGAAGTCGGTGCGGAAGTAGCCGGGCTCCACCACCGTGGCATGAATACCGAGCGGCTTCAGTTCGGCGCGCAATGCTTCCGTCAAGCCTTCGACTGCAAACTTTGTCGAACAGTACGCACCGAATCCCGCCGACGAGCGATAGCCGCCGATCGACGACATGTTGATGACGTGACCAGACCGTTGCGCGCGCATCACCGGCAGCACAGCGCGCGTGATATTCAGGAGCCCGAACACGTTGGTGTCGTACATGCGGCGCACGTCCGCATCGCTGGACTCCTCGATGGCGCCGAGCAAGCCGAAGCCCGCGTTGTTGACCAGCACGTCGATACGGCCGAATGTTTCGACCGCGGCTCCAACGGCGGCCTTCGCCTGCGCTTCGTCCGTGACGTCCAGCGCCACGGGCAGCAGTGCCGGCGATGCACCGAGGCGCTCGGCGATCGCTGCGATATTGCGGCCAGCGGCAACCACTGCATTGCCGTCAGCCAGGGCCGCCTCGGCGATCAGAGCGCCGAGGCCCCGCGACGCGCCCGTGATGAACCAGACACGCTTGAAGCCGTTCCCGGTGGGGTTGACCATGATATGTCTCCTACGGTTGGAGAGGAGGTGAAGCAAGGTCGGCCAGCACGGCGACGCCGTCTGCCGCTCGCACGCCTTGTCCCGCGGGCAGAACGAAGAGCGGGTTGATCTCTGCTTCGACGATGCGGCCGCCGAGCTGCACCGCCATCCGCGCGAACGCGACGATCGCGCTCACGAGGGCGTCGATATCCGCGCGCGGCCGTCCACGGAAGCCGTCGAGCAGCGGCCAGGTTTGCAGTTCGTGAATCATCGCGAGCGCGTCTTCACATGAAAGCGGCGCCTCGGGGGACACGAGACGCATCGTCGTGTCCTTGAACAGTTCGGCTGTGATGCCGCCCATGCCGAGCAGCAAAGCGGTGCCGAGCGGATCGCGATGCAGACCGAGGATCAGTTCAGTACCGCCGCTTACCATTTCCTGCACAAGGAAGGCGTCTGCCGATACGCCCGTTGCGGTCTGGACATCGTCGCGCATACGGTTCAGGCGCGCACCGATGTTCTCCGGGTTCAGACCGACCGCCACGCCGCCGACGTCGCTCTTGTGCGTGATCTCATTCGACAGCAGCTTGAGCACGACCTTGCCGCCGAGTTCGCGGGCGGCCATTTCCGCTTCCTCTACGCTTGCCACCACCCGCTCGCGCACCGATCTTACGCCGAAGCGGCCAAAGAGCGCCTTTGCTTGCGCTTCATTCAACGAGCCGGCGGGCAGGTCGCTCACATCGACGTCGGCTTCGGGCTGCCTTTCGGCCGAACGTACGGCAGCACGCCGAACGTGCTCATCATGCTGCCACATCGCCGCCAGCGCGCTCGTCACGCTTTCCGGCGAAACGAAAGCGGGTACGCCTTGCATGTTGAGCAAACGCGTGATCTCGGGCGCGTGAGGGCTCACGAATGCCATCACGGGCTTGTCGCTGTCGGGCAGCGATTCGCGGATCGCCCCGGCCATCAGGTCAGGCATCGCGAGGCCCGACGATCCGACGATCACGACCACTGCATCGTAGGTCGGGCTCTCGAGCAGCGTGCGAATCGCGCCGCGCAGAAGATCCGGTTGCAGGCCCGCGAGCGTCACATCGATCGGATTGCGGTCGAGTACCGCATGGTCGCCGGTTTGCAACGCACGCAGGGCGGCAGCGCTCGCGTGGTCGGGCGGTGGCGTCTCGAAGTTCGCCATGCCGAGGCTGTCGGTGACGAGCGTGCCTGCACCGCCCGTCGAGGTCAGGATCGCGACGCGTCGCCCCGCCAGCTTGCGGCCTGTCGCAAGCGCATGAGGGATGTCGAGCAGGTCGGAGAAGGTTTGAGCGCGGATCACGCCCACCTGGTTGAAGAGCGCGTCGTACATGCGGTCGGAGCCAGCCAGCGCGCCCGTATGAGAGACCGCCGAGCGTGCGCCGGACTCCGAACGCCCGATCTTGAACACGACGACCGGCTTGCCGGCGCTCGCCGCGCGTAACGCGGCGGCGCGGAACCGCTCGGGATGACGCAGTCCCTCCATATAGAGGGCGATGACCGAAGTCGAATCATCGTCGACGAGATAGTCGACGAAGTCTGCCATGTCGAGATCGGCTTCGTTGCTGGTCGACACGAGCTTCGACAGGCCGATCCCTCGAGCCGCCGCCCGCGACAGCAGCGAACCGAGGATCCCGCCGCTTTGCGACACGACGCCGATTCCCCCAACCGTGAAGGCGTCGGTCTCGAGCGCGCCGCTTGCCGACAGCGTGATGCGGTCGGTCAAGTTGACGAGCCCGATCGTGTTCGGCCCGAGCAGCCGCATGGGGCCGGCTGCCTCGATCAATTGCGCCTGACGCCTCACGCCTTCCTCGCCAATCTCCGCATAGCCGCTTGCCAGTACGATCGCAGCGCTCGTGCCGCGGCTTGCCAGCGCCCTCACCGCTTCATGCGCGCGTTCGGCGCCAAGCAACACGATGCCGACATCGGGCGCGTGCGGCAGCGATGCCACATCCGGATAGCAGTGCAGACCATCGATCGAGTCGTAACGAGGGTTGACCGGATAGATGTCGCCGTCGAAACCGTGTTTCCTCAAATACGCGACCGGGCGGCCTGAAGTCTTGGAGGCGTCCGCCGATGCGCCGATCACCGCGACACTCGCGGGGCGCATCAATTTTGAAATTGCGTTCATGTTGATTCCCTTCGCGTTCACTTCGTGTTGTTCAGGAACGCGTGCACTGAGTCGCGATGTTCCCGGCTCGTATAGCAAACGGCCTGTGCCTGGCTGCCCTGCGCGAAGACTTGATGCGCGGACAATTCGTAGCTCTGGTTGAGAATGCTCTTGCCGAGCGCGAGCGCGGTTGACGACCCCTGGCTCAGCTCCGTGGCCCATGCGTGCGCGTCGCCGAGCAGAGACCCGGCGTCGCTCAGGCGATCCGCGATTCCCAGTTCCAGTGCTTCGTTCGCGTCGACCTTGCGTCCACTAAAGACCAGCTCCTTGGCACGCGCGATACCGACTCGGCGCGGCAGGAAGAACATGCCGCCGCCGTCCGGTATCAAGCCGCGTTTGATGTAGCTCCACGCGAAGCTCGCCTCTTGCGAGGCGATGATGAAGTCGCACGAGAGCGCCATATCGGCGCCGAGGCCCGCCGCCGCGCCGTTCACTGCGGCGATGGTCGGCTTGGGCATCGAATAAAGCAGGTTCACCGTGTGATGCACGATCTGCTGGCGAGACCAGCCGTTGAACGCGACTTCGCCCGCTGGGGCTTCCATGCGTTCGGCCATGCCGCTCACGTCGCCGCCCGCGCAAAACCCCTTGCCGTTGCCGGTCAACACGACGGCACGGATGGCCCGGTCGCGCGACACGGTCTCGAGCGCCGCAATGAGTTCGGTGCGCATTTCGTTGCTGATGGCGTTGCGTTTTTCGGGGCGATTCAGCGTGATCGTGGCGATCCGCGAGTCGATCGTGACTTGAATGGTGGAGGGGCTCATGCGTGTCTCGAAGGTTGAGTTGGAGTCGGCTGACCGGGTCAATCGGTTCATGCAGCTTAGCCGCGCCGACCGTCGAAGACACCCCATCAATTCCACTGCGTGGAACGCGGAACGCTTTCGTCCGAAGCACCGGCCAATTCCACTGTGCGGAATTGGCCGGTTGTCATCGAACTGTCGCTGCCGATAATGAATTCCAACGCAGGACACTTGCGATGACGCACCTGCGCTCACCAATAAAGAGCGGAGACATGATGCACGCAGCCCCTTCCCAACCCATTGAAGTCAGCGCAGCGCGGCCTCAGACAGAGGCCGTCTACCGGAAAGTCACCCGGCGGCTGTTACCGTTCCTGTTCGTCTGTTACGTCTTCGCGTATCTGGACCGCGCGAATATCGGCTTTGCGCATCTTCAGTTCTCGCAGGACCTCGGCCTCTCCGATGCCGCATTCGGCCTGGGCGTCGGGCTTTTCTACGTGGGTTACATGCTTTTCGAAGTGCCGAGCAATCTGTGGCTCGCGAAGGTCGGCGTCAGAAAGACGCTGATGCGCATCATGGGGCTGTGGGGCATCGTGTCGGCGGCCACGGCGTTCGTGCAAACGCCAACCCAGTTCTACATTGCGCGCGTGTTGCTGGGCGCGGCAGAGGCAGGGTTCTTTCCGGGCGTGATCCTTTACTTCACCTACTGGTTCCCGGCCGCGCGACGGGCGCGCGTCACGTCGATCTTCATGACGGCGATCTGCGTGTCGGGCATCATCAGCGGGCCCGTGTCGGGGTGGATCCTGAACAGCATGTCGGGCTTTCTCGGCGTCAAAGGCTGGCAGTGGCTATTCCTGCTCGAAGGCTTGCCCTCGGTGGTCGCCGGTATCTTCGCGTATGTCTGTTTGACGGACCGTCCCGAGCAGGCGGCCTGGCTCTCGGACGAAGAAAAAGCCCTGTTGCTCGACGAACTGAAGCGCGACGCGCAAACAAAAGCCGCACGCGCGCACGGTTCGATCTGGGTCGCGCTGAAGGAGCCGAAATTCTATTTCCTGACGTTCGCGTATTTCAGCGTGCCGTGGGCGAGCATCGTCGTGCACATCTGGGCACCGAGTGTGATCCAGAGAAGCGGCGTATCGAACTACTGGCACATCGGGCTTCTTTCCGCGATTCCGTATGGGGTCGGCGCAGTGGCGATGTATCTGCTCGGCCGGAGCTCGGACCGCCTGCTGGAGAGGCGCTGGCACTTCATGGCGAGCGCATCGATGGCTGCGCTGGGCGTCGTGCTTCTGCCCGCGGCGGCGAATCACGCAGGCGCGCTGGTGGCGCTCCTTTGCGTCGCGACGGCCGGCTATCTCGGCATGCTTTCGCTGTTCTGGACGATCCCGCCCGCGTATCTGTCGAGCACGGTTGCGGCGAGCGGCATCGGCCTCATCAGCAGCCTCGGCCAGTTTGGCGGCATTTCGGCGCCCTCGGTGATCGGCTATGCATCGACGCACTTTGGCAGCAGCGCCGTGGGCCTTTATGCGGTAGCGGTTGTGTCCATCCTGGGCGGCCTTGCGGTAGTGCTCGGCATTCCGGCGCGCGCGATCAGTGAGCGCCGGGAGTGAACGACCCCGCGCTCGCCGCCGTTACTCGTCCAGATGCGCGCATTCGACGATGATCTCGTCGCGCAGACGCAACAGCGGCGCCGCCAGTTCACGCACGACGCTGTCTTGCGATTCCACTGTGCGTACGCTGAAGTTGAGCACCAGCAACCGGTGTCCGGGAATGACGAGCGGCGCCGCGAGCGCAATCACTTCCGGCTGCCAGCTCGCAACGCAGAAGCCGTTTCGATGCACTGCATCGACGGCTTGCGTGATTTCACGCGCAAGACGTGCCCAGCCGCTTCGTCCGCGTCGCTCGAAGGCGTGCATCAGCGCGGCGAATTCGGCCTGCGGCTGCATCGCGAGATAGGCCCGACCGAGCGACGTCAGCTCCATCGGCACGCGTTGACCAGACACGACCGTGCGTAACGACGCACGTTGGTTGTAGCGGATCGATTCGAGGTAGACCATCTCTTCCCGATCGGCACCCGCGATTCCAACATTGATATGCATTCTCTGTGCGGTGTCGCGGATCAGAGGGCCGGCCGCCTTGAGCACAGTCGATCCGCTGCGCAACGCTTGCGCCAGACTGAGCACCGGCAGTCCGAGCCTGTATGCCCTGCGCGCTGAGTCGTGTTCCAGATAGCCCGCTGCCACGAGTGTTCGCGTGAGCCGGCTCACGGTCGCCTTCGGCAGGCCGGTGCGCTCGGCGAGATCTCCGTTTCCAAGCAGCGTCGCGCCAGGGCCGAAAGCGCGTAGCAACTCGAGCCCGCGTTCGAGCGAGCGATTGGACGCGGTCGTTTTCGATTCCGGTTGTTGATTCTCGTGGTTCGCCATAGATACTGGAGGTTGAACTTGCTGCGCGTAGCGCGACGCAGCGACCGTAGCGCAAGCGCTTATTGCGTCCGCCCGGAGCGGATTTCATGGGGCAGCGACTGGCCTCATCCCACACGAAAGGTATCAGAAACGCGACGATGCACGCCTTTTCGACCTGCTCCAGACCTGGCACCAGGCGAAGCGAAGCATCAGCCGGCAATAACGAGTTAGCAGCCATAGAACAGCCACAGCCCTGCTCGCCCGAGAGATCGCTCGTCGAATGATGCGCGTTGCCGATATGCCCCAAAACTGATCGAAGTCAAACGATTCGAATGGGCCAGTGCGAGCATCTCATCCATTGCAGCGGCCCGCCCGGTCACTGTTTCCGTATTGGCGAAGAGGTTGGTTATGGGTATTGGTATGCAGATAAGCTATGTCGGATTCCCCGGGTCGGTTTCCCTGGAAGGCGCGGCAGCGTCGCAGCTTCTGCGACTGCAAACATACGCAGCTTATGTTTCCGACTGCTGGTTATCCATTGAGCGCCTCGGCACGGGCACAGCGAACGAGCTGTACGAGGTTCGCCTTGAAATCGGCACGACGGGCAGCAGAACGAGACGTATCGGACGTTGCATTCGCGATAACGCTCAAGCAGCCATTCGATGTGCGTTTAACATAGCAGTTCGGACTCTTGAACTCATTTCCTTGCACTGCCGGCCGTGATTGCAATCGGCAGGCATGCATTGCTCTTGAGGTCGCCGAAGAAGATCATGTCGATGGCCTTCTACTTGAGCGTGGTCGGGGTCGCGACATTCGCGGCAGGGTGGACGGCCTACGCCGCGATGCTGCAGCCCCTGTTCGAATCGAGGCTCAGTCGCTGCGCGCATGCGTGGTGATCTGCACGAAATCGGCGACGATGTGCCCCGTGCCGTAACGCGTTTCCATCTGTCTCAACTGCTGGCCAACCGCAGCGAGGTACGCAGCACGAGACTCCGACGGCGGACGTAGCCCATCGAACAACGGCGCGGGCGTGATCAGCAAGACGATCATCTCGGTGCCAAACGGCTTGTCCACGATCCAGTCGCCCGCACCGCCAACCGTCGCCGAAAAGTCCGGTGGCGCCTGGTTGTCGCGCTCGTGATTGCTCGGCACGAGATGCACGACGCTGCCATCGAGCGCGTAATAGTCCACGTTGACGTACGAGCCGTAATGGGGCGTCGTGATGTCGACGATGAGCGGACTTCCCTGCGTCAATTGCGCGTCGCGCGGCCGCGTATGGATCGTCGCCCCGCCCCCCGCCTGACGATTGGCGCGCCAGTACGGCGCGAATGCGCTGACGACCTCGCAGTTGTGGCTGTCGACGGCGGTCACGTCGAGTTTCGCGCCATGCCCCCCCGGGGTTTGCGCGAGCGCGTCGCGCAAGCGCCCCATGCCCTCCCCTGCACTCGCAAAGCCGCGCACCTCGAGCGCGTGCTCCGGCAGCGACGCCGCAACCGCCGAGCACGGAATGCCTGCGAGCATCGAATTGAGCGCGGCCAATGCCGCCTCACCTGGCATCGCGGCGCTCGTGGCGGGCGTCGGCGCCGTTGCAGCAGCAGTTGCAGTTGCAGTTGCGGTGGGCACATTCGCGACGACCGCGGAAAGTGAGGCAACGCGGACCGGCGTGGCCCGTGCCTCCGCGGCGCTCGCCGGGCTGCTGGATGGCGTGGCCTTGTCGATCTCGCTGGCAGGGATCGCGGCTGTCATGGAAGTTTTTGCATGCGGCTCCTCATTGCCGGAAAGCACGCGATAACCGAGCCAGATCCCCCCGGCCACCACTACGGCCCCCGCGCCAATGGCACCGAGCCGCGCGCCGGAGAACGTCGAAGCGTGGGTGAGCACACCCATGCCCTCGAGAAACTGATTGACGCTCGCCGTGCGCGAAGCGCGGTCGAACGAAAGCGCGGCGCTCAACGTGCGCCATTGAGTGCGATCGAGCCCCTGTGGCCGCTCGGCGCGCATCTTCTCGCTGCGCGCCTGGGTGGCCGACCTGCGGTTGAACGGATGCTTGCCCGTCAGCAATTCGTACGTCACACAGGCGAGCGCGTAGACATCGTCGCGCGGGTCCGGCTCGCGATGCTCGAACATCTCCGGGCTCGCATAGGCGGGCGTAATTCCGCCGAGCGTGGCGGGATCGAAGACGGTGACGTCGGGATCCTCTTCGGGCCGCTGGAATACGCGGGCAATGCCGAAGTCGATGACTTTCACGTCGCCGCCATCGGTGAGGAATACGTTGGCGGGCTTGAAGTCGCAATGCACGAAGCCGCGCTCGTGCGCATAAGCCAGCGCCTGTCCCATGCCTGCGATGATCGGCCGGGCCTTCTCGAACGGCATGCCCGCGAAACCCGGTGCACGCAGCAGCTTGCTGAGCGGCTTGCCGGACAGATACTCCATCGTGAGGTAGACGAGCGGGCCGTCGCGATCGAAATCGTAGACCGTGACGATGTTGCGGTGCGCGAGCGTCTGCGCCTTGCGGGCCTCGCGCTGCAGCGCGATCAACGAAGTCGGCTGGCCGCGAAACTGCACGTTCAGCACCTTGATGGCGATGTACGGCTGGCGGTCCGATGCCTCGAGCTTGCGCAGGTCGAGCGCCTTGTAGACGGTACCCATGCCGCCCACGCCGAGACATTCCTCGAGAACGAAGCGCCCGTTGAGCGTGTCGCCGATGCCTTTCACGTGCTCCGTCTCGTCGAGCGCCATGCCGGCGCGTGCGGGCGGCGCCGCGTACGCGCCGGGCGCGCTCTCCTGCACGCGAGTTTCGTCGATGGCGGCCGTCGTGCTGTCCTGACAATGTTCGATGCGCCGCAGGACCTCTGCGTAAACGGCATCGGGCAGCGGATGGACCGTCTGCGTCGCATCCATCTCTTCACGCAGGCGCGCACGATTCGCCGAGTCGCCCGCGAGCACGCGGTCGATCTCGGAGAAGAACGCCTCGCGTGAAAGCATCCCGCTCTGGAATGTCTGGATTAGCTGCGTAAGGCTCATCATTCGTATGCCTTCAACTCAGCTTCAGGCCCACCGAAGCAATCGCGGCGCACGGTCTCGCGGCGTGAGGCCGTACGGCGCGATCCCCGTCAAGTCCGCTGCAATATGACCTTGCCGCTCTCTTCAGGATACAAACTCGCCGCTGAATCTGCGCGCGCCATGATGTGCGTTTCATGCGCGCGGAGCGTTTCGCGAGTATGTCTGACGAGAGATTAGTCTGCCGTAACGCACAGTGCAATCGGTGCCTGAACTAGCCCACGGTGTGAGTCGCCGCGATGCCGTTGGCACCCGGTCTCAAACTCGCACTTGTTGCAGCGAACCCAACTGATCCGCAGGGCGCTGTTGGTCGCAATCCATCAGCAGCGATGCACGCGAGCAGGCCCGCACGTCGTGCACGTTCGCGTCACATCTGCGCGAAGCCCCGTCGGATAAGGCAGCGGGCGTATCGCCAAGGTCTGCCACGCCGCTGGCACGCTGCATGCATTTAGAGGAGCGAGCCCGCAACACATTGCAGCTCAATCGCCAACTACCTGTATCGCCCTTCTGGAGAACTGTCATGAGCAAGCTGATGATCGCAGACCTGAGCGTCGCCCAAGAACTCGACCGCCGTGAAATGAGCGCCGTGCGCGGCGGGAACCTGTCCCTCCTGCCCGTCTACCCGATGCCGAGCGTGAACTACAACACGACCAACTTCGCCGCGGAACAGGTGATCGGCCAAACCAACAGCATCGTGAGCAACGTGGGCAACGACGTGGCATTTGCCTCGAACATCCACGCTTCGGTCAACCCGACGCAGACGGCCCACAACACGATCAACTTCTGATCGCCCCAACGGGTGGCGCGACTGCAACACGGTTCGCCGCAACGTCGCGCCCGCCCATTCATCCGCTATTGGAGGCTCATCATGTCATCCCTCGTTATCCGCGAGCTGGCCCCCGGGACGGAGCTCGACCACCGCGCCATGGCCGCCGTACGCGGCGGCAACAACAGCGCACCCAGTGGTTACGGGTCGATCGCCAACATCAACGTCTCGCCGAACATCGTGCAAAACATTTCGCAGGTCCAGGTAGTCGACGTCGCTGCGCTCAACAACATCGGTTACATCGGCGCGGGCTTCGGGCCGCTTAACCTGAAGGTCAACCCTTCGCAATATGCGAGCACCGGCGTGATGTTTTGACCGCTGCCGCGCCAGAGGACGCAGACAGTACCGAAAGGCACTGTCTGCGTCTTCGTGTGCGCGAAGCGCCACCTATACTGGATTTGAATCCACTCTCGTGGAGTAGACCATGGGTATTCTCGTCATCAAGGATCTTCAGGAAAGCGTGGATCTGGACAGGCAGGCAATGGCCGCGATCACGGGCGGCGCCCGCATCGCCTCGCACGATACGCTGCTCGCGCCACGCCCCTTCATTGGATTGCGCATCGGCATCACGGGCGGGGCAACGGCGCGAGGGCCCGTGACCCTCACTGCGGCGCCGCCTCGCCCTACGCTGCTGCGCTGACTTTCCGCCGGGACCGCCACATTCCCATACGCCGCCGCGTGGACCGCGCAATGGGTCACGCGGCGCGCGCCGTCATGGCCGGGCGAGTGGCCACGGGCGGAAACACGCACCAGGAGCCGTCGTCGTGACGAAAGAAGAAGATTGCAATCGTACGCGCAGGATGTGCTGCCTCGACGCAAACGTAACGCAGCCGGTCTTCCTGTGTGCGGCTAAAGCGCACCACGCGGGCCGGCACACGGGCATTCGGCGCGAGCCACTTGTCGACGAGGGTGCGCAGTGACGTTCCGGTGGGGTTCATGATGGGTCTCCGTAGCGTGTATTAGGGGTATCGACTGAAAACGGCGCTCACGCCGCCTGCAACGCAAACGCACCGCGACACCGTTGAGCCCGGCGTGCGTGAACCAGCGCGCGGACGACGCGCAACGCGGCGAGCGGATGGGCGACGCATGTGCGGACCTGTTCGCTGCGGCCCTTGCCGTCCACGCACCAGGTGCAGAAGTGTTCGCAGTTGTTGCTGAGCAGGCGATAGCGGTCTTCGCCGAGACGGGAGCGCGCCCGCTCGACAGCTTCGCGACCTGCATAGGCTGCAAACGGATGCGCGACGACCTCGACCTCGTGCCCGGCTGCGAAGCGCTCGAGCGTGACCTCTTCGATAGGGCCGCGATGCAACGACGTGCACAGCCCGGCGTAATGGACGACCCGGCCCGCTCCAACGTAGATGCCGTGATGGCTGTAGCCTGCGCGACGCGATACGAGATGTGCGCCCAGCGGAAGGTCCTCTTCGCCCGCCGTTTCCGTACGAGCGATCGAGCGAGCAGCGGCGCGCGGCAATACTTCTGCGCAGCTGTTCATCGGATGAAGATCGAGGCTCATGGCGAGGTCCGTCTGGCTGGTTGCTGGCTGCCCGTACTCCTGATGGGTTTGCCGGTTGCCAACTACCCTGCATCAGGCATGCCAACCTGCCCAACGACGGCTGCACAAGGCTTCGAGAAGGAAAGCGCGAGACTGGAGCGGTGACGTGTCAGCCGCGTGCCAACGGATTGGCTCTCCATGTGTCGGCGCAGTTCCACCAGTTCGGACTGCAGTCGACGACCGGCGGGGTTTGCACCATGTGTCGGAGTCCTGATGACGATTGCCCGTGCGCGTGTTGGCCCGCGCACGACCGTTGCACAACGAGGCCGTGGGGCACTAGCATGCGAAGAACGCGTGCGGGCCGCTACGAGTCTCGACTGGCGGGCCTCGCGGCGTCGAGGTGACCGGCTGCCAGCAGTCGCTGCACATTGGCATGCTGCTTGCGTGATATGAGCGCAAAAGCCGCGCGCTCGCGGCCACCCTCTGGACGGAGACCTATCATGACTTCGCTCGCGATCACCGACCTTCATCTGCAGCGCGACATCGACCACAAGGCGATGTCGTTCATACGCGGCGCAGGAGGCGCGCCGTGGGTGTTCGGCTGGATTCAGCCCTACGAACCCGCACAGCCTTCCGCGCTTGGCCCCGTCATCAATCTCTACCAGACCAACAACACGTTCTACGCGAATCAGGTCATCAATCAGTACCAGATGCTCGACGTGACGAACTCCGCAGCCAATTCGAACGTCACGGTGGGCGTGGGCCAAAACAGCAAGAACAACGGGCTCGTCTAGCCTATGGAGGCGCGATCGTGACCGCTGGCTTACTGTGGACCTCGGCAGCGCGCACGGACATAGGCCGCGTGCGGGCGCTCAACGAGGATGCGTGTCTCGATCTGCCACAACTGGGCCTCTGGGCCGTCGCCGACGGCATGGGTGGCCATACAGCGGGCGATCTGGCCAGCGGGATGATCGTGCGCGCGCTCGGCACGCTCCCGGCACCCGGCTCGCTTGCCGTATTCTCGGGAGCCGCGCGCGGCGCGCTGCAGACGGTGAACCGCGAGTTGCGCGATGAAGCGGCGCGACGCGGCGTTCGCATGATCGGCAGCACCGTCGCCGTACTGATGGCGAGCGGGCGCGAATGCGGCTGGTTGTGGGCGGGCGACAGCCGCATCTATCTCTATCGCGACGCGCGCCTCGAATCGCTCACGATCGATCACAGCTATGTCGCGGAGCTTCAGGCACAGGGCCACCTCAGCGCCGAAGCGGCGCGCCACCATCCATCGCAACATCTGATTACGCGCGCTGTCGGCGCAGCAGACTGGCTCCAACTCGACGAAGGTCGCATCGCCTTGCACGACGGCGACCTCTTTCTGCTCTGTAGCGACGGTCTCAGCAACGAAGTGCAGGCGCCCGAGATTGCGCGCGCGCTCGCGGACGGCGACTGCCAGCGAGCGACGGACACACTCGTCGACATGGCCTTGCAGGCAGGCGGGCACGACAACATCACGGCAGTGGTCGTCAGGGTCGATGACCCCGGCGCCGCGGATCATACGTTGGTCAACCCCGCCGTGTGACACCGAACCAGCACCGGGCGCGGCGCTCAGGACTCCTTTTCGTGATTCGCCTTGTCCGCGTGACGAAAGTCCTTGGAGTGGATGCCGTGCTTCTTGAGCAGCATCTGCAGATGCGAGCGGTTCATGTCGCAGCGCCGCGCGAGCTCCGCCACCGTGCCGCCGGTTTCCTGCAGGCCGCGCTCGAGGAATGCGCGCTCGGCTTCATCGCTCGCGGCGCGCTTGGCGTCGCTGAGCGACAGCGGTGCGCCCGAAGTTTCCGTCTCGACTGCGCGCAGCGTTGCTGCTATGGGCTTCGGCCGGATGTCGTCGGGCAGGTGTTCGATATCGGCGGTTTCGCCGGCAAGGCATGACAGCCGGTAGATGAGGTTGCGCAGTTCGCGGATGTTGCCCGGGTAGGCATACGTGAGCAGGAAGTCGCGCAGCTTCGGCGTGAGCTTCACAGGCCGGCGCTTGAGCTGGCCGGCCGCCTCGTCGCCGAACCAGGCAATGAGCAAAGGGATTTCATCATTGCGCTCGCGCAACGGCGGCAGCGTGACGTGGATGACGCTCAGCCGGTAGAAGAGATCCTCGCGAAACTGCCCCTGGGCCGCGAGTTCGCGCAGGTTCCGGTTGGTGGCGGCCACGATGCGTGTGTCGACCGCAATGGGTTCGTCCGAGCCCACGCGCTGAATTTCGTGCGACTCGAGTACGCGCAGCAGCTTCACCTGCCCTTGCAGCGGCAGTTCGCCAATTTCGTCGAGAAAGATCGTGCCGGTATGGGCGCTTTCGAACTTGCCTTTGCGATCGCTCGACGCGCCGGTGAATGCCCCTCTGCGATGCCCGAACAGTTCCGACTCGAGCAGGTTTTCGGGAATCGCGCCGCAGTTGACCGAGATGTACGGCCGGTCGGCGCGCGCGCCGTTGGCATGGATCACCTTTGCCATCAACTCCTTGCCCGTGCCGCTTTCTCCGTCGATCAGAACAGGCAGATCGGTGGGCGCCGCCTTCTCGGCAATCTCGAGCGCCGCCAGCAGCTTTGGGTTGTCGCCGAATATCCCCTCAAAAATGAAGCTTCGCTCGATGAGCGCCTCGCGACGCTTGTGCGCAGACGGGGCGAGCGCCTCAGGCTTGTCGAGCGCATCGGATGAATCGGGCGCCTCGGCCGCCGCCTCGATGAAACGCTCCTTGCGCGAGAGTTGCATGACTTCGTCGCGCAGCGCGTTCGATTGATTCAAAAGCTTCTCGATGTCGGCGCGCTCGAGCCGCGGCGCCCAGCGCAGCGTGGAGCGCAGGATCTCGATCTTCTCGAGCAGCCCGGCATAAGAAACGACTGAGCTGCCGAATCCGTGCGGATCGAAGAGTTTCATGTTGCACCCAGCTGTTTCTGGACGAGCTGGTAGTACATGCCCTTGCGCTCGACGAGCTCATCGTGCCGCCCCTGCTCGACGATGGCACCTTCGTACAGCACGAGGATCTTGTCCGCCCGCATGATGGTGCTGAGCCGGTGCGCGATGATGAGCGCCGTACGGCCCTGGAGAATGTCGTGCATGTTCGCGAGTATGTTGCTCTCCGATTGCGTATCGAGTGACGAGGTCGCTTCGTCGAACACGAGCAGGCGCGGGTCGTGATAGAGCGCGCGCGCAATGCAAAGGCGCTGTATCTGCCCGCCCGAGAGACCCATTCCGCGTTCGCCCACCACCTGCTCGTAGCCGAGCGGCATCTTGCTGATGAACGCGTGCGCGTCGGCCATGCGTGCCACTTCTTCGATGCGGCGCCAATCCGGGCTCGCATCGCCGCAGGCGATGTTTTCCGCGATCGTGCCCGAAAACACGAGGTTGGTCTGCATCACATAGCCAACCTGGGCGCGAAAGTACGCGTGGTCGATCGCGCTCATGTCGTAGCCGTCCACGCTGATCTTGCCTTCCGTCGGCGCATAAAAGCCCACCAGCAGTTTGGCGAGCGTCGTCTTGCCGGAGCCGCTGCGCCCGACGATCGCCACCATCTGGCCCCGCCCAATCGAAAAGCTGATGTTCTCCAGCACGTAGGGCGTTTCGTTGCCGCCGTAGCGGAAATAAACACCGTCGAACGCGATATCGCCCTGCAGGTCCGGCAACAGCACGCGCGACGCGAGGTCGGCGGCCTTCTGCTCGGGCTCGATGTCGAGCACGTCGCCAAGCCGCTCCATGGCGACCGCGGCGTCGTTCATGAGACTCCAGAGGCCTACGAGGCCCATGAGCGGAGCCAGCACGCTGCCCATGAACGCGTTGAATGCAATCAGCTGCCCGATGCTGAGCTCCTGGTTGAGCACGAGCGTGGCCCCCGCCCAGAGAATCACAATGGTGGTCGCGGCATTGAGCAACTGGCTGCCGAGCCCCACCAGGATGTTGAATGCCTGCGCGCGATACTGCACTTCGAGCGACTTCGCGTACTTGCGCTCCCACTTGAGCCGCACCGCCCTTTCGATGCCCATGCCCTTCACGGTCTCGACGCCGCTCAGCGTTTCCATCAACATCGAGCGCGCGTCCGTCGACACGGAGAACACCTCGCGCGCGTAGCGCTTGATTCTTGGCGTCGCGATGGCGGTGAGCGCCATGATCGGAATGACGAACGCGATCAGCAGCAGCGTCAGCTTCACGTTGTAGAGAAACATGATCGTGAAGTAGATGAAGATCATCAGCAGGTTGAGCGCCGTGGTGACCGTCGACTCGGTAAGAAACGCGCGGATCGTCTGGTTCTCCTGGAAGCGCGCGAAGATATCGCCGGTCTTGCGCCGCGCGAAGAACGAGAACGGCAGCGACATGGTGTGCTTGAAGAACTGCGACATCATCGCGAAGTCGAGACTGCGCACCATGAAATTCGACAGATGCGCGCGTATGGTCGTCATCAACTGCGTGAACACGTGCGAAATGACGAGCCCGACGATCAGCAGGTGCAAGAGGCTCACGTTCTGATGCACGATCACACTGTCGAGAATGTTCTGGATGATGAGCGGCGGCACGACGCCCAGCAGCTGGATCACGAACGTCGCGAGGAAGAGATGGGCAAGTATTCTCCGGTACGGCAGCAGATAGCCGATGAAGCGCACCCACGGCGAGCGCGCCGCCGCCTGCGTGCCCGTCGTTTCGCCCATGGTGAACAGCAGGCACGTGCCATTCCAGCCACGCTCGAACGCTTCGACACTGAGCTTGCGAAAGCCTAGCGCCGGATCGGCCACCCTCACCCACTGCTTCGAGAGGCCGTAGACGACGATATAGTGGTAGCCCTCCCAGTGCGCGATGAAGGGCAGCTCGAAACCTTGCAGCGCCTCGTACGTACATTGCACGCCGCGCGTCGTGAAGCCGAGCGCTTCGCCGGTGCGCGCGAGGCTTTCGAGCGTCGCGCCCTGCGTGGTCACGTTCGCGAGATCGCGCAGCTTGCCCAGTGTCATGGGGATACCGTAGTGCCGGCAGATCATCGCAAGGCAGGCCGCGCCGCAATCCATTTCCTCGGCCTGCTCGACCAGCACGAAGCGCTTGACGATTCGTTCGTTCAACTTCGCATCTGCACCGCTATCGACCGCGATCGGCCGGCTGCGGCGCTCGGCGAGCTTCTTCTGCCGCTGCAATTCGCGCTCGGTGAAGCGGATGCGCTCCTCCAGCACCTCGCGCAACTTCGCGTTGCGCTCGAGCATGAAGTGCACGGTCTTTTCGGGTATCACCAGAAGCCGCACATCGGTGAGCGCCGTGACGCTCGCGAACTGATCCTGGCGCAGAAGGCAGGCGCGCTCTCCGAAAATCTCGCCCGCACCGAGCTTCGCCAGCGGATAGACCGTGCCGTCTTCCTCGCGTGCGAGGCTGACCTCGCCCTGGCGCACGACATAAAGCCGCATGTCGCCACCCGCGCCCTGGTGAATGATCTCCTTGCCCGCCGCCACGCGCTTGACGCCGACGCTCGATACGTATTCCTCAAGTTCTTCACGGCTCAACTTGCCGCGCAAGTCGAACAGCCGGGTGACGAAGCCGCCGGCGGAGCTGATTGCCACATAGCTCGTCACGAACGACTGTGCGGCCGGATTCGCGGCCAGCAGCGGTTCGAGCGACGCGCGCGGTATGCAGAGCACCTCGGTCTTCGCGGAAGCGCGCACCGAGATTTCGTGCCAGTAATCGCGCAGCATCGCGATCTCGCCGAACACCTCGCGCTCCTTGCGCACGCCGAGGCTCATTTCCTTGCCGCGTTCCTCGGCGATGAGGCGCACGGAACCCGATCGAATCACATAGAGCCCGGCGGCTGGCTCGCCGTGCTTGCAGATCGTATCGCCGAATGCATAGCTGCGCGTTTCGACCTGCGTGGCAAGGCGGTCGAGTTCTTCGCGCGAAAAGAGCGACAGCGGTTCGACCGATGCCAGGAATTCCGCCAGCGAGGGTGCGCTGGCCGGTGCGGGCGCGTGGGTGTCCATCTGCGTGGCCCGGCGCGCTCAGTGCGCGTCGATGATGTGTTCCTGAGCGCGCTCGGCGAGCCATTCCTCGCGCAGCAACCGGCGCACCTCGGAGCAGACGTCGGCCTCGAGCGCGGCCGGATGCTTGGCCGTGACGCAGAATATCTCGAAGAACGAGCCATCGGGCGAAGGGAACGGCCCGAGCAGGTCCCCAACGTGCGCGTTGAACACCTTCGCCTCGATGTCCGTCTTGAGCGAGCCGCGCAGCACCTTGCCGATCACGCCGCCGCGCTCGCGCGTGTCGGCGATCGAATGTTCGCGCGCCATTTCGCCGAACGCTTGCGGATCGTCCTCGAGGATCGACATGACCTCTCTCGCCTTGCCTTCGGAGTCGACCACGATATGGCTCACTTCGATGCTGTCGAACTTCGGCGAATTGAGCTTGAAGTAGCGCTCGACAGCCTCGTCGCTGCTGATCAGCTCGAATGTCTTCTCCTGATACAGCGTGTCGGTGATGAAGCGCTCGAATTCCTCGAGGCTGATGCCGAATACGTCCAGATAGCGGTTCATGTCCGCTGCGCGGTGCAGACCCCGCACGCGGCGAAACTGGTCGGCGCGCTGCTGGATTTCGTCGGCGCTCACCTGCACGCCCATCTTCTTCGCGGCAATGACCGTGAGCCGCTCACGCACCTGCTGTTCGACGAGGCTCTCGAACTGCCCTGTGAGCTTCAGCACCCGGATGAAATCCTCCGTGCCGATCACCTCGTCATCGATACGTACGATTGCCGTCATGTCGTTCCCCTGATTCTCGAGTTCTGGATTCAGCCCGCGATCTGCCGGAAAGGGTCCAGCGCGAAGTCGATCAGCCGCCGCTCGCGCACCACGATCTCGGCCGTTGCCGTCATGCCGTAGCGCAGCGGATACGTCGTGCCGCCAATCGAAAAATGATCGCGCGCGAGGCGCACACGTCCTTCGTAGATGGGCTCCTTCGTCTGCGCCTGCGGCTTGGTGGTCGGCGAAATGTATTCGAGCGTGCCGTCGACCACGCCATAGCGCTGATACGGAAACGCGTTGAATTTCAGCTTGACGGGCAGGCCTTCGTGCAAGAAGGCGCGATCCTGCTCGGCGATCGCCACCTTCACGACCGGGCGCGCGTTGGCGGGCGCAATGCCGCCCAGCGGCGTGTTTGCCTGGATCTTGTCGCCCGGCTGCGTCGTCGTCACATCCGTGATCACGCCGGAAACCGGCGCGAGCACGAGCAGGAAATTGTCCTTGTCGATGTTCTCGAAGCGGATGCGCGCCGCCGCGTCGGCGGCAAGACGCGCTGTCTGCACCTGCAGACGCAGCTTGTCCTCGGTATTGGCGATTTCGCGCTCGGTCGCGTCGTATTCGATGCGCAGGCTCGTCAATTGCCCGGCGCTGCCTTCGAGCTGCGCCTTCGCCTGCGCGAACTCGTGGCTCGTCTGCGCCTGCAGCTCGGCCATCCGCGCCTGGGCGATGCGAAAGTTGTTGTCGGCCTGCAGATACGCGCTGCGCTTCTCCTCCACCTGGCTTTGCGATACCCCGCCGCCGCCCGGCAGCGCAATTAGCCGCTCGTATTTGTCCTGCTCTTCCTTCGCGAGGTCGCGCACGTGGCGCGCGTTGTCGATGTTGCCACGCGCTTCGTCGAGCTGCGCGTTCTCGGCCTGTTGCAGCTTGCTCGTGCCTTCCGCTATGCGGGTTTCGTGCATATGTTCTTCGACGTCGATCTGCGCCTTGAGCGCCTCGGCCTTGCGCTCCATGAGCGCCTTCTTTTCCGGGAATTCCTTCCAGTCGCGCTCGGCGTCCTCCAGCTTCAAACGTGCGTCGAGCGCATTGGTCGCCGCCTCGATCGCGCCACGCGCGTTGATGCGGCCAATCACGTCGTCCTTCTCGACGGGCTGGCCTTCGGCAATGTAGATATCGACCAGTTCGCCGTCTACCGGCGCGTAGATGCGGCGCACCTCGGACTCGGGCGAGAGCGCCCCTGGCGCGCTCACGATCACATCGGCGCGACCGATGAACGACCAGAACAGCCCGCACACCACGAGTGCCACCATCGTGATCACGGTCGCTTCGATGAGGCGCCACGGACGCGCGGTCAGGATCGCGACACCTTCTTCGCTGTGATCGCCGAGCGCCTCGCCGAGCGAACGTGGCGGCTCGGCCGGGGGATGCGCCTCGCGCAAGCGCTCAAGGAGCCGGCGCGGCTTCACCGTGCTCTCCTGCCGAAGCGAGCTTCTCGAGCGCCGCCGCATGGGCCGCGAATGCCGGCGTGGCGAAGTGAGCGGCGGCGAGGCGCTCGTGCACCGCCTGCGCATGGCCGGCGTGCGCTTCACTGTCGATCTGCTGATACTGGTCGAGGTCGGCTCGCACGGCGTCGAGGCCGGCCAGGCGCGGATAACGCTGCCCATAGTCGGTCAGCATCGCGCCCAGCCCGTCAAGGTGGTCGCTCGCCAACGCTACGTCGATGGCCTGCCGGATCCGGTCGAGCGCGGCCACATACACCGAGTCGTCGCTCTGCAGCTTGCGCAGATGGCTGAGCGCATCCGCATACACGGCGGCGAACGCCGGCACATCAGCCGAGATCCTGTCGAGTGCACGCTGGTGTTCGCCTGGGTCGTCGTTCCAGCGGCTCGTCAGCGCCCTGATCGGCGCTTCGTCGCGATAGATGCGTATCGGCGCTTCCGGGCCGCCCCGTCCCAGCACGAACGATTGCAGCGCGCCGATCCAGTCGATGTTCTCCACGAGCGGCGCCGCATCGGGGTTGTGGCGCGCAAGCGTGCGCATGTCCCCCACGATGGCTCGCGCACGATCGAACGCATGAGCGTCGAGTGCGGCGATCCAGTCCGGCACCTTCGCCTTCATGAGCGCTTCTGTCCCCATCGCGCGCCAGGCGGCGTCGTTCGGGTGGCCTGCGAGGTATTGATCGGCCATCCGCGCGGCGCCTTCATATTGGCCGTTCGCGAGCATGGCTTGCATCTCGCGCTGTGGCGCGCCCTGAAAATACGTCACGGCAACGAGCGCGACAAGCACCGCAACGACACCGCCGCCCCATTTCACAAGCCGGCGCATGTCGACTTTCCCGCTGCCGCCCAGCGCTTCGCTCAGTTCGCTGAGAAAGACTTCGAGCTTGCCACGCCGGCGCTTCGCGCCCGGGCCAGGATCGGCGGCTTGCGGCGGTGCATCGGGATTGATCTCGTCGTCCTGTGCCGGAAGCGGCGATGCGCAGAAGATGTCGAGGAACGAGTGAGCGGTGCCGACGAAAGTCGTGCGGTCCGCGTCGTCGCCGATCGTCTCGGCGCTGGGCGCGCGCGTCGCGGTCACGGTGGCATCGGTCCCGGGCGCGCATTCGAGTCCCACACGGTAGACGAAGTGCTCGCCGCCGAATGCGAGCCGTTGGCCGTCTTCGAGCCGCACGGCGTGGTCGTCGAGACGTTGTCCGTCGACGAACGTGCCGTTGGTGCTGCCAAGGTCTTCGACATAGATGGCGTCGTCCTCGGCGTAAATGTGCGCGTGGCGGCGCGAGAGGTAGTTCACCTGATGCGGATAGGCCTCGCGATACTGGGCGAACGTCTCGTCGGCCTTGCTGACGAGGAACGGAAAGCAGCTGACGACGATCTGCTGCAAACCAAGATCGTCGCGCTCGGGCGTGAGCGTCACCACCGCCGCTCGCGTGGCCTCGCGTGCCGCGCGCGGCACGAAGCCGACGCGGAACGTGAGCGCGCCGGCAAAGCACAGCTCGTCGCCTTCCTTGAGAACATGGGGCTTTTGCGTGACTTCGATACCGTTGACGGCCGTGCCGTTCTTGCTGCCGAGGTCGGCCACGTACGCGGCGGCGCCTTCACGAAAGATGCGCGCATGACGACGCGAGACGTCGACCACGACCTCAGGCCGCGCCAGAGCGAAAGGCGGCTGCGTCCGCCCCACCGCGAACAGATCCTTGTCGATGCGGATCTCGCCCAGTTCCGGGTGCGATATCGGTCGAAGCACGATATCGAACGTTCCGGCCAGCGATGTCTGCCTCTCGGCAATCGAAGCGGCGTCAGGCACCATGATTGCGTCAGCGATCAGCATTTGTGCGCCAGGCTGCGCGCAGCGCTTGCGCCGCACGCGCACTGACTATCCGTGTGAAGCCGCGCGCCTTACATATGGCGTTCGGGGTGTGAGAAAAGTGTAGGCGACGGATCGCGGGAATCAAACAACTGGCGCGGGCCGCGCCGGTGCGGGCGTTCACGGTGCGGGCGCTGCGGCCGCAGCGTCATTGGATGCGACATTGGTGATTTCGACGGCAGACCAGCCGCCGCCAATCGCCTTGTAGAGCGTAACGGTGTCGCTCAGGATCTGCTCGTGATTGGCGAGCAGCGAAAGCTCCGCGGAGGCGAGCGAACGTTCGGACTCCAGTACTTCGAGCTGGGACACGAGCCCTTCTTTCAACTGCGCCTCGACCTGCGCCGCAACGATGCGCAAACGCTCGTTCTGCTGCAGCAGCTCGATGCGCTCCTTCTTGTGCGCGTCGAGGTTCACGAGCGCGTTCTCGACCTCCTCGAACGCCGCGAACACGGTCTGGCGATACTCTTGCTCGGCAACCTTGCTCTGCGCCTCGGTCGTCTTGATGTGGGCGTGCACGCTGGGATCGAACATCGGAAAGTCGATGCTCGGCATGAAGCTCAACGTGAACACCTTGAACAGATCGGCGAGCGAAAACGCGGCCGTGCCGGCGCGGCCCGTGAGGCTGATCGTCGGCAGTTGCGCGAGCCGCGCGGAACCGACCTCATCGTACGATTCGAGAATACGGAACTGCGCGGCGACCACGTCGGGGCGGCGACCAAGCAGCTGCGCAGGCAGGCCCATGGGCACGTCGGGAAACTTTACGCGTTGACGCAGATGGCCCGCCGGCATCTTGAACTCGCCCGCAGGCACGCCAACCAGCGTGGCAAGCGCGTTTTCGGTCGTGTCGCGCGAACGGCGCAGCTCGAGCAGGTCGTTCACGAGCCCATTGATCTCGGCACTCTGGCGCAAGACCTCGGTTTTGGGCGCGAGGCCATTTGCGTACATCTGCTGGTAAATCGTGAGAATCTGCTTGTTCCTGTCGAGCGTCTGTTGCTCCTGTTCTATCTGGTCATCGTACTGGAGGATCTGGAAATAGGTGTTGGCCACACTCGCTACCAGCGTCAGATAGCCTGCACGCCAATCCGCTTCGCTCGCGTGGTATTCGGCCTTCTGGGCCTGCACGCTGCGCTCGACCTTGCCCCATATATCGATGTCCCAATTCACCTGCGTGGCGACGTTATAGGTCTTCGTGAGCGCCAGTCCGGTGCTCTTTTCATAGTCGATACCGGCTCCCGCGTCGACCGTGGGCAGCGCGCCGGCCTGCACCTCGCCGATCTGCGCGCCGGCCACGCCAATGCGCGCCGCGAGTATCTTGATGTCGACGTTGCCCGAGATCGCCTTGTCGATGAGCGAATCGAGGTACGGATCGTCGAATGCCTTCCACCATTGCGGATCGACGGTGTCGGCCGCTGACACAGCGGCATGCGTGTGCGCCCAGCTTTCCTTGGCCGGCATGTCCGGGCGGCGGTATGCGGGCGTGCTGAGATCCGTGCAGCCGCACAGCATCGAGGCACACAACCCCGCCGAGCCGATGAAGCGGGCCAGCCAGCGCATCGTGCCGCAACGTACGTATGCAGCGGACGGCGAGAGAGGTGTGTTCACGATCGACTCCTTGAGCGGAACGCGACGATGAGGTTGTGCGCAACGGGGGCGAGGGGAAATGCCGTGGAGGCGAGAGAGCCTCCACGGCTCTCGGCACGATCAGAAGTTGATCGTGTTGTGGGCCGTTTGCTTCGGGTTCACGGACGAAGAAATGCCCGACACGAACGCCGCGTCGTTACCGGTGTTGCTGACGATGCTGTTGGTCTGGCCGATGACCTGTTCGGCCGTGAAGCTCGTGTTGTCGACCTTCACGCTCGGCGTCGGGTAGTAGACGGGCCAAAGGCCGCCAATGCCCAGGTTGCCGCCGCGCACAGCGCTCATTTCACGGCGGTCGAGTTCTTGGGCGACGCTCAGGTCTGCGATCATCAGCTTGCTCATGACAGTTCTCCAGAAAAGTAAATGCCAGGATGTTGGCGGTCGAGCTGCAATGCGTTGCGGGCTCGCGTCAAACAAGGCATGAGGCGTGCCAGCTGCGCACCTGCCTGCCCTCAATGCGACGCATCGCCCGTTGCATAAGGACTTTGCCGGAGTTCGCCTGCATGTCGCGCGTCTTGTCGGCGCATGCTGTGAAAACATGCTGATGGGCGCGCGCCAACTGATCAGCCGAGTTATGTTGGCGTGCTACGAACACTCGAACGCTGGAGGGGGACGAGACGCGAAAACCGTGCGCCTCATGGAGAACAACAAGAGGGTGTGCATGCGCGCGGCGTTCGTGCACACGAACGCAACGAGCATTTCAAATCGTATGGATCACTTAACGTAAATGGTGATCTTCTTCGAATAGACGGGCGGATTGTGAGGTATGTGGTGGGCGTCCCCCATCAATAGTTGCAGCGTATGCTTGCCCGGTGGCAACTGGATCATCGTCTCGGTTTCGCCCGCGCCAAAATGCAAATGATTGCGGTCGGACGGAATGGGCTGATCCATCGGCGGCAGGTCTGTATCGATCAGCAGATGATGGTGCCCCGTGTTCGGATACGCGACGTCCTTGGGCGCCACGCCCATGTAACGAAGGCCGAACCACACGCGAAACGGTCGTCCTGCCGGCATCACCTGACCATCGTTTGGCCAGCCGATATAGACGAACGCTCTCGGGTCGGCCGGGGTCGTGCCCGCGTGCGCGGCACCACCCAGGAGCAGCGCGAGGCTGGCCGCAAAAACAAGGATCCTGTTCATGGCATGCACTCCGGCTTCCGGCTAAAGACGAACGGACGTCCCTCGCTACTTGACCGTGATCGTGATCTTCTTCGAATACACCGGCGGGTCGTGCGGCACGTGGTTGTAGTCGCCCATCAGCAACTGCAGCGTGTGCTTGCCCGGCGGAAGCTCGATACGGGCTTCCGTTTCGCCCGCTCCGAAATGAAGATGATTGCGATCCGACGGGATGGGCTGGTCGAGCGGCGGCAAGTCCGTATCGATGAGCAGATGATGATGTCCCGTGTTCGGCCGGTCGATGCCCTTCGGGCAAACTCCCATGTTGCGCAGCCCCATGCGCACCCAGAACTTGCCGGTGGGAATCGTCGCGCCGTCCGGCGGCCAGATGATGTACACCTCTGCGCCGGGTGGCGATGGGGTACGCCCGGCAAACGCGAGACGCGGCATCATGACGGCCGCTGCCAGGGCCAACAGTGTCTCTCTACGTCGCATCTTGATGCTCCTTCTTCGGCAGACGGCACGCGGCCGGGGAGTTCGGTGCGTGTTCTACAGCTTAGGACGGATTCACCTGGATGGACATAAATCGCCGCGCGTCACCGTGTTACTGCATCGGCGGCACGCGTGCTATTTTGTAGTTGTGAGCGAACGGTGCTTGCGCCGTTGGCGGGCGGCGTCGATAACGCCCGCCTCCTGCGAACGCGGCAGAGCAGCGCATCCTCGGCATTGAAAGGCGATGGCGCCTGATAGGGAGAAGGAACATGTGGCGGCTATTGGTGCCTGTGTGCATGTTGATCTCGCTCGGCCTGACCTCGACGACGCACCCGGCCGAGTCCGCTGCGCATGCCTCTTCGACTTCGGCACGCATGCTGCCCCTGGTGGCTGCGCAAACCCGCATCGAGTCCGCACACGCTCAAGCAGTCCCGCGCCGATATGGCGTCGCAATCGTGCGGGTCGGCCTGATGCCGAAAGACACATCCGAAGAGTACGAAATCACGTTCTGGAATTCGATCAAGGACAGTCAGTATCCGGCCGACTATGAGGCATATCTGAAGGCCTATCCGAACGGACGCTTCGCGCCGCTCGCGCAGGCTCGCCTTGCGCGCCTGCGCGCAGCCGCACCGAAACCGCCCTCAGCACCGGCGGCGCACGAGACGAGCGGCACCACGACGGCGGCACCTCCTCCACCCGCGCAGGCAAAGACACCGACACCACCTCCGCCGGCTGCTGCGCCGACGAAGGCAGCGCCCACCATCGCAGCCCCGGCGCAGGCAGCGGTGCCTGCGCCGACGAACATCGTCACGATGAAGGCGGGACCGCACGACATTCAGGACTGCCCAGCTTGCCCACTGTTGATCGCGGTAACGCCCGGCAACTTCGTGATGGGCATCGACACCGACGATGCATCCGAAAAGCCCGCGCATCGCGTGACGATCAGCCATAGCTACGCGCTTTCGAAATACGCGGCGACCGTTTCGCAGTGGAACGCCTGCGTCGCCGCGGGGGCTTGCCCGCGCTTGTCGAACGAGAACAACTCCGCACCGAACGCGCCCGTGCGCGACGTGAGCTGGGACGACGCGCAGCAATACGTGAAATGGCTCTCGAAGATCAGCGGCAAGCCCTACCGCCTGCCCACCGAGGCGGAATGGGAATATGCAGCACGCGGAGGCACCGAGACGCGCTACTGGTGGGGCAATGAAATGCGCAAGGGCACGGCGAACTGCAAGGATTGCGGGCCGCCGTGGCGCGTCGAGGCACCCGACGATGTCGGCTCCTTTCCGGCCAATCCCTTTGGTTTCTACGACATGGCCGGTGGCGTGTGGGAATGGGTGAGCGACTGTTGGCACAACTCATATAAAAATGCGCCGAATGACGGACACTCCTGGGACGAGCCCAACTGCCAGACGCGAGTCATTCGTGGCGGGTCGTGGCGCGACGGTGCGGGCTATATGCTCACCGCCACGCGGTTCAAATACGACAGCAGCGTGCGCTACAACGCCAATGGCTTTCGCGTGGCGCGGGACATGAAGTAGCGGGTTGCACAACGCTTTGGAGGCGGAGGCACCGCATGGCTTGCGATGTTGCATTCACTCGCCGGACTTTCCTCAAGGCCATGGGGAGTAGTGCTTTCACCGTGTCGGTGAGTTCAGTCACCGTGCTGATCTCGGCATGTTCGTCCCAACGCGGTGAGGTCCATTCGACCGGTAATGTCGAGGCAAACACCCACAACGCGCTGGAAGCCGCAAATGGCGGGCCGGATTGGGCACCGGAGCCGGGCAAGGCGCGCTGGCGCATCGAGGGCATAGGCAAAGTAACGGGTGCGAAGATCTACGCGCGCGACTACAAGGCACGCGATTTCGATGGATGGCCGAAAGAGGAAAACTGGTTATATGCGCTCAGATGCAATTGCGTCGACAAGAAGGTCGAAGGATTCGACTTGAGCGTATTGCCACGCCATCTTCGCCCCATTGCGGTGATATCCAGTGAGACACTGAACGACAATCACATTTATCCCTCGATGAAGCCGGACCCGATAAAAAATAAGGATATCTATCATTTTGCCCAGACAGGCTATCCGGCCGACTGCTATGGCCAACCCGTTGCCTTGTTGATCTTCGAAGACTTCGATACCTATCGCCATGCGAAGAAGCTTCTCGACTTCAACAGCGCGGTGATCCGCTACGGTGCGACGGTGGCGAGGGACGATAATCCGCCGGCCCTCTATTCGCCGCCCAAACTCTATGTGCGCGACGACGACAATTCGTTCTGGAACATCCACATGGAGACAGACAAAAACGGCAATCCAACCGAAGCATTCAAAAGCAAATGCGCCGCCATGGCCGGGGAGATCCGCGCGCTGGCTGCGCGAAACGTCAGTGGCAAAAGGTGGCACACGTTCAACGGCGCTTTCCGGACACCCGCAATCGATCCCGTCTTCATGGAGCCGGAAGCGGGACTGGCGTGGTATCGGCCGGAAACGGGAGCACTGGAACTGGTTCTCGGCACGCAATCGCCACGCGATGACGGCACGACTGCCGGCGAACTGTTTACCAACAGCAAGATCAAGATAAGCAGTGTTCATGTGACGGGATGCTATCCAGGCGGGGGGTTCGGCGGTCGAGACAAATCGTATTTTCCGCTCTATCTCGCACTCGCGGCGCCTTTCGCGAAGGGCGCTTTGCGTTGGCAGCAGTCACGCTACGAGCAGTTCCAGGTGGGACTCAAACGCTCCGAAACCGTATTTTCGGAGTCCATCTGGGTTGACGACAGCGGCAAACTCCAGGCATTGGACAGCACGTTCACGCTCAATGGCGGCGGCAAGGAAAATCTCACGGGCGCCGTCGGCGACCTCGCCGCCATGAGCGCGATGAGTTGCTACGACATTGCGCGTGCGGTTGCGCAAAGCGCCGTCACGTATACACCCGAAGTGTTCGGAGGCTCGCAACGTGGCTTCGGCGGACCGCAAGCCTTCCTCGCCATCGAAACGCTGATGGACGAGGCCGCCCAATCCCTGCACATGAGTCCATTCGATATCCGCCGCAGCAACCTGCTCGTGAAAGACCGCGGCAGGACCGTTACCGGCGCGCCGATCCGGTTCGACCTGCAGCTCGAACAACTGCTGGACCGGCTTGAAACGCACGCTTTATGGCGAGACAGGGAAATCACACGCGCACAGAGGCGCAAGCACGGGTTGCGATACGGCGTCGGGCTCGCGATGTCGAATCAGGCATACGGAACCGGGAAAGACGCCGTCTTCGCGATCGTCCAGATTCAGCCGGACACCAGTTTGCGCGTGCTCTCCCACTACACCGACATGGGCAATGGCGCGGCAACGACGTTGGCGCTCGCACCCGCCAACTGGCTTGGGCGCAACGCTCACGAGATCGTCATGAATGAAGTCGAGGCGTTCGCCAAAATCAAGGATTTCGACTATCGAATATTGGGCAAATGGCCCGACGACAGCCGCAGCTATGCCATTTCCGGCCCGTTTGGATCGTCGAGCGCATGCCTTGGCGCATTCCATCATTTTCAGGCCGTGGATCGTGCCGCAATGGCGTTGATGTTGCAGAGCGTATTGCCCGCCGCACGGCAAATATGGGGCAGCCCGCGTATCGAGTTGCAAGACCTCCAATGGAAAAATGGCAAGCTGAGCGCCGCTGGTAAAAAGCCGCTTGGTTGGTCAGCTTTGGTCGACGAGATCAACCGCACTCACCTGCATACGGTCGCCGCCGTGCACGTGACCTATGCCGGCGGATTCTGGAAGAGCAAGTACATCTTCAGTTCAGGCGCGGCCGAGATGGATTGCGACTTCGTGGCAGTAGGCACCGATACGACCAATCTGAAGGCCTTGCCTCGCGGCGGCCTCGTCCCGCCGCAAGATGCCGTCGGATACGGCAGGACGAACTATGCGCCCGCTGCCGCGCTTGTCGCGCTATCCGTCGCGCCCGATAGCGGGCACGTCAAGGTCGAGCACGTCGTCACCACGCTCAGCGCCGGCAGGCTGATTTGTCGTGAGATCGTCGAAGGCCAGTCGCAAGGTGCGGTTGCGATGGCGATGGGCAACGTGCTGAGCGAATCGTGTCCTTTGGGTGAACAAGGGCCCGGCAACGGCAGGTGGAATCTCGACCAGTACCTGATCACGCGTCTGACTGATGTGCCGATACAGGAGTTGATCACACTGCCGCCGCCCACGGAAAATGACCGCCATAGCGCTCGCGGAATCGGCGAGGCTGTGATGTGCCCAATCGCGCCGGCACTGCTGAATGCGCTGGCGATGGCGACAGGGCATCGCTTCAGGCAGACACCCGTGACGCCCGAAAAGATTCGCGAGGTGCTAAGGTGAGCGAAGCACAGGTGTACATCCACGTGAATGGGAAGCCGGTCACGGTCCCCGCAGCCGATGCCGACATGAGCCTCGCTGAATTCCTTCACGAGCGCCTCGACCTGACGGGTACGAAAGTATGCTGCGGCATAGGCGTATGCCGGGCGTGCACCGTGGGCACGCGCAGCAACAAGAGCGCGCTGATGGAAAAAACCCTCGCGTGCGTGACGCCGGTCAGTGCGGTAGCGAATCAACACATCTACACCGTCGAAAGCCTCGCGCAGGGATCGAGACTTTCGACACTGCAGCAGACATTCCTCGAGTCTTTCGCATTTCAATGCGGCTACTGCACCCCGGGATTCCTCATGGCAGCCACCGCCATGCTCGAACATCTGAAGGCATACCGCATCGGCCCCGATCAGCTAGAGGCCACGATCGACACGTGGGTGGGCGACAACCTGTGCCGTTGTACAGGCTACGTCAAGTATAGGGATGCGATCCGCAAGGTCGCGCAAATGCAGATGAAAAGTGGAGGATGAAGATGCCCGCCTCCATACGCTCGTTCGCGCTGTGCGTAATCGTCGCCGTACCGCTGGCTGCGTTTGCGCGTGAACAGTCGCTGCTCGAATACGGCGAGCAATGTGCCCGGGAAATTGGCGCGATACCGCCGTTCAACTGCAACGACGGAACGGACATACCCATAACGGTCAACGGGAAACCGCCCGCGCGAGGCGAAGCCCCGAAGCTATGCGACAAGCCCTCGTTGCTGCACCCGACAGTCGAAGTGCCCGGACAATGCGTTCCCTTCTCCAGGATACTGAATCTGTCGCGAGGCGATACGCAGATATCCGCGTACTGCCGTCGAGACAAACTGCGTGACGACAAGGATCCTGTCTATGATGAAGTCGTCGTCGTGGCACATCACGCGGGCAACGGCAAAACCTGCTGGTTCGACTCCAGATCGCCCGTGGGCGCCGATGGAATCGACGCTTCCCGGGTGCCACCGCCAAACGAGCGAACGCCACCGCAGGGGCACCCGTCCGCAGTCGAATTCTGGACGACACCCGCAAAGATAGCCGCCGCCAAGCCCACTTGCATCTCCTGCCATGATGCCGGACCGTTTATCTTCAGCCCTTATATCGGGCAGGTGTGGGACAAGGTGCCCACCGATCCTTGGGGGAAATATACGAGCATCGGCCCTGCGTTCTCGTCATTTCACCCCGCGACGATCAGCACGCCTGGAAACACCTGCATTGGCTGCCACCGCATAGGAAGCGACCAGAGTTGTGCCGCTTACATCGGGCTCTCCACGGGCCGATTGCCTGCGCCGGGGAACAGCCGGCTCGCCAACGGCTACCCGCTTAGCCACTGGATGCCAACCGATAACAACATGAGCCGGGATCAGTGGAATGCGGCAAACGTCAGATCGGTCGATGCGTTGCTGTCCTGCTGCACGGACAAAATACACAGGAACCCGAACTGTACCTTCACTTCCATTCCTGGCAGTGCGAATGGCAGGTAGATCCTGTCACCACGTGAGGAGGCCTCGAAATGCCACAGGAAAACGGCGAGACAAACGTCATATCGGACGTCACGAAGACTCTGCAGACGTTCGATCTGCTTGAACTGCAGCAGTACACGCGCGAAAAGAGCTATTCGAGCACGGCCAGCAAGGACTTTCACCTGTTCTACGTGGGCCGCGACGACGTACATGACATCCTGAAGTACGTGCTCTCACGTGCAAGTGTTTCCTTGTACATGAACATGTTTGGATTTGACGACGAGGAGCTCAACGATATTCTCATGCAGCAGGCCCGCGACCCAAGCATCACCATGATGATCACCCTTGACAAGAGCCAGGCAGGCGGAGTGCATGAAAAGACGCTGCTCAATTCCGATATTGCCGCGGACCCAGCCAGGTTCAACACGTACTTTGTGGTCGGGCAATCGGCGACCCATCAAATCAGTCATACGAAGGGATTCGTGGCCGATGGCAGGGTCGGCGGGGAAGGATCGGTGAACTGGTCTGCTGCGGGCGAGGGGACGTTTGTCGTCAGGGGCCAGCCGGGTGGCCCGGGTTACAAGGCGCAAAACAACACACAAACGATCTTTACCGATCCCGACACGATCAACCGGTTTCAGACAGAACTAGTCGCCGAGCACATGATCGCGATGGGACAGGAACCTGCTGCGACCGCAGCAACCTCAACGGCCAGAGCGGCGGCGAGCGGCACGAAGCGTCGTGCAGCAGCGAAGGGGCGTTAATCAAAGGGGGCAGTCTGGTCTGGATGTCGAAGGACCAGATCGCGTGCCGCCTGGGCGTTCTTCCGGGCTACGAGGCGCGCGTTGCGAATGTCGGACGCGGTGCTCCCGCGCCACCCGTAGTCTTCCAGGCCCCGTGGCTCGCGCGTGCTGACTCTTCGCGACTGGTAAGCGCGGCACTTGCCGTTGCGCTGCTCGGCGGTCTTTTCTTCGCGAGCTCGCGCGTCCGCATGCAAGCATGCGCACACGTCGTTGGCGTGTTTTCCCCCACTGTTGCAATTATTGGCATGCTGCTTTTCATCGCCGCGTTTTCTCGTGGATGCACGCAAGAATCGCTCGCCACGATTTCGCATATAGAAGGCGTAGCAATGAATGCGCGCATTGCCCTGCGCGTGAAACGATGACCATACGATGCAACGACACATGAACGTTGAATCGGCGGCCAAATCGCAATGACGGGCAAGCTGATCGTCGTTTCTAAATCTGTTTTCATCTGGATGAGGGCCGCAACTTAAAACTCGCGATCCGATTGCATACCGATAATGCCTGCCAGTTTCAGGACGGTGAGGAACGCAGGATGCAAAGGCCGATGTCGATCGATCTCGCCAATGCATACGGCGAGCACGCGGTCTGCGTGAAGATCAATGGTCAGACCGCACTGCCAGAAGCCTGCGATGTCGACGGCCTCATCGAGGAACTCAGCGAGCTGCGCGTGCACATGCAACCGGCCGTGCCCGAACAGCCGCTGCGTACGCGTCAACACGTGCTCGAAATCGATCCGTGCTGATACACGGAACGCAGCCCGCTATTCGATGGTGCCGTGGTGTTTCTGCGCCACATCGGCCTGGGCTGGGCCGGTTTCGCTATCCCGACCGAAAGCATCCATCGGCTCAAGGCCACGCTTTCGGCGCACGAAGCCGCTGCGCGGCGCGACGCGCTGGCTGCGCGCTAGCGCTGCCCAACTGAGCGCGCAGCCAGCGCACAGCATCTTGGCGCCAGCCCACACACGCAGCGTGCACGAGGCGACGACGCTGTCTTGGGGTGTCGAAGCCCGTGCTCGCCCATGCGCCTGCATCATCGCCAGGAACTCCGCCCATGAATCAGTTCCAGGCCATGCGCGTCTTTACACGCGTCGTCGATCCAAGCAGCTTCAGCCTCGCCGGCAAGCAACTCGGCATGTCCGCGGCCGCGGTCACGCGCAGCGTCGGCATGCTCGAAGCGCATCTGAACATGCGCCTCTTGAGCCGCTCTACGCGCACTGAGCGCGCCGGGCGAGACGCCCGAACAAGCGGTTCGACGAATCAACAGATGAGCGGCATGCGTTTCGCGTGTCGTTTGCTTTTTACGTTAGCAAACACGTGTGCCCTGGCGCGGATAGGTAACCGGTTCCCACAAACGGTTACCTCGGGGTGAGCCCGGGTTCGGGCGCGGAACAGACGAAGGAAGAAGGAACCCTAAGCTGATAGCCGAAGCGGCCGATGGTCTCGATGCGTACTTCGATGGCGTGGAGTTCGAGCCTGCGGCGCAGGCGCGAGACGATGAGATTCACGGTTGAGGCGTCGATGTCGTCCTTTTCGGGCCACACATAGCAGATCATCTGGTCGCGCGGCACGGGTGCGTTTGGCTTGCGCAGCAGGCATTCGACCAGCAGGTATTCGCACGTGGTGAGCGGCAGGCGTCGCACGCCCTCCATGAGGTCGCGCGTGAGCGGGTCGAGCCGCACGAGCGGCGTGCCGGCGTGGACGCGCGAGCCACGGCGCAATGCGAGCATACGCTCCTGCATTTCGAGGACCGACCAGGGCTGCACGACGCATGCATTGGCGCCCGTGCGCAGGCGCGAGAGGCTGGCACCGCAGCGCGAATCGAAGTAGCGCAGTTGTCGGTGCAGGCCACTGTCGGTCTCGCGCGTCACGGAATATACGATCACGCGGAGCTGTCCCATAAGCGCGAGCGAGAAGCTCGCTGCATACGTGAGCGGTGAACCATCGGAACGTGGTGGTCTGCCAATAGTCGCTGCCGATGTCCCGCGCGCACGACAACGCGCGCGATAACGCCGTGACGAACGGGCCACGCCCGAGACCTCGAAACCGTTTCTCGCGCTATCGCGCTTTTCCGTTCGTCGCCGGTTCATCAAAAGGCGGATTCATTGTGAAGTCATGGTTGAAGTTTGCATGGGTACCGTTTGTGGGAGCGCTGAGCGCAAGCGCGGTTGCCGCGCCACATCTGACGCTTCAGGAATGCCGCGTTACCCGTTCGTGAAGCACAGCGATGGGATGAGCCCTGCGGATCTGGTGCGGGAGATCAAAGAACTCGAGGCAGTGGGCTCCGAGCCGCGCGCCGAAGACGCCGACTATGCCGCCGGTATCAGGGCCGCCCAGCAGCGTCTCGCGGACGTGTATCGCAGTAATTGCACGCCGCAGCGCTCGGCGGCGGGGTGACCTTGCCCCCCGTTCCAGACTGAGGGCTTCGCGGGCACTGTCTGTAGGTCACCAGGTTTTGTTGTGCGGTGCACCTCAGCGGGTGGCTGGCCGGCAAACCATCGACCGCTCCCATATTCGGTGACCTGAGATGGGTAACCGAAAGTGGGAGGAACGGATGAGTACAGTCGGACTTCACCTGCGACTCATTCCGGGGGAAACAAGGTCGTGTGGAAGAGAGCCTGTCTGGCGCGGCGGCGGCGCACACTATCGCGACAATTCCGAGCAGCAGCCTCCAAAGTACCGCTGTTCGATCCCATAAGTGGTTACCTCTGGATCTGGATGTCTCCCATATCTGGGAACCATTTATGGCATTTCTCAAATAAATCATTGGATTAGATTAAAAATTTAAGGTTTAACATGAGAAATGTGGCATCCAGGTGACAGTCTATGGTTCCCGCGAAGCCTTGGTACATCTACAAGGTAACCAGCAATGGGTCCACGGAAGTTGGTGTTCGCTCACATGCATTAAGGTGCCCGGTTTTGGGAGACGTCTTTCTCATCGGACGCTGGTTTCAGTGTTTACCTTTTACGCTTTAACAACTTTAGTAAACCTTTAGGAGCCGCAAACCCTTACCAGGTAAGGCTTTGCGGCCGATTTGGTGGCTGGTTATGGGATTTGCGGTTCCGGGTATGGGAACTTCGGGTTGTGGATATGGGGTTTCGGTAGCCAGACATGGGGTTTGTGGGTTGTGGATATGGGGAGAAGGTTGCCCACTATGGGAAAAGCGGCGGTTCTGCCCTCAGGTAACCATCTATGGGACGTACAGAAGGTCACTACCTATGGGACGTTTTGCCTGATCCGAGACTTGTTGACGGGTTGGCTGCTGCGAATCAGGTATCTGGTTATGGGAACAGGGTTAGGTAACCCGCTATGGTGGGACTTCCTGGGAGGGCACATAGGTTCCCACTACCGCTGAAAGCAGGTTACCGCATGGATCTTTGGTCTTGGCTAAGGTCGCTCGGTGAAGGTGGCGATTTATGGGAAATCGATATGGTTACCAGTTATGGGATCGGTTTGGGAGCGCCACACCGGCAAAGGCCGGGCTGGCACATCTTGAGGTAGCCGATTATGGGAGAGGCTTCAGGTTACCGCCTATGGGGGCTCCTGGCGATCTGCGTACATGTCGGTGGAGCCGTTGTGCGCGGTCCGGGCTGCACGCATCCAGTTCCCATAAATGGGTACCTGTGGAGAGCTTCTCCTAAAAGTATGCACTCACATTCCGCCGAAAGGTTACCTGCTATGGGAGTGCATTGAGGGCAAGTCGGCTTGAAGGTAACGGCTTATGGGATCTCTCGAGAGGTCCGCTGGGAGCGCCTTCGAGGGATTTCGAGCGTCCAGACCAAGGGCGAAATCTCCGGCTGTCAATCCTCTTCGTGCCTGGATGTCGTGCCTTGTCACGATTGCGTTTGCGGTCTTGAGTCACCTGGTCGGTTGGTATACAGTTACCAACCGACCAGGTTCCCTTTCAACGTGGGTCATATGGCAAAAAAAAAGGCCGATACCGGCGACGCCGACAAACAAGGTGCACTCGTATTCCAGCAAGGCCAGCCGCCTGATCTGTTCCGCAAGGCGGTCCCGGCGATTCATATCGCACCGAAGTCCGGGTCGATCAGCCTCCAGCAGCGCAAGATGTTCAGCTCGCTGATCAAGAACGCCATTCGCCAGGATTCCCTCGAACGCGGCCGCTCCTCGTTCGAGATCACGATCTCCGCCCTTTCTCAGGACGTCGATCTGAACAGCAACAACACCGAGTACGTCAAGGAAACGATCAACTCGCTCATCAGCACGGTCGTCAACTGGGACTACCTCACGCAGGACAAGCGCAGCATCTGGAAAGCATCCGGTCTGCTTGCCGGTGCGGAGCTCGAGCGCTCGGTGCTGCGATATACATTCTCCGAGCAGATTCGCGGTGAACTGCTCAATCCTGAAATCTACGCGATGATCGACATGCGCATCACGCGTCAATTCAGGAAGGCGCATTCGCTCGCGCTGTGGGAGAACGTGGTCCGCTACGAGGCGGTGGGCGTGACCGCGCGTTTTCCGCTCGCGACCCTGCGCGATCTGATCCTCGGGCAGGACACTTCGGCACAGTCGTACAAGCTCTACAAGCAGTTCAAGAGCCGCGTACTGGTGCCGTGCATCAAGGAAGTGAACGAGATTTCGGATCACACGTTCGAACTCATCGAGCACAAGGTTGGGCGTACCGTCGTCGCCTTGCAGTTCCGTGTGACGCGCAAGCCCGAGACGGATCCCTCACAGGAACTGCGTGCAAACGAGACGCTGCTGATCGGCGAGATGTCGAAGTTCAGCATTCCGGTTTCGGAGGCGCGGCGCCTGCTCAAGCAATATGGCGATGAGAAGATCCGCACGGCGGTGGCCTACACGGCCGCGCGCGTCGCGCAGAAGAGTGCGGCACCGCTGGCAAACGTTGCCGCGTATTTCCGCAAGGCGCTCATGCAGGGCTACCAGTTGCCCGGAGCGAATGCCGCAGCGCCTGCCGCGGACGCCGGCCGGGCACGCGAAAGCCAGGATCAGGTCAAGGACCGGTACATCGCGGCGAAGATCAACGAAGCGCGTGCCTATTTCAACGAACTCGAGTACGACGACCAGACAGCGCTGATCAAACGCTACAACGAGACCGTCGGCATGGACAAGCTGAAGGTCTCGACGGCGAAGGTGCCGAGCAAGATGGCATCGACGAACTTCTTCCGTTGGGTGGTGCTCGACACTTGGGGGCAGCCAACCGCTGCCGACCTGCTCGAGTTTTTGCTGAGCGGTCAGCAGGCGCCGATGAGTGGCGAAGGTCAGCCGGCAGCGGAAATCGAGCTTGCGTTGAAGTCGCGAGACGAATGAGATTGATGGACGAAAGTTTGACGGCGGCTTCGGCCGCCGTTTTTTATTCTCTTGTAAGCGTATAGGGGGACGCGCCCAAGAGATTTAGCCAAATATCCCTATAAGCATCTCGTTTATAAATTTTGGTTCGATAACTTCTACAGATTAGCTGGTCTCTGCGATCTATTCGGGAATCAAAAGAGAGGGACAATTCGACTTCTGATTCGCGCTTCTCTAAGGATGCATGGCTTGCTGGTTCGAATCCTGTAGCCGTCGTGTTTGTGCTGATCTCCACGTGGAGATTGTGTGAGTCGCGCGAGGTGCCAAACCTGTGTCGCAAGAGCGTCCGGACTCGGAATGCATGCTTGGGGTCGTTCCGGGCATGATGCGCGGCTAAGCATCATCGCAGTACGGCGGCACAGTAGATGGGGCTATGGCGATCGCGGGGCCATGAGCAAGGCGAACAGCCCTCTTCTACCGTTGCAATGAATGTGGCTTGTTAAGCAAGCAACTGGAGATCGTGTGCATTGTCCGTTCACGTGACGCTGCCGAGAAAGCCGATCTTGGATGGTCTTTCTGCAGATCTCTACGTGGAAATTCTTGGCGCCACGAGACCGATTAGCGAATTCCCAACAAATCCCCATTGCCATCACGCGATTGACCGAGGGCTGATTGAATCAGCGGCTCTCCACGTGGAGACTGCCGTGAAGCAGCCTTCGGTCCCGCAACCCTAACCCAAGGCATCAACGCATCATTCTCTTGAGATCCAGTCCGGTGAGCTACGCACTATCCAAGCGTCAAGCGAGGCTAGAAATAGCGCTGATTTGCGACACGCGAATGGGCATCACCGTCTGCCTTGATGCCGTCACCTGATCTCCACGTGGAGATCGACACTCCCTCTTCGGAAGCTCTAAACACCGACAACCCGGTCGGAAGCAACGCATCTGTCTCGCCCAAATCTTGTCCATTTAGCCAGTTGGTTGTGATCTGACAACGTCTGAGACAGAAATCCTAGAATTTACTTTAAGTTGCCGCTAGACTGCCGAATGACCTGCTGGAGTCTTCACGTGGAGAGTGCGCGGAAGGCTGGCCCGCTGATTGAACAACGCATGGAGAATCGAATGGGACTCGTGATAGCCGTAGCGAACCAAAAGGGTGGGGTTGGCAAGACTACCACCAGCATGAATCTGGCTGGGGCGTTTCAGGCTGAGGGCTACAAGGTATATGTGGCCGACGCCGATGGCCAGCAATCGTGCATGAGTTGGTGTGCGGCTGCAGGTCCTGAAACTCCGTTGCCGTTTCGGGTCGGCAGCATTCACAAGCTCGAAAAGATGATCGGGCCGGAGATTGCAGCACTGGCCAACGATTACGACGTCGTGATCGTCGATTGCCCGCCTAACATCAATGACCTGACGACGGCACGCGTCCTCGCCGTAGCTGATGCCACCGTCATCCCGACCGATGCGTCGCCAATCGATATCTGGAGTAGCGAGGGGATGATGGAGTTGGTCGAGCGCACGCGTGTCGCCAATCCGGCTGGAAAGTTCGCAATTTTGCTGAATAAATCTAATTCGAAGACGCTTCTGCACACGCAAATGAGCGCCATCCTCGCTGAGAGCAATGTTCGCGTGTTCTCGACGACCATCAAGCAACGTGAGCTCTATCGCCAGACGGCCGCGCTAGGCCGTACTGTTTTCGATGTGCGTGGTGTACGCGGGACGAAGGTCGCGAAAGACGAGATCAGCGCGCTCTATGGCGAGATCATCGCATTGGTCCAGGAAGAAGAGGAGATTGTCGATGGCCGCTAAGCTCAATTTCACCAGCAAGGTTCGCGCGGGCATGGCTGCAGAGCGCGTTTCGGCGGGCGAGCGTCTCGCCGAGGCCGATGTCGTCAATATCGCGCTGCGCGATGCCGGTGCCCCGGGCACCGACGCTAGTCCGGATGCTCAGCCGACCGAGAGCACAGATGCGCCGGTGACCCCGCATGCGGTCCGGAGAATTCCTGTCGAGGACGTCGTCTCCAATCCGTACAATCCGCGCGCGTTCTACAGCGCCGAGACGATCGATGAACTGGCCGAAAGCTTTGCTGCTCAAGGGCAGATCACCCCGATTCTCGTCACAAGGCTCGCGGCGTTTCCTGGTCAGTATGTGATCGTCGACGGCGAGCGACGCATTCGCGCCGCGCGTTCGCGCGGAGACAGATTCATCGACGCCGATGTCCGCGAGGGCCTCGACAATCAGAATTTGTACCTGCGTGCCTATCACGCCAACAAGGAGCGCGAAGAGCAGACAGTCTTCGACGACGCGCTCGCATGGAAGAAGCTGCTCGACGATCGTGTCTACGTCGATCAGGTCGAACTGGGCGTGGCCGTTGGCGAAGACCCGAAGTACATCAGCAAGGTGATCTCGCTCACGTCGTTGCCACCGTACCTGCTTCAGCGGATGGCACAGAACCGCAAGGATATCGGTCTTGGACATGCCTACAACATCAAGCTGATCTTCGACCGCGCTGGCGCGCCGGTCGCCGAGCATTGGCTCCAGCAAGTGATCGAAGGGAAGGCCAGTGTGCGCAAGCTCGAGGCGGCGGCTTCGGCCGAGGCGGGCGCGCGTCGCGTCGGCCCGCGTCGCACGCACTATCAATCGCGCGTGCAGTTCAATCGTCCTGATGGTGTCGCGCTGGGCGAATTGAAGCTGTTCGGCGACGGCCGCGCGGAGCTGAGTCTGAAAGGCATCGCGCCACCCGATCAGCAGCGTCTGGCCGAGCGCGTGAAGGCAGTTGTCGAGCAATGGGCCTCGGAAATGGACACATCTGAGGCGGCCTGAGTGTCACCCACATTGGCATATGAGGGGCAGGAAGGGCGTCGTTGGACGCCCTTTTTTATCGTTCATGCCACCCGCGCAAGGCAATCCACGAGGGGAGGGGTCGAATCCGTGAAACAGGTCTGGCGAACGCAATATGGCGAAATAATCGTTTAAAATCAATCAATTGAGTGCCATTTCCTAGAATGTTTCACGAAGCAGAGTCGCTAGGTGAGCATTAGATCGCAATTTTCCGGTCCTCACCATAGGGCAAATGGGTTTGTCCGACATAATGTACTGAATGAAACGTAATTTGTAGTGTATCGATAGGTGTCAATCGGTGGGAGATTGACAACGGTCGCACCCCAGGTCATCCTTTGGAAGATGAACTGCCGCCTCTTCACGATTGCGCTGATTATTCGCACCATTCAACGAATGGTGGGTTAGCGTACGTCTGGCAGCAATGACAACAACCCGCCCCAAGAGGCGGGTTTTTTGTTTCCGCCTCCTGGCCAAAACGAAAGTGAGTACAGGAGCCGTCATGCAGGTGCATCAAAGCCGTCCCGCCCCAGAAGCCGCCAAAGTTCCCGAGACCCGAAGCGCCGAGAACGACTATCTCAGGAAGATCCTCACCGCCCGCGTCTACGACGTGGCCCGCGAGACCGAACTCGAGCGCGCCCCGAACCTCTCCGCGCGCCTGCGCAATGCCGTCTTTCTGAAGCGCGAGGACAACCAGCCGGTGTTCTCCTTCAAGCTGCGCGG
>NZ_DATJWR010000226.1:0-3758 GCF_035501035.1 Paraburkholderia sp.
CAGCGCGAGGAAGGTCGGCGCCGATTCCGCGCTGATGCCGCCCGTCGGGCAGAACTTGAGCGTCGGGAACGGGCCGTGGAACGCCTGCAGCATCGCCATGCCGCCCGCCGGCACGGCCGGGAAGAACTTGACGATCTCGTAACCGAGTTCCATCGCAACGATGATGTCGGTCGGCGTCATCACGCCCGGCAGCAAGGGCAGGCCCGCGTCGAGCGACGCCTGATGGATCTCGCGCGTGAGGCCCGGCGAAACGCCGAACTTCGCACCCGCCTTTTTCGCAAGCGCGCAGTGCTCGGGCTTCGTGATCGTGCCCACGCCAACGACGATATCCGGCGCGATCTGCGCGGCGCGCTCGATCGCTTCGAGCCCGGCCGCCGTGCGCAGCGTGATTTCCAGCACCTTTACCCCGCCCGCGTGAAGCGCGCGCGAAACGTGCTCGCCCTGCTCCGGCGTATCGAATGCAAGCACCGGAATGACCGGGCCGAGGCGGACGATATCGGCCACCGTGCTAGTTGCCATGTTCAGGCTCCTTGATCTTGATGATGAAATCAGTTCGCGGCGTGGGTCGCCGGGGTGCTCGAGTGAGTAACCGCCGCAGCGGATGCAACCGGCGCAGACGCCACCTGCTCGCCCACGAGCGGCCCGAACACCGTCGCGCCAAGCTCCGCCGGCGCGGCCGTGGCGCGGAACACGCCAAATAGCTCGCGCCCGAAGCCCACTTCGTTGAGCGCCTGGTGCGCGGGCTGCGCGAACGCACGCGCGTCCCATTCGGCCGCATCCACCTCGACGTCGAGCACGCCCGCGAGCGCGTCGATCACGATCGTATCGCCGTCGCGCACCTTGCCGATCGGGCCGTGCATCAGCGTTTCCGGCGAGACGTGGATCACCGCCGGCACCTTGCCCGACGCCCCCGACATGCGCCCGTCCGTCACGAGCGCTACGTGAAAGCCCTTGTCCTGCAGCACGCCGAGTAGCGGCGTGAGGCGGTGCAGTTCCGGCATGCCGTTGGCGCGCGCGCCCTGGAAGCGCACGACGGCCACGAAATCGCGCTCGAGCTCGCCGCGATCGAACGCTTCCTGCACAGCCTCCTGGGAATCGAACACGATCGCGGGCGCACGCACCTTGCGACGTTCCGGCGCGACGGCCGAAACTTTGATGACGCCGCGGCCAAGGCGCCCCTGCATCAGGCGCAGGCCGCCGTCGGGCTGGAACGGCTCGGCGAGGCCCCGCAGCACGGACGTGTCCGCGCTCTTCTCGACAGCCGGCACCCACGTGAGCTTGCCGTCGAGGAGCTTGGGCTCCTGCGTGTAGTGGCGCAGGCCCCGGCCCGCGACCGTATTCACGTCTTCGTGCAGCAGGCCGCCATCGAGCAGTTCGCGCACGAGGAAGGCGATGCCGCCCGCCGCATGGAAATGGTTCACATCGGCCTTGCCGTTCGGATAGACGCGCGCGATGAGCGGCACGGCGTCCGAGAGCACGTCGAAGTCGTTCCAGTCGATGATGATGCCCGCCGCCCGCGCCATCGCCACGAGGTGCAGCGTGTGATTGGTCGAGCCACCCGTCGCCATCAGCGCGACGATGCCGTTGATCACGGCCTTCTCGTCGACCACGTGGCCGATCGGCGTGTAGTTGCCGCGCTCGACGGTGAGTTCGAGCACGCGGCGCGCCGCGGCGGCGGTCAACTCGTCGCGCAGCGGCGTGTGCGGGTGGATGAACGCCGAGCCGGGCAGATGCAGCCCCATCACTTCCATCAGCATCTGGTTGCTGTTGGCCGTGCCGTAGAACGTGCAGGTGCCGTGGCCGTGATAGGCCGCCGCCTCCGATTCGAGCAGCGCCTCGCGGCCGCACTGGCCGGTGGCGAACTGCTGGCGCACCTTGGCCTTGTCGTCGTTCGAGATGCCGCTCGTCATCGGGCCGGCCGGCACGAATATGGTCGGCAGATGGCCGAACTGCAGCGCGCCGATCAAGAGGCCCGGCACGATCTTGTCGCACACGCCGAGGCACAGCGCCGCATCGAACATGTTGTGCGTGAGCGCAACCGCCGTGCTCATCGCGATCACCTCGCGCGAGAACAGCGACAACTCCATCCCGGCATTGCCCTGGGTAATGCCATCGCACATCGCCGGCACGCCGCCCGCGAATTGCGCGACGCCGCCGCCTTCGCGGGCCGCCTTCTTGATGATGTCGGGGAAATCCTTGTAGGGCGCGTGGGCCGAGAGCATCTCGTTATACGCCGAGACGATGCCGATGTTCGGCTCGCGAATCGCCTTGATCGCGATCTTGTCGCGGCCCTCGAGGCCCGCGAAGCCGTGGGCGAGATTCGCACACGAGAGCGCGCCGCGCGCCGGGAACCGGTCCTGAGCCGCTGCAATGCGCGCGAGATAGGCCTCGCGGGTCGGCTTGCTGCGCTCGATCACGCGTTGCGTGACCTTCATCAACTGAGAATGCGGGGAAACCATCGAATCTCCTTCCTTCTTGTCTCGGCGGGGACGCTCGGGGCCTGATCAGAGGCGCGCTGCACGCTCCGATCAGCGATGGCGCGATGTTAGTAGAAAAACTACAAGCCGACAATCCCGGTTAGACCCTGGGGGCGCAGCCTTAAATAAACGCCTAATCTTATTACTGGCAGGCCACACGAGGCATTACAGATCTAAATCGGAAAGAAGCAAACCGTGATCCTGTAGTTTTTGTACATGACGCCCGATCCGCTATAGTCCACGGATCTTTCAGCATAGTGCGAGTTTCCTGATGCTGCTGTCCCAGGTGAAAGCCATGCGTGAGCAATTGCGCCCTTCGGAGCGCAAGCTCGCCGATTACGTCGTCGAGGCGCCGCGCGAAGTCCTTGACCTTTCGATGACCGAAGTCGCCGAGCGCGCGGGCGTGAGCCAGCCGACCATCGCGCGCTTCTGCCACGCGCTCGGCTTCTCGGGATTCCGCGAGTTCAAGATTCGCCTCGCGCAGGCCGTCGCCGGGGCGCTGCCCACGGAACACCCGGCCGTCTACCGTGACGTGAGCCCGAACGAACCCGTGCCGGGCGTCGCGGCCAAGGTGCTCGACCGAACCATCGGCGCGCTCGTGCAGGTGCGCAACAACCTCTCGACCGACTCGCTCGCGGCCGCGATCGACCTGCTCGCGCGCGCTTCGCGCATCGAGTTCTACGGCGCGGGCGGCTCGGGCATCGCGGCGCAGGACATGCAGCACAAGTTCTTCCGTCTCGGCATGCCGAGCGTCGCGTATTCGGACCCGCACACCTTCCTGATGTCGGCGGCGCTGCTCGGGCCCGGCGACGTGGTCGTCGCGATTTCGAACACTGGACGTACGCGCGACATCGTGGACGCCGCGCGCACGGCGCTCGATCGCGGCGCCAAGGTAATCGCGATCACGCACGGCACATCGCCGCTCGCTCGCCTCGCGAGCGTGGGCCTGCATGCCAACGTCGATGAAGACACCGACGTCTTCTCGCCCATGACGTCCCGCACTTCGCATCTCGCGATCGGCGACATACTCGCAGTGGGCGTGGCGCTGCAGCGTGGCCCGGAACTCGCGGAAAAGCTCGCCGATGCCAAGGACATCATCGCGCGACGGCGGCTGGATCCGAATGGTTGACGCAAGGGCGGCAGCACAGGCCCGCAGCACGGGAAGCTAGCGCCGAACTTCGGCCAACCCTGGCCTATAATCCACCGGATCAGGGTGAAAATACGCAGGAATCCGCACCACGCGCGGTATCCGGCACCTCCGGTGATTCTCGACTTCAGATG
>NZ_DATJWR010000227.1:0-42192 GCF_035501035.1 Paraburkholderia sp.
GGGTCGAAATCGGTAGTTCACAGCCGGCGGCAGACGTGCTTGCCGCGGCCGCTTCTCAGCACCTCGCAGTTGGTCGGGTCGGTTGTCGGGCGCGTGGTGACAGACTTAGAAGCTGTGGCGAAATTAATTAGACAGCTTTAGTCGACTCCAGCAAATCCTGGAACAGGCAAGCGATAGGAAGGCCTCGTGGATATGGGCATATCGTTCATAGCGAATCTTCAATCGTCTGAAGGAGTGCAGCCAGGCAATCGAGCGCTCGACGACCCAACGCGTTTTACCCAGACCGCTACCGTGCGGTGTGCGCAGCCTGGCAAGCAAAGGAGTGATGCCACGCTCGCGCAAGCGTCGGCGGTGCGCGTCGGAACTATAGCCACGGTCGCCCTGCACGATTTTTGGCTTGCGCAACGGGCGTCCGCGCTTGCCGCGCACGCAGGGAATCGCGTCTACCGGCGCATCCAGTTGGGCGACATCGTGAACATTCGCACCAGTCAGGATGACCGCGAGAGGGATGCCTTGCGCGTCGACGATGATGTGGTGCTTGCTGCCGAGCTTGCGCCGGTCCGTCGGATTGGGGCCTGCTTTTTTCCCGCTGCCATCGCGCGAATTGAAGAACTGTCGACGATGGCACGCGCCATATCGAGCTGTCCGCGACGACGCAGCTCCGCCAATAGCGTCTCGTGCATACGTTGCCAGACGCCCGCTTTCTGCCATGCGACCAGTCGTCGCCAGCAAGCGGTGCCCGAACCGCAGCCCATTTCCTGGGGAAGCAGATTCCACGCAATCCCTGAGCGCAGCACAAACACGATGCCGGCCAGTATGGCGCGGTCCGGTGTCGGTTTGCGGCCCGCGTATCGGCGATTGCGCGGCTCTCGCGCAGGCAGCAACGGTTCGATGAGTGACCACAGTTCGTCGTCTATGAATTCTTTGGCCATTGCTTCCTGTCGAGCAAAACAAGATAGAAAGTTACTAAGATTTCCGTTTGTAGTGTCAGGTGAGAATCCACGAAAACCCCTGATAACAGGGCTCCGTTGTGAATTCATGCCTGACTCTACAAGCGCGAAGGTTAGTAACAGCAGTCGGAAAAAGTTAACAGCCCCAATGGGTAATTTCGCAACAGCTTCTTAATGTCACAACGGTGACACTTTTAGTGCGGTCTACTGTCGTCGGGTGCGAACCCGGACCTTTGCAGTACACGCAATGTGCGACGACCCGCAGGAGGCTTCGCTCGGTGGGGATCTGAAGCGATCGAGGCGCAGGTATGGGGGCGCCTCGATCGCGGCTGACCGGGCGCAGCTGGCGCAGGTCGGATGCAGCGCTCAGGCAAGACGCCGGCCCATTTGCGAGGGGGCCAGAAGTCGGATACAGCAGTTCGGGCCGAAGCGCACGAAGTTCGCCGGCCGGCGGGCGTTAGTCTCGTTCCCACTCATCCCTTGCCGAGCGGTGGGCGAGTGGGGAACCCAGCCATATTGCTCAACTGGGCCAGTTCATTGGCCGCCTCGCGCAGCAATACGGAGTACTCATGAATCTTCTCAACCGTCAGACGCACCCGCGGGCCGGCCAGGCTAATGACGCCGACGCAACGCGAGCCGCTAACCACCGGCGCCGCCACCGCTGACATGCGCGGAGCGAACACCTCGTCGATCATCGCGTAGCCGCGCACACGTGCAGCGTGCAGGAAACCCAGCAGCCCTTTTAGCGTCGTCGGCGCATTGGGCCCGAACTCATTCGGCTGTCCAAAACCCTGCTTCAAGACCAGTGCAACCGCCTGCTCATCGGTCATGGTCATGAGCCATGCGTGTCCGGTCGACGTGCAGGAAAGTCGCGCTGCCTGGCCCATGTCGGGATCATAGCGGAAGCCGGTGCGCTGCCCGTCCGCCTTCCCCACCCAGATGATTGCTTCGCCGTCCACCAGCGACAGCCGCGCCAGTTCGCCGGTCTGCGCAGCGACGCGTTCGATGATTGGCTGGGCGATATCCGCGATGCCGGTGAGGCTCAGGAATTCCAGTCCGTTCGACGTCATGCGCATTGTCAGGATGTAGCGGCCGTGATCGACCAATTGCCTGACGTACCCGCCTTCGACCAGGTCGGCTAGCAGGCGGTGGCACGTACTGCGCGGCAAGGCCAGGGCATCGGCAATTGCCAGGAGACCCGCGCCTTCGCCTTGCGACGCGAGGAAATCGAGAATTCTCAATCCGTTCTTGAGCGACATTTCTCGCAGACTTTCATGATGTGAAATGCAGTTCCGGCGCGGAACGTCCCGCGCTCCGAGCGCAAACAATAACACTTGTTCGTGGCCGCAAACGAACGCTTCACCATACCGAACAATGAGGAGACACCATGTCAGTTCTAGCTGACCCAGATATCGCCGCGGGCGGAAGATCCGCGCAGACTCAGTTGATGGCGCGTCGCGCAGTGGCGGGCGCAACCGTCGGTACCGCGCTGGAATGGTTCGACTTCGCGTTGTATGGCGTGGTCGCGGCCACGATCTTTCCGAAGCTGTTTTTCCCGTCGCTCGACCCGACCGCCTCGCTGCTCGCGTCGCTGGCGAGTTTCTGGGCCGGGCTCGCCGCACGGCCGCTTGGGGCGGTGATCTGCGGGATGCTCGGCGACCGTTGGGGACGCCGAAAACTGATGCTGATCACTGTCTCGGTCATGGGCGCTTCGTCGTTCCTGATGGGATTGCTGCCCACTTACCACCAGGTTGGCATCCTCGCGCCAACGTTGCTGGTCTCGCTGCGCATCATCCAGGGGTTCGCGCTCGGCGGGGAATCGACGGGCGCACAACTGATGGCGGTGGAGCACGCGTCTGCAGCGCGACGCGGATGGTATTCGGGCCTGCTCGGCATTTGCTCGCCGCTCAGCCAGATTCTCGCCAATTTCACGCTCTTTACGCTGGCGGCGACGCTTTCGTCAGACGACTTTGATTCCTGGGGATGGCGAATCCCGTTCCTCGCAAGCTTCGTCCTTGTGCTGCTCGGTATCTACATCCGCAGGAAGGTTAGCGAGACACCGGCCTTCGAGGCGCTCAACAAGAGTGGTGCGCGTACACGCGCCGCCAATCCGCTCGGCATCGTGTTCAAGTACCACTGGCGCACGGCGCTTCGCCTGACGCTGTTCTTTTGCGGGCCGGCTGCGCTGTTTTATCTGATCGTGGTTTTCTCTCTGAGCTATCTGACCAAGCATCTCGGCGTACCCAGGCAGACAGGCTTCATGCTGTTGATGGTCGCCAATGTCTGCGCCATCGTGGGCGCACTGGCGGGTGGCTATCTGAGCGACCGGATTGGGCGCAAACGTGCGCTGATGATCGGTTCGTTTTGCACACTAATCTGCTGTCTGGTCTATTTTCCGATTCTCGACCGAAACTCGATCGCCATGACAATGGCCGTGATGGGCGCGTTCCTCGGCTTCACACAGTTCCAGAGTGGCATCCAGCCGATATGGTTTGCCGAGTCCTTTCCGACCGAGGCGCGCTACACGGGGTCGGCACTGTCGTACTCGGGAGCCAACCTGCTCACCGGCGGCCCGATGCCGATCGTCGCTGTGGCGCTGCTCAATGCCTTTCACGGCTCGCCGTGGGCCATCGTAGCCGTTTGTGGCTCGCTGAATCTGCTCTCCTTCCTCATGATCGCGACGTCCCGGGAAACCAAAGGCACGGCCCTGGAACGCAGCACGACACATTGAAACCATGACTCGCAAACTCTACATCCTCAATGGCTCCAACCTGAACATGCTGGGCGTAAGGGAGCCTCACATTTACGGCAGCACCACGCTGAAGGACATCGAACACAACTGCCTGACGCTTGCCGACGCGCTCAAGTTCGACTGCGTATTCCGTCAGACCAACAGCGAAAGCGAGTTGATCGACTGGATTCAGGAAGCGTTCCTGCAGGACGCTGCGCTTATCATCAATCCGGCTGGTTTTTCGTTCGGTCGGATTCCGGTGCTCGACGCAGTCAAGCTCATCCGCCGGCCGGTAGTGGAATTGCATATCACGAACATCCACAGGCGTTCGGAGGAATATCGTCACTCGACGATCTCGGTGGCGGCCACCGCGGTGATCTGCGGGGCAGGCGCAAACGGATATTTGCTGGCGATTCGCGCCATTGAAGATCTGTGGGGCAACCAGACTTGAGCCGGTCCCTCAATTCATGAAGCACGCGGGCTCGCTGCGGGAGCCCGCTTCAGCCGACATGCGCGCGTCGAGTATCGACTGGATTCGGATGCGGATTCAACCGGTCGATGAAACGGTGCGTGCATGTCTTCACGACCGATGGACCGATCGGCGCGGTGCGAGGCGTGTTTCGGACTCCCGTACGTTAGCCCGGCCCGATGCCGTGGACCCGGGCAGGGAAGCACTCCAGCAGCCAGTCGATAAACACACGCAGCCGGTAAGTCAGATAGCGGTTCCGGGGATAGACGACATGGAACGGATAGGACGGCGGTCGCCATTTCGCGAGGATTTCCACCAGTGATCCTTCGCGCAGTGCCGGACTGGCTGAGTGCATGAATGTCTGGATGATCCCGAGCCCCGCCATGGCGGCGCCGAAATGCGCATTGCTTTCGTTGATGCCGATACGGTGCTCGAGCTTGATCTCGAGACTGGCGCCGTCGCGCTCGAACCGGAACGGCATGGCCCTTCCGTTTTGTGACGACACGTAGCTGACCAGGCGGTGCCCGTTCTTCAGCTCTTCCGGATAGGCGGGTACGCCATATTGCTTCAAGTACGCCGGCGCGGCGCAGGTGACCATCACGGCATCGCCGATGTGACGCGCGACGAGCGACGAGTCGTCCAGCGCGCCACCGCGAATCACACAGTCCACGTTGTCGCTGATCAGATCGACAGAGCGGTCTGCCACGCCCAGATCGATCCGGATGTCCGGATAACGCCCCATGAAGTCCGGCAGCAACGGAATCAGCACATCTCTCGCGGTCAAGCCACCCACGTCGATACGCAGATTGCCTCGCGCCCGGCTGCGTGCGACGTTGAACGACGAATCGATGTCTTCGAGGTCGTTGAGGATGCGCGTGGCCTTCGCGTAATAATCCTGGCCCTCCGGCGTCACGGTGACCTTGCGCGTCGTGCGCAGCAATAGCCTCACGCCCAGATGCGCTTCGAGCTCTTGCACCAGCTTGCTCATCGTGGCGTTGGGCATATCCAGTGAATCGGCGGCGCGCGTGAAATTGCCTGATTCCACCACGCGGGTAAAGGCGCGCATTGCCAGTAACTGGTCCATCAGCACTTGCTCCCCGGCAGAAAGTTCGGTTGATTGTACACATAGGTGGATAGTCATTTCATCTTTCGCCATTTATCAACAATCGACCCCTCAGTAAAGTGACGTCATGCACTGCACGACGGCACCGGGAAAGACGAGAAGGCGACATGAATGCAGGCATTTCCCGATTCATCCATTCAAGAACTGGAGCAAGCAATGAACAAGCAACTGGAAGGCAAAATCGCATTGGTCACGGGCGGCAGCACGGGCATTGGACTCGCTGCGGCCGAGGAACTCGCCGCTCAGGGCGCGCGCGTTTTCATCACGGGTCGCCGGCAGGCCGAACTGGACGCGGCCGTCGCTGCGATCGGACCGGCAGCCACGGGCATCCGGGCGGACGCTTCCGTGTTGTCGGAACTCGATGAGGTCTATGCCCAGATCACCAGGACGGCAGGCAAGCTGGACATTCTGTTCGCCAATGCAGGGGGCGGGGACATGATGCCGCTGGGTGCGATTACCGAGGAGCATTTCGATCGCATCTTCGGCACCAACGTACGCGGTGTGCTGTTCACGGTTCAGAAGGCGCTGCCGTTGTTGACCAACGGCGCCTCGGTGATCCTGACTTCCTCGGTCACGTCGATCACGGGCACGGCCAATTTCAGCGTCTACAGCGCCAGCAAGGCAGCAGTTCGAAACTTTGCTCGCTCCTGGGCGTTGGACTTGAAGGATCGGGGCATTCGCATCAATGCGGTGAGCCCCGGCCCGATCCGCACACCCGGTCTCGGCGGCCTCGTACCCGATGAATCCCGGCAGGGGCTGTTCGACGCCCTGGCATCGCAGGTGCCGCTCGGCCGCCTCGGCGAATCCGCGGAAATCGGCAAGGTCGTGGCCTTCCTCGCCTCCGACGCGGCCAGTTACATCAACGGCACCGAGCTGTTCGTGGACGGTGGCATGGCCCAGGTGTGACCGCGGGCGAGTGCTCGCAGCGTGGTAGTGAGGCGGGTGGCTCCCGCCATCGCTTGCGAACGACTCGTCGGCAGGGCGGCGAAGTCGCCGCCGCTCACACAGCAATTCCTGCAGAAATGCTCGCGGAATTCGCGCGCGAGGCGCCGGGCGACATATGGCATCCGCCGGTGATGGCTTCGTGCGTCGGCGTCTCCTGGAAGCGATCGAGCCGCCCCGAGTACGCCGCCGGTCGAGGCAAAGCGAAGCGCCCCCGCTACTGCTGGACCGCCGTCAACGTGCGCAACTGTTCCAGCAGCTTCACCGCGGGACTCGGCAGGATGCCGTGCCGCCGGCGAAACGCCATCAACGTGCGCCGGCCCTCGACGCCGGGCAAGTCGAGCGTATCGAATACGCCTGCCTTGCTTTCGGTGAGATACATGGTCGAGGCCATCCAGCTCAGGAACCCCGAGCGCGCCACGAGGCTCTTGAGCGCCGTGATCGAGCGCGTTTGCACGACGACGTTCGGCAAGCCGAGCCCTTGTGCCGCGAACGCCTGCTCCATGTGCTCGAACGGCGCGGTGCCGCGTGGCGGAATCGCCCATTGCTCGTTGAGCGTATCGGCGAGCGTGAGGCCGGCCTTCGCTCGCAACGGATGATCGAGCGCGGCCACCACGTAGCTGCAGTCTTCCCAGCGGCAATCGCCGATGGCCGAAATCTCGTCGGTATCGGGCACGGCCATGCTGAGCGCGAGGTCGATTTCGCGCTTGACGAGCGCGTCGGCGAGCCGGTCCCACACGCCTTCGAGAATCTCGACGCGCAGCTTCGGCCAGCGGCGCAGCACGCCGCTCACCGCGAGCGGCAACACGAGGCTCGCGATGCTGCCCACCGCGCCCACGCGGATCGTGCCTCGCGCCAGGCCGCGCATGGCGTCGATTTCCTCGCGCGCCTGCTCGGCTTCGCGTTGCAGCAGGATGGCGTGCGGCAAGAGCGCCTCGCCCACGGCGGTGAGGTGCATGCCGCGCGAGTGCCGCTCGAACAGTGGCGCGCCTACCTGTTCTTCGAGGCGGCGGATCGCGCGCGAGAGCGCCGGCTGCGTGACGTGCAGCGTTTGCGCCGCGCGCCCGAGGCTGCCGGCAGAAACGATGGTCGCGAACGCGTGGAGTTGCTGGAGGTTGTAGGTCATGCCTAAAGGTAATGCCTTTCGGCATATTGTGCAATTTTCGGTTGCCTGCACGCTCGCGATAATGGTCCTCCATTGAACGACGCACCTTTTTCGACAGGAGGCCTTGGATGACTGGCAGCGCGCCTCAGCAGAATCCGCAGAATTCGCAGCACGAGCACCCTCAGCAGGATCACGCCGGGCACGGCAACGCATGGACCGTGCGCGACGCGGTCATCGACTTCGCGCGCCGGGTGGGCATGACCTCGATCTTCGCGAACCCCGGCTCGACCGAACTGCCCATGTTCCGCGATTTCCCCGCCGACTTTCGCTATGTGCTCGGCCTTCACGAAGCGGTCGTGGTCGGCATGGCCGACGGCTACGCGCAGGCCACGGGCCGCGCGGCGCTCGTGAACCTGCACTCGGCGGCCGGCGTGGGCAACGCGATGGGCAACATCTTCACGGCATTTCGGAACCGCACGCCGCTCGTCATCACGGCGGGCCAGCAGGCGCGCTCGATCCTGCCGTTCGACCCGTTTCTCGCGGCCACCCAGGCCACCGATCTGCCCAAGCCCTATGTGAAGTGGAGCATCGAGCCGGCGCGCGCGCAGGACGTGCCGCTCGCCATCGCGCGTGCGTGGGCGATCGCCATGCAGGAGCCGCGCGGCCCGGTGTTCGTCTCGATTCCCGTGGACGACTGGGACCGGCGCGCCGAGCCCGTGCCCGAGCGCTCGCTCGCACACACCATGCGCCCCGAGCCCGCCATGCTGGCGAACATCGGCGCGGCGCTCGACGCCTGCGCGCGGCCCGCTTTCGTGGTGGGCGGCGCCGTGGACCGCGCGGGCGCGGCAGAGGACGTGGTGCGGCTCGCGGAACGCCATCGCGCGCGCGTGTTTGTCGCGCCCATGACGGGCCGTTGCAGCTTCCCGGAAAAGCATCCGTTGTTCGCGGGCTTTCTGCCGGCCATGCGCGAGCGCATCGTCGAGCTGCTGGGCGGCCACGATCTCGTGTTCGCAATCGGCGCGCCGGCCTTCAGCTATCACGTGGAGGGCCACGGCCCGCATGTGCCGCCCGGCGCCACGCTTTGTCAGCTGATCGACGATCCCGCCACCGCCGCATGGACGCCACAGGGCATGGCCGCCGTGGGCAACGTGCGCCTCGGCGTGCGTGATCTGTTCGAGCGGCCGGTGTCTGCCGCCGCTCGCGAGCGTGCGATGCCCGCGCCGCGTGCCGTGCCGCTGCGCGCGACGCCGCCCTCCGGGCCGGGCGAGCGCATGTCGGTCGCCTACGCGTTGCAGACGCTCGCCGACGTACGCGACGCGGGCACGACCGTCGTGGAGGAAGCGCCGAGCGCGCGCCCGGTGATGCAGACGTATCTGCCGTTCGAGCGTGCCGGCACGTTCCTCACGATGGACAGCGGCGGCCTCGGCTATGGCATGCCGGCCGCCGTGGGCGTGGCGCTCGCGAAGCCGGGCGAGCGCGTGATCGCGCTGATCGGCGACGGCTCCAGCATGTACTCGATCCAGGCGATCTGGAGCGCAGTGCAGCTCAAGCTGCCGATTACTTTCGTCATCCTGAACAACACGCGCTACGCCGCGCTGCAGGACTTTGCGCCGGTGTTCGGCTTCGCGCCGACCGACCCCGTTCAGGGCACCGACCTGCCCGGCCTCGATTTCGTGGGCCTGGCCGCGGGCATGGGCTGCCCCGGCGTGCGCGTGAGCGAGGCGGCGCAATTGCGCGACACGCTTGCGGGCGCGCTGGCCGGGCAGGGCCCGATGCTGGTGGAGACGCTCGTCGCCTGAACGGTGCACGAGCAACCAACCGATTCACGAATAGCGAGGAAAGAGGACATGCAAACCGTATCGATGCTGATCGAAGGCGTTGAGGTGCAGGCACGCAACGGCGCGACCTTCGAGCGCCGCAATCCGCTCGATGGCACGGTGGCGAGCCGGGCCCCGGCCGCCACGGTGGAAGACGCCGTGGCGGCAGTCGAGGCCGCGGCGGCCGCGTTCCCGGTGTGGTCGGCGATGGGCCCCGGCGAGCGCCGCGCGCTGCTCACGAAGGCCGCGCACGCGCTCGAAGCGAAAGCCGAAGCATTTGCTGCCGCGATGGCGGCCGAAACCGGCGCATCGGGCATCTGGGCCGGCTTCAACGTGCATCTGGCGGCGGCGGGGCTGATCGAAGCCGCCGCGCTCACCACGCAGATAGGCGGCGAGCTGATTCCCTCCGACGTGCCCGGCAGCCTCGCAATGGGCGTGCGCCAGCCGGCCGGCGTCGTGCTTGGCCTCGCGCCGTGGAATGCGCCCGTGATTCTCGCCGTGCGCGCCATCGCGCTGCCGCTCGCGTGCGGCAATACCGTCGTGCTCAAGGGCTCGGAGATCTGCCCGGCCACGCACGGGCTCATCATCGCGGCGCTGCAGGAGGCAGGCTTGCCGCGCGGCACCGTCAACTTCGTGACCAATGCGCCCGCAGATGCCGCACAGGTGGTCGAGGCCATGATCGCGCATCCCAAGGTGCGGCGCGTGAACTTCACGGGCTCGACGCGCGTGGGCCGCATCATCGCCGAATCCAGCGCGCGCCATCTCAAGCCCGCCGTGCTCGAACTGGGCGGCAAGGCGCCGCTCGTCGTGCTCGACGACGCCGATATCGAAGCCGCCGCGCACGCGGCCGCGTTTGGCGCGTTCGCGAATTCCGGCCAGATCTGCATGTCGACGGAGCGCATCATCGTCGACGAGCGCGTTGCCGACGCCTTCGTCGAGCGTCTGGGCGAGCGCGCGCGTGCGCTGCCGCTCGGCGACCCGCGCAAGGGACCGGTCGTGCTCGGCTCGGTGGTGGACATGAGCACCGTGGAGCGCTGCAACGCGCTGGTCGACGACGCGCTCGCCAAAGGCGCGAAGCTCGTGTGCGGCGGCAAGGCCGAGAGCACGCTGATGCCCGCCACGCTGCTCGACCATGTCACGCCCGAAATGCGCATCTATCACGACGAGTCGTTCGGCCCCGTGAAGGGCATCGTGCGCGTGCGTGGCGAGGACGCCGCGATTGCGTGCGCGAACGACAACGCGTACGGCCTCTCTTCGGCGGTGTTCAGCCGCGATACGGCGCGCGCATGGAACGTCGCGCAACGCATCGAATCGGGCATTTGCCACATCAACGGGCCGACGGTGCACGACGAGGCGCAGATGCCGTTCGGCGGCGTGAAGGAAAGCGGCTTCGGGCGCTTCGGCGGCAAGGCGGGCATTGCCGAATTCACCGAACTGCGCTGGATCACGATGCAGACGGCGCCGCGCCACTATCCGTTCTGAGGGCACGCCATGCACATCGCCATACTTGGCGCGGGCGCGATGGGATCGCTGTTCGGCGGCCTGCTGGCCGAAGCGGGCCACCGCGTGACGCTGCTCGACGTCGACGGCGCGCATCTGAACGCCATCAACGAGACCGGGCTGCGGCTCACGACCGACGCCGGCGAGCGCACGGTCGCGAATCTCGAGGCATTGCGCCCCGAAGCCGCGATGCAGCCGGCCGATCTGCTCATCGTTTTCACCAAGACGCTGCACACGCAGGCAGCGCTCGGCGCGGCGCGCGCCGTGCTTGGGTCCCATACCGCGTTGCTCTCGCTGCAGAACGGCCTCGGCAACGCCGAACGGCTCGGGCAGTTTGCCGACCCTGCACGCGTGATGATCGGCGTGACGACCTGGCCCGCCGACAAGAACGGCCCCGGTCGCGTGAGCTCGCACGGCGCGGGCACGATCCGCTTGATGAACGCCGACGGGGCCGCTACGCCGATGCTCTCGCGCACGGTCGAAGCGCTCAACGACGCGGGTCTCGCCTGTACCGCGGACGCGGACGTCTGGGCCGCGATCTGGGAGAAAGTCGCATTCAACGCAGCGCTCAACAGCCTGTGCGCGGTGACGGGCTGCACGGTTGGGGAACTCACGAACGTGGCCGACGGCGAGTCGCTCGCGCTGAAGATCGTCGCGGAGGTTGCGGCGGTGGCGCGGGCGCATGGCGTGGCCGTGGATGAGGCGCACGTGAGCGAGAACGTGCGGTATGCGCTCGCGCATCATCGCGCGCATCGCCCTTCGATGCTCCAGGACGTGCTGGCCGGGCGCAGGACCGAGATCGAGGCCATCAACGGCGCCGTGGTGGAGGCCGCTCGCTTCAAGGCCATCGCGGTGCCGCACACGCAAACGCTGCTGCAACTCGTTCGCCTCGTCGATGCAAAGGACTCCAGATGATGTAGCCGGGAGGCGGAGGGGCATGCCGGCTTCGCCATGCCCAAAGGTTATGGGTTTTGCGCGAAACGGAAACACCCATCGGCGTGCGCGCCGGCTATGCTTTCCAATATGATTACAAACGTATGACTGCGTGCTTACATCGCAGCAAAGGAGACGCTTCATGGATTACGCCACGCCCGCACCCACATCGGGGGCGACGCCGCACGAGCCGGCCGCAGCCGCCGCCCGCACGGTCGATATCGGGCGCACGCTCGATGACGGCCCCTACGCCACGCTACAGAAGATCGCCGTCGTACTGGCGGCGCTGTCGATCGTCGTCGACGGGTTCGACAGCCAGCTGATCGGCTTTGCCATTCCCGTGCTCATCAAGGAGTGGGGCATCACGCGCAACGCATTCGCGCCCGTCGTGGCGGCAGGGCTGATCGGCATGGGCTTCGGCAGTGCGTTCGCCGGCCTTTTCGCGGACCGCTTCGGGCGCCGCTGGGCCGTGATCGGCAGCGTGTTCGTGTTCGGCTCGGCCACCTGCGCGATCGGCCTCGCGCCGGACATCGCGACGATTGCCGCGCTGCGCTTCATCGCCGGCCTCGGCATTGGCGGCGCGTTGCCCAGCGCGACCACGATGACGGCCGAATTCACGCCCGCACGCTTTCGCACGTTCGCGGTGACGGCGACGATCGTGTGCGTGCCGCTCGGCGGCATGGTGGCGGGCCTCTTCGCGGCGGAAGTGCTGCCGCCCTACGGCTGGCGCGGGCTGTTCTTCGCGGGCGGGGTGTTGCCGCTGCTGCTCGCGTTCCTGTTGCTCGTGGCGCTTCCCGAGTCGCCGCGCTTTCTCGCGCGCCGCCCGCACCGCTGGCCCGAGCTCGTGCGGCTGCTCGGCCGCATGGCGCGTCAGGTTGTGCCCGAAGCGATCTTCACCGACGTGCGCGAGCAAACCGCCGAGAAGCACATGGGCTTCACCGCGCTCTTTCGCGACGGCCGCGCGCGCGACACGCTGGCGATCTGGGGGGCGTTCTTCATGTGCCTGCTCGCCGTGTACAGCGCATTCAGCTGGCTGCCCGCCATGCTGACGAGCGAAGGACTGAGCGTGGCGCTGGCGGGCTACGGGCTGAGCGCCTACAACCTGGGCGGTGTGATCGGTGCGCTGCTGTGCGCGCTCGCGATTGCGCGCTTCGGCTCGCGCGGCCCGCTGCTGCTGTGCTGCGCTGGCGGCGCGGCAAGCGCCTGGATGATCCTCGGCGTGGGCGCGACCCAGCACACCGCCTGGCTGATCACGGGACTCGGCGTGCACGGACTCTTCGTCAACGCGGTGCAATCGACCATGTACGCACTTTGCGCCTACGTCTACCCGACGAGCGTGCGCGCGACGGGCACGGCCTCGGCGCTGGCGTTCGGCCGCATGGGTGCGATTCTCAGCGCGTTCGCGGGAGCCGCGGTCATTACCGCGGGCGGCGCGGCCGGCTATCTGACGATGCTCGGTGCGGCCATGGCCGTGGTGCTGGTCGCGCTCGCCATGGTCGGCCGCCATATCCCGAAGGGCGCGGCGCAACGCCGGGCTTGAGGAGGTAACCGTGTCAGGGAGGCCGCCGCGGCGCGCGCGGCTACCCTGACCGGCAGGCGGCGACGCCGATTCACTTCATCGCATCTTGCATGCGGCTTCGCACAGCCTGCTTCGGTTATTCCGCTTGATCAATCAAGAGTACTAAAAAATTGCGCCAGGGGCTGCGCGGTTAGCGGCCGCCCATGGCGCACCCGATCGATAACAACGTCCGGCTGGCGGCGAATCCGCTTGACCGGCAAATCAGGAGAACCTGGAGATCATGAAACTTCGGATCGCAGCGGGGCTGGCGTGCGCCGGCCTGAGCGCAACGGCGTTCGCGCAGAGCAGCGTGACGCTGTATGGCATCGTCGATACCGGCATCGAGTACGTGTCGCACGCGAACGCCGCCGGCGACAGCGTGGTGCGCATGCCTGGCATCACCGGCGAAATGCCATCGCGCTGGGGCATGCGCGGCAGCGAAGGCCTGGGCGGCGGCTGGTCGACCCTCTTCGCGCTGGAGAGCGGCTTCAACATGCGCGGCGGCACCTTGAACCAGGGCGGGCGCCTCTTTGGCCGCCAGGCGTGGGTGGGCCTGAACAGCCCGTATGGCAGCCTGACGTTCGGGCGGCAATACACGATGACGTACTGGGCCATCGCCGATGCCGATCTGCTCGGGCCTGACATCTACGGTGGCACGGCCTCGTTCGACCAGTACCTGCCGAGTTCGCGCAGCGACAACACGGTCGTCTACAAGGGGAGCTACGCGGGGTTCACGCTCGGCGCGACCTGGTCGTTCGGGCGCGATTCGGCGGGAACCGGCAACTCGCCCGGCCAGGGCACCTGCGCCGGGCCCGTGCCGGGAAGCTCGCAGTCGTGCCGCGAATGGTCGGCCATGCTGCGCTACGATCGCAACGGCTACGGTGTCGCGGCCGCATACGACGAACAACGCGGTGGCCCCGGCGCCTCGGCGAACCTGTTCGACGGCACGCCAACGTTCGCGTTGACCAATCCCGGCGATACCGACGTGCGCATCCAGCTCAACGGCTACGGCCAGGTTGGGCCGCTGCGCATCGGCGGCGGCTGGCTGGGGCGGCGCGTCGACACGGTCTCCTCCGCCACGCCCAATGTGCACTCCGACCAGTTCTATCTCACGGCGCAGTATCCGGTGACGGCCGCCTTCATCGTCGACGGCGGCGTGTATCACATCGTCAACGCCGAGAACGACACGCGCGGCACGATCGCAGCGCTGCGCAGCACGTATCTGCTCTCGAAGCGCTCCGCCGTTTATCTGCAGGGCGCCTACCTGTGGAACAGCGCGAAGGCCGCCTACACGGTGAGCCAGGGCGGCGGTGGCACGACGCCCGCGCCGGGTGCGGGGCAACTGGGGCTCATGGCGGGCATCCGGCATAGCTTCTGAAGCGGCGCGGGCATGAGGGGTAGTGTGTGCTGCCTCTCTTCGAGCCACGTCCTCCGGTATCGGGCCGCGGCCTCAATCGAGCTGGGTGGCAAGCGTGTCGAATTCAGTCCGATAGCGCTGCGCGAGCGCGTATGCCGTGTCGCGCAGCAACTTGCGATCGACAGTCAATGCCGCGCCGACAGCGTCGGCCAATGCTTCCACGCGCACCGCGCCTGCAATGCCTTCGGGTTCCCATGTCGCCGGGTAGGCCGATAGCTTGCCAGGCTGCGCGCAATGATCAGGATGACTGATGTTAAGTCGCGCGAGCGCGTAAGCCATCGCCACGATGCGTCCATGCAGACTGCTGCCGCAATAGACGCGGCACCCCGCGATCAGCGCGCAGATGTCCCAGACGTTCAGCGACGCGAATACGAATACCCGTACCGCAGCCTTGCGCAGGCGCGCGGCAACGCGTTCGTACACGGCGAGGTCGTCGTGCCATGGCGCGGCGCCCGCCCGAAACAACACAATGCCGATGCCATGTGCCTGCGCCACGCGCGCGAGCTGCGCGGCTAGCGTATCGAGTGTTGCGTCGTCGCCGAAATCCGCGCTGAACTGCACCGCTGCGTAAGCGCCAGGGAACGTTTGCCGAACTTCGCGCATTGCGCGGTTGGCAGCGTGGCGGCGGATCGTCGTGCCGAACAACGCTACCGTCATCACGGCCGGGTCCGGTATGAGGCGCGCATCGACGCCCCATTGTGCGAGCCACGCCTGGGTTTGCTGGTCGCGCACGGTGACCGAATCGGCAGATTGCAGGGCGGCTAGCACGTGCGTGCGGTGATCGGCGTCGCACGTGTCGAGATCGACGCCGCCCACGGCGTTGAACGCGAGATGCCTCACGCGCACGCCGGGCAACGCGGCTTTCGGCAACACATAAGGCGCGAGCGACGCGAAGCCGAGTTGCGCGCGTGCCCACATGCGCCTGCGGCGCAGCCATTCGCCTTCGGCAGCAATGAGCGCCTGCACGCGCTGCGGCGCGGCGAGCATCACCGCCGCTTGCCACGCGTCGCAGGTCAGCAGCTCGCCGCCCGCGTGGACCACGTCGACGGCACGGCCCCGCGCGAATGCCGCGACGCGCGCGAGGGCAACGGTGGCTGGGCCGCCGTCGCCACGCGGGTCGCGCGCGGCGAGCCCCGCGAACAGCAACTCGCGGCGCGGCAGCATGCGCGCCACCACCTGCGCGATCAGCAGGTCGCCGAAGTTGTGGCGGTCGAACGCGCCGAAAAGCACAGTTGGCGTGTGCGGCATGCGGGCCTCAGGTAACGCGCTGCGCCACGCGTTTCATCGCGGCGCGCACCGCCTGTCGTGCGCGACGATTCTCGCCCTTGCGCATCACGACGGCGATCTCGAGCGTGAGATACGGCAGGCGGCCGCTACCGTGAACGAGCCTTCGGCAATGACAGCATCGGGCGTCGCGAACGCTTCCAGCTTCATGAGAATCCTCATCGTCGGACCGTATCAGGTCAAAACTGTCCAGGATCGGCACGCTGTGTCGGGCCTCTTTTCGCTCAGTAAGGGCGTTTCGCCGGATCCCTCGCTTGCGATAGCCGAGAGACCGTGTGCGGCCTGGACGAGCGCACATCGCAGGAGCAGCACGCTACACCTATCCGAGCTTGTCGCTTTCGCGCACTTCGACCGCAATCGCCATGGCTTTGAACGCCGGCGGACAGATTTCCACCCGCAGCCCGCAGATTACCCCTTTCGCCGCGAACGAAATCAGCGAATGCTGGCACGCGTTCTTCTTCGGGCGCAAATGTCGTGACGCGCAACGTCGGAAATCGTGCGAATGTCATAGACGCTTCGGTACCCAGTGCGTCAAGCGTTGCGAGATCGGCGTTTGAGGGCGTCAGGGCGTGAGCACGCAGGCCGCTTCAGCGCAAATTCGCGCCGTACTGGCTAATATGGCACTGCGCTTGCGAAATCGCCGGCAGCCGGCAAACCAACCTGGAGTGAGGAGCAAACGAAATGCCTTTGCGTAAGACAATATTGACCGTGGCCGCATTCAGCGCCGTGGTGGTCAGTGCCAGTGCGAATGCCCAGATTGCGGGCTCGCAGCCCTTGAGCGTATCGGTCGAGCAGTCGCAGGCACTGCTCGAAGGTTGGAGCGTGAAGAAGAGCGTGCTCGGCAAGCCCGTTTATAACGACGACAACGCGAAAATCGGCACGGTGCGCGACCTGATCGTGGCGCCGGACGGTTCAGTATCCGCAGCGATCGTTTCGGCGGGCGGCTTCCTCGGCGTTGGCACGCATGATGTCGCGGTGCCGATCGCATCGCTCGATGTGCGTCAGGGCAATCTCTATCTGCCCGGCGCAACCAAGGAGGCGCTGAAGGCGACGCCGGCATTCCAGTACGCGAAAGTCGAGTCGCCGCCGAAGCCGAAGAAGGTAGAAAAGCAGCAGTAAGCGTTCAGCCGCTGCGATCCGTCGGGCCATGCGGGCACGCGTTGCGAGCGCGCATGGCCCGATAGCGTTTTTCGCTTGCCGGCCAGCTGAGGTCAGTCGCGGCGCGTCCAGTCCGGCTGTTGCAGCGTCATGCCGTGCAGCCCGCGATACTGCGCGACGGGCGGCGACGACCAGCCCGCGAGCAGATCCGGCGCAAGCCGGTAGACTTCGACGCCGAGAGGCCGGCAGACCTCGAGCGGGTCGCGAGCGTCGGGTCCCCACATCGGCACCGAAAGATCGCCGCCGGGGCACGTCGAAAGCGCGCACAGCAAATCGATCTCCGCGAAGAACTCGAGGTAGTCGCCCTTCTTCGCGGGGCACGCCTTCATGAAGTACTTGTCCTCCAGATTCAGGCCGGTGCACTGGAATACGTTGAGCACGTCATGCACGTCGTACTCGGTGAGCCCGTATGGCGCGATGGCGCGCGTGAGGTTCGAGTGGCAATGGAAGTGGAAGTCCTCGCCGGTCAGCATGCGGTTCACGTACGGGTCGCAGCGCGTGCCGAGCAGGTCGTGCACACGCCCGCCGTGCTCGTCGACGCCGTAGCCGGCCAGGCTATCGTCCGTGATGGTGACCATCGGGCGCAGGAAAGGCAGCGTGGACCACAGGCGGTCGAACGTGCTCACGTGCGCCTGCTGTAGCTGGCGCGTGCGCGAAGCCCACATGCGCTCGCGCGGATTCTGCCGGTTCCACAAGTTGAGGTCGGCCACCTGCGGACCTTCTATCGTCACGATCCGGAAGATGTGGCCGGCGGCCACAGTCCAGGCCCGACCCGAGCGTATCGGTACGACGATCGACTCGATCAGCTCGCGCTGGTCCTGCTTCTCGGCGATGCGGCGGTAGAAGGCCTGGTCCACGTCGAGCGCGGAGCCTTTTGTCGACTGATAGGCGGCGGGGTAGTTCAGCATTGCATCGTACTCCTGTGCAAGCCGGTGGCGCACCGAACGGCGAGGCGGCCTCGCCGGCCAGGAGTGCAAGCGGCGAGGCGATATGGCATGGCGCACCTGGGCAGGTTCTCGTGCTGGGGAGTATAGGAACCGTTGCACGGGAAGACAAACCTTGTTCGACGACCCAATCGGAGCCGTGCCCTGTCCTTTTTCGGGGCGCGAAGGGCCCTGGGCCGCGCCGCTTACCCGGCGGCTTCGTGTACAGTGCGCTTACTCCTTGAGCACAGCGTGTGGGCGGATGGCGCCCGCTGGCCCAACGCCCGCGGCCCAACGTCCATGGCCCATCGACACGCGACGATACATGATCAGACTGGAAGACCTCGTCATCTTTATCAGCGCGGCGGATAACGGAAGCCTTTCGGCTGCCGCGCGCCAGCTCGATCTCACGCCTGCCGTGGCGAGCGTGGGGCTCAAGCGGCTCGAAAGCGAGCTCGGCACGCGCCTGCTCGCGCGCTCCACGCGCAGCCTGCGCCTTACGCCGGACGGGGAGCGCTACCTCGAATACGCGCGCAACATCATGGAGCAGGTGGAGGCCGGGCAGAATGCCGTGGCGCACGGCCGCAAGATGATTGGCGGCACGGTGTCGCTGTCGATTCCCTCCGACCTCGGGCGCAACGTGCTCGCCGCCTGGCTCGACGAATTCCAGGCACAGCATCAGGCGGTGTCGTTGCAGGTGCACATCGGCGACCGCGTGACCGACATGTTCCGCTCGCCGATCGCCATGGCGATTCGCTACGGCGTGCCGGAAGACTCCTCGCTCGTGGCGCTGCCGCTCGCGCCCGAGAACCGGCGCGTGCTGTGCGCCGCGCCCAGCTATTTCGCGCGCCACGGTCGCCCCGAGGCGCCCGCGGACCTCACGCGCCACAACTGCCTGCGCTTCGCGCTGAGCGACATGCTGCACGACCGCTGGACCTTCTACCGCGGCGAGGACGCGACCGTGGTGAGCGTGCACGGCGATCGCACCAGTGACGACGGCGAACTCGTGCGCCGCTGGGCGGTGGCGGGCCACGGCATCGCGTACAAGTCGCGCCTCGACGTGCTGGCCGACATCAAGGCGGGACGCCTCGAAACCGCACTCGACGCATTTCAGGGCGAGGACGCGCCGCTGCACCTCGTCTGCGCGCATCGCACGATGCTCTCGCCGACGGTCAATGCATTGCGCGACTGGTTACGCGATCGCATTGCGGCGCATCTGGCCTGAAGGGCGATTCGAAACCCGGCCCGAGCCGTTTCGGGGCGCACCTGCTGCTTCGCCTTTCCCGCCTTCCCGGTTTTTGGCCGCGAACTGCAGCCGCGAAATCACGCGCGAGCGACGCCGCCCGATCTTCAACGCGTCTTTGAAGCTGAATTCGCAGTTTGCCGCTATGCGGGGCGTGGCCGTTGGCCGATCATGGCTCCCAACACGAACGGCTCGAGCTGGCAAGGAGGCCCGGATGATCGTCGCAATTGCCCGCTTCTATCTGAGAGCAGACAAGATTTTGCATTTCGAGGCGGCATGGCAGCGCGTGTGCCCGCTGCTCACGAACAAGCCGGGCTACCGGGGGCATCGGCTCGGACCGCAGTGCGAAGACGAGGGCTGCTATGTGCTGGAGGTCGAGTGGAACTCGCTCGACTCACAAAGCGCGTTCATGATGCACGGCGATTTTCGGGCCTTCCTGCACACGCTATGGCCGTACTTCTCGGCCGACCCCGACCTGTACCACTTCGAGCCGCTCGCGCAGAGCACCGCCGCGTTGCGCTAGCGAACCAGATGCAACCGGCTTCCCGCAAATTGATTGTCTGGAGGTATTCACGATGAAAGCGATTGGCTACTACCGTAATCTTCCGATCAACGACCCCGAATCGCTGATCGATCTCGAACTGCCCGACCCGCAGCCGGGCCCACGCGATCTGCTCGTCGAAGTGCACGCGGTATCGGTCAATCCGGTCGACGTGAAGGTGCGCGCGAGGATGGCGCCCGAAGAGGGGCAGCCGAAGGTGATCGGCTGGGATGCGAGCGGCGTCGTGCGGGCCGTCGGCAAGGACGTGACGCTGTTCAAGCCTGGCGAGCGCGTCTGGTATGCGGGCTCGCTGCTGCGCCCGGGCACCAACAGCGAACTGCACGTGGTGGACGAGCGCATTGTGGGCCACATGCCGCAGACGCTGAGCTTCGCCGAGGCGGCCGCTTTGCCGCTCACCACCATCACGGCGTGGGAACTGCTGTTCGACCGCCTCAACGTACCGGAGGGCGCGGCGCCTTCGGGCGACTCGCTGCTCGTGATCGGCGCGGCTGGCGGCGTGGGCTCGATTCTCGTGCAACTGGCGCGCAAGCTCACGGGCCTGACCGTGATCGGCACCGCGTCGCGGCCCGAGACTTCGCAGTGGGTTGGCGAACTGGGCGCGCACCACGTAATCGATCATACGAAGCCGATATCGCAGGAGTTGAAACGCATCGGCATGGATGGCGTCGATTATGTCGCGAGCCTCAACCAGACCGATCGCCATTTCGACGAGATCGTCGCGTCGATCAATCCGCAAGGCCACATTGCGCTGATCGATGACCCGGAGCTGTTCGACTTCCGCAAGCTCAAGACGAAGAGCGTGGCGCTGCACTGGGAGTTCATGTACACGCGCTCGATGTTCTCGACGAAGGACCAGATTCGCCAGCATCGCCTGCTCGATCGCGTGGCTTCGCTCATCGACGAAGGCGTGTTGCGCACGACGCTCAACGAGCGCTTCGGGACCATCAACGCGACGAATCTGCGCCGCGCCCACGAACTCCTGGAAACCAACCGTTCGCGCGGCAAGATCGTGCTCGAAGGCTTCTAAGCTAACGCGGCGGCTCGCGCGCCTGCCGCAAGAGTTGCGAGGGCAACTGGGCGAGCGCGCGATCACACCTCGGTGCGCTGCGTGGGGTCGTCCAGATCGCCATTGGCCGGCGGCGCGCCGAGATCGATATCGTTCATGCCCTTGTTGAGCTGATTCAGGAAGTGAACGAGCGAAACCTTGTCGTCGAAGCGAAAACTCGCGAGCGCCTGGCGGTAGAACTCGTAGATCTTCGGCTGGAGGCTGTCCCAGAACACCTTGCCCTTCTCGGTGAGGACGACTTTTTTCGCGCGCCTGTCGACGGTATCGGTCACGCGCAGCACGTGCTCGTCGCGCTCGAGGCGCTTGAGCACGCCATCGAGACTCTGCCGGCTCACCACGAGATAGTCCGCGAGTTCGGAAAACGACATGCCCTGCGCGACCTGCGGACGCGAAAGCGCGCCAAGCACCGACCACTGCACGGTCGTGATGCCGAGCGCTCGCGTCGTCTGTCTGTCGAGCGTGTTGCCCGCCTGGAACAGCCGGAAGAACAGCCGGTTGTGGATGGACGAGACGGATTGATCGTACGTAGGGTCGTTCTGGGTCATGGGCGCCTGCTTCGGTCGCCGCGCTCGTGCGGCGGGCAATGAGACAAATACCTGATACGAAAATATTGGCCGGAAGTCAATGGTGCGTCGATATGGGCAGTACGCCTTCTCCTACCCCCAATATATGTCAAGATATTGACGCAAATTCGGCGCTCACCTAGAGTGTGGAAACGACGCGCGAGAACATCGAAAGAACATCGAGGGACATCCCCATGGCGACCTTCCACAGGCTTTTGACCCCGCTTACCGTCGGCTCGACGGTGCTGCCCAACCGCATGGTGATGGGCGCCATGCACACGCGGCTCGAAACGCTCGACCGTCCGCATGAGCGTCTCGCCGCGTTCTATGCGGCGCGGGCGGCCGGGGAAATCGGCCTGATCCTGAGCGGCGGGTTTGCGCCGAATCCCGAAGGCGTGATGGAGGCGGGCGGCCCCCTCTTCAATCGCGCGGAGCAGCTCGACGAGCATCGCGTCGTCACGCGCGCCGTACACGAAGCCGGTGGAAAAATCGTGCTGCAGATCCTGCACGCGGGCCGCTATGCGAAGGTGCCCGAGTGCGTGGCGCCAACGGCCGCCAAGGCGAGAATCAACGCGTATGCCCCGCGCGCGCTGAGCACGCAAGAAGTGCGCGCGTGCGTCGCCGATTTCGCCAATACGGCGGCGCTGGCGGTTCTCGCCGGTTACGACGGCGTCGAGATCATGGGCTCCGAGGGCTATCTCATCAACGAGTTCACGGCCGCCTCGACCAACCAGCGCGACGATGAGTACGGCGGTAGCTTCGAAGGCCGCATCCGGTTCCCGCTCGACATCGTGCGTGAAGTGCGCGCGCGCATGGGGCGCGAGCCGATGCTGATCTATCGCATCTCGTCGATCGACCTCGTGGAGGGCGGCATGAGCGGCGCCGAGATCGCGGCGTTCGCGAAAGAGATCGAAGCGGCCGGGGCGGACCTCATCAACACGGGCGTGGGCTGGCACGAATCGGCGGTGCCGACGATCGCGGCTTGCGTGCCGCGCGCGGCCTGGCGCGACGCGATCCGCAACGTGAAGGAGGCGGTGTCGATCCCGGTGATGGCGTCGAACCGCATCAACATGCCTGACGTGGCGGAGGCATTGATCGCCTCGGGCGTGGCCGATCTCGTTTCGATGGCGCGTCCGCTGCTCGCCGATCCCGACTTCGCGCAGAAGACGCGGCTCGGCATTGCCGACGAGATCAACACCTGCATCGGCTGCAATCAGGCGTGCCTCGATCGCATCTTCACGGAACGCACGGCGACTTGCCTCGTCAATCCGCGCGCCGGCCGCGAGATCGAGTTCGCGACGGGCAAGGCCCGTCACGCGAAGCGCATTGCCGTGGTGGGCGGCGGGCCGGCCGGCATGGCGTTCGCGATTCATGCCGCCGAGCGCGGGCACGCGCTCACGCTGTTCGAAGCTGAAGCGCAACTGGGCGGCCAGCTCAATCTCGCGAAGGTCGTGCCGGGCAAGGCCGAATTCCACGAGATGCTGCGCTATTTCGAGGTGCGGCTGAAGCGTCTGGGCGTAACGTTGCGTCTCGGGCAGGCCGCGAGCGCCGATGAACTCGCGGGCGTTGCATTCGACGAGATTGTCATCGCCACGGGCGTCACCCCGCGCGTGCCCGATATCGCCGGCATCGATCATCCCAAGGTGGTGTCGTATATCGACGTGCTGGCTGGCAAGGTCGAGGTGGGCGAGCGGGCGGCCATCATCGGCGCGGGCGGCATCGGCTTCGACGTGGCCGAGTATCTGCTGGGCGACGCGCGGGAATCGCTGGACCGTGGCGTGTTTTTCCGTGCATGGGGCGTCGATCCGGCCAACGCGCGCGACGGCGGCATCACGCGCATGGAAGGCCATGGCGCGCCGCGCCGCAGTGTCCACATGTTCCAGCGCAAGACGGAACCGCTGGGCAAAGGCCTCGGTAAATCGACAGGGTGGATCCTGAAAGCGAAGCTGCGCAAAGCGGGCGCGATGATGATCCCGGGCGCGACCTACGACGCGATCGACGACGAAGGCCTGCACTACAGCGTCGACGGCAAGCCGCACTTGCTCGCCGTCGATCATGTCGTGCTGTGCGCGGGCCAGCATTCGAACCGCACGCTCTACGACGAACTGCTTGCACGCGGCGCGAAGCCGAAGGTGATAGGCGGCGCGGATTTCGCCGCCGAACTCGACGCGCTGCGCGCGCGCGATCGATCAGGCGGCGCGCCTCGCGACGATGCTATAGATGTTGCGATAGGCGTCCGCTTGCTCGGCGAGTTCGTTCTCGCACGCGTTGCGCTGTGAGCGCCGTGCTCACGCACGCCGTATCTTCTCGCTCGACTTTTTCAGCATGAGCATCAGTGCCGACTCGATCTCCTTGCGTTTCGCGTTCGTTTCCTGCGTGGGCACGAACTACGCCGCGCGCGAGAGCTTGCGCGCGGCAGGCACGCCACCACGCTCGCACATTCGCGCAGTCGCGGGCTCGCGCGGCACGACCTGGATCGGCGTGTCGGTGCCGCGCCGCACGTCCGCGGCGACGTCCTCGGCCAGCCACCACGGCCAGCGCGGCTTGCGCGCGCCGACGACGATCAGGTCGGCGCCGGCTTCATCGGCCAGCGAAGCAATTGCGCGGCCCACGTTCATGCTCGCCACCGGCAGTGTGAGCATGCGCGTTTCAGCGGGGCAGGCGGCGGCGTCCAGTACGTCCGCAATGCGCCGGACCGTATCGCGTCCGTTGGCTTCGAGGATGTCGAGTATGAGCGCGCAGTCGAAATCGGCCGCCGCTGTGAAGCACGGCGTGGGATCGACCACGTGCAGCGCTATCACACGCGCACCGTAAGTTCGGGCGACCTCGATGGCCGATTCGAGAACGGTGTCGGCTGAGGTTTCGCTTACCGCGACGAGAATCTTCGTGATCATTTCGGGTGTCTCTGCGAAGTCGAACGGTGAGGCACGACAGCGTGTGTTCGCGCTGTGCGTGATCCATGGACGTATCTTCACCCGGCAGAATGAGTGGAAAATTAGCCCGGCACGGTGAAGCGACGGCGCGGCCTGTGCTCATCTCGCGCTAACATTCGGCGCGCTACGCTCGCAGGCATCGAATGCATCGACCTGGGGGACTCAACCATGATGCCTATTCATCGCAAGCACGAGAAGGCGGCGGTAACGGGCGGCCGGCCCGCGCGCGGTATGCGTCACCGTTTGCGCCGTTCCGCGCGCTTGCTGGTTTGCGCGGGTTTGCTCATCGCGCAGGCGTGTTCTGTTACGGAAGCGAAGCCGGTTGCGTGGCACGAAGACATGCAATGTTCGAGCGTTGCGCCCCGGCCCGATCGTGACGGTGCGTTGAAGGAAGAAGTGCTCAGTACGCCGAATGGATCGATCGGCTATTTCCGCTTCGGTCATGGCAGCCCGATCGTGCTCATCACCGGCTACCGGGCGACCGTGGCTGAATGGAATGCCTACTTTCTTGCGGCGCTGGCGAAGCATCACGAGGTGATCGTCTTCGACAATCGCGGCATCGGGCAGTCTCAGGCGCACAACGCGAGCTACACCGCGCGCGATCTCGCGGGCGATACCGCCGCCCTGATTCGCGGCCTGAATCTGAAGCACGTCACGGTGCTGGGTTGGTCGATGGGCGGAATCGTTGCCCAGCAGCTTGCGATCGATGAGCCCGATCTGGTTTCGAAGCTCGTGCTGCTTTCGTCGGTGCCGCCCGGTCCGCGCGCCGCGCTGCCGACGGCCAGTGTCAACGAAGTCTTGTCGGGAAGCGGCGACGGGCATTTCGAGCGCGTGATGGCGGCGCTGTTCCCGCCTTCTGCGGTAGAGAGCGCGCAATCGTGCTTTCTCGACGACATGTTCACGCCGGCGGGCTACGCCGAACCGGCCGTTCCCGCCAACGTGACGCGCGCGCAGGAGACGCTGATGCAGCGCTGGAAGCAGGACAGCCGGGCGCTCAGGCAACTCGATCGCGTGACGGTTCCGACGCTCGTGCTCGCCGGCACGAACGACCAGGTGCTGTGGCCGCGCAATGCGGTGCTGCTGAGCCATGCGCTGCCCTATGCCACGCTGGTGGAAGTGAACAACGGCGGCCACGCGATGATGTACCAGTATCCGTATCAACTGGCTGGGCGCATCGATACCTTCATCGCAAGGTGAAAGTGGAAAGCGCGGTGTCCGATGTGGATACCGCGCGTGTTTCGCGTGGGAGTTGGGGAAACGAGGGAAAAGCGAAGGGGCGATTTGCGTCGCCATTGCGCAATCGCTTCACGACGCGCAATGGCGGGTTCTCCCGGCAGCGGCAACGGCGATGGCGCCGGTTGCCGCTGCCAGTGATCACCAGGTCCAATAACTGCCGAAGCGCGCCGGATAGCCCCAGACGGGCGGCGGCGCATAAACCACGGGCGGCGCGGCATAGACAGGCGTCGTGGCATAGACGGTGGGCGGCGCGATGTGGTTGCCTTTCGACGCCATGCATTGCGAGTATGCGGCGTCGTACCGCGCCTGCAGACCGGCCGACGACGCCTGCGCGTTATTCGCGCCGACAGCGCTACCGAGCAGCAGCCCCGCGCCCGCGCCGATCGCGGCGCCCACGCCGGCATTGCCCGCCGCTGCGCCGAGCAGCGCCCCCGCGGCCGCGCCGCCCACGGTGCCGATGGCGGTACTGCCGGCACCCGATTGCAGGGCGCCTTGCGAGGCCTGGCCAGCGTTGTCCGCGCGGAACGCGTAGTCGCGACAGGCGTAGTCCTCCTGCTGGAACTCGCTCAGCGGCTTGCCGCTGGGCGGCAGCGCGACGACGGATGGGCCGGTGGGCGGGATGGCGGCGCAGCCGGCCAGCGCCACGGCGACGACGCCGAGCGGCAGCGCGAGGCGTGCAATACGTGAGCGTTTCATGATTCTTCCCCGTTGACGATTCAATGCCTGCCATCGTAAGGGGGAAGGATTAGCGCTGAATTAGGTCGCCGGGCGTGGCGGCGGTTTCGTCAAGGCAGCGGATCGGGCGCGCCGGCCTGCGCTTCCTTCACGATCCACTGGTCGAACGCGCGCATGGCCGGCGTCGCGGCTTTTCCCTTTTGCGATGTGAGCCAGTAGCTGCCCGCCTGCACCTCGATCTCGAACGGCTGCACGAGCCGGCCCGCGGCGAGGTCGCGTTCGAACATCGAAGCGGGCGCGAGCGCGATGCCGGCGCCTTGTATCGCGGCCTCCACCATCAGCCGCGACGAGTCGAACACGGGCCCGCGCACGGGGCGTGGCGCAAGTCCGGCGGCTTCGAACCAGAGCGCCCAGTCGTCGGCGCGATACGAGCGCAGCAGCTTTTCGTTGGCGAGATCGGCGGGCGTGCGCACGCGCTGCGCGATTTCGGGCGTGCAGAGCGCGCAGAGGGGCGCATCGAACAGCTTCGCGGCGCGCGAGCCCGGCCAGGTGCCGTCGCCGAACCGTATGGCGAAGTCGAGGCCTTCCGCGGCGAGATCGACCAGATTGTTGTTCGTCATGATGCGCAGCTCGACGAACGGATGGGCTTCGTGGAACGACTTCAGGCGCGGCATCAGCCAGCCCACCGCGAAGGTTCCCACGGCACCCACGGTCAGCACCTCGTGAAAGTGACCGCCTTCGAACTGCCGCAGCACAGCCTCGATGCGGTCGAATGCGTCGCTGAGCACGGGGCGTAGCGCGAGGCCTTCGTCGGTGATCGCGAGGCCGCGCGGCAGGCGCTTGAACAACGTCGCGCCGAGGCGCTCTTCGAGCATCCTCACCTGCTGGCTCACGGCCGCCTGCGTGACGTTGAGCTCCACGGCAGCGCGCGTGAAGCTCAGATGCCGCGCTGCCGATTCGAAGGCGCGCAACGCATTGAGGGGCAGATACGGTCGCATGATGGAGCCATAAGATTTTCTGGGGAGTGGCGCAATTTATCATCGTTTGCCACGGCGTTGCGAACAAGCCATAGTGGCGGCTCTTCAGGGAGAGGTCATGATCACGCGACGTAGATTCACGATGACGATGTTGGGCGGCGCAATAGCTGGCGTTGCAGCTCGGGCGTTTGCTGCGGGGGCGGTGGCGTCGCCGCAACGGGACGCGGCGCCGGCCGGCGCACTCGAAAAGCAGCTTGCGGCAATCGAGGCGCAGGTGGGCGGGCGGCTCGGCGTGGCGATACTCGACACGGCTGGCGGCCAGGCTCGAGGCTGGCGCATGCACGAACGTTTTCCGATGTGCAGCACGTTCAAGTTCCTGCTGGCCTCGGCGGTGTTGGCGCGCAAGGACCGGGGCGACGAGGATCTCGCGCGCAGGATCGTGTATTCGCCCGCACAGGTCGTCGCCTGGTCGCCGGTGAGCGGTCCGCACGCGGGCCGCGACGGCATGACGGTGGCCGGGCTGTGCGAAGCCGCGCTCACGCACAGCGACAACACGGCGGCCAATCTGCTGCTCGAGAGCATCGGTGGGCCTGCGGCGGTCACGACCTTCGCACGCAGCCTGGGCGACACAGTGACGCGGCTCGATCGCAACGAGCCGACGCTCAACGAAGCGGTAGAAGGAGACCCGCGCGATACGACCACGCCTGCCGCGATGCTCGCCGACATGCGCGATCTGTTGCTCGGCAAGCAACTTGCGGCGGCTTCGCGCGAGCAGCTCATTGCGTGGCTCGTCGCCAACCAGACGGGCGACGCGCGCTTGCGCGCGGGCTTGCCGAAGGACTGGCGCGTGGGCGACAAGACGGGCACGGGCGACCGGGGCACGGCGAACGATATCGCCATCATCTGGCCCACCGGGCGCGCGCCGATCCTGGTGGCGACGTATCTCACGGGCGCGACGCACGCAAGCCCGGCGCAGCGCGACGCGGCGATCGCGAAAGTCGGGGCATTGGCTGCGCAGATTTGAGGGGAGGCGGGCGCGTTTCGAAAACGCTGGCATGAGCGCGCGGTGGAATCTTCATATGAAAAGGCATGCTGAGTAATTGCCGGATCGATCGTTCGTGCGCGTGATCGAGACGCACGATGCATGGCGGGCAGACGGCTTGAAAAGTGCACGCCGGCTCGCTCTGCACCTGGATGACGCGTCTTGCTTACGTGTTGTCATATTTGCAACAGTGACTCAATTTTTCCGCGCCGTGGTCGACATACAGTCGACCTCTCACTACGGCGTACTCATGTCATTCCTTACCCGAATCAAGATTGGCCCGCGCCTCGGCGCGGGCTTTGCCATTGTGCTGCTCCTGCTCGCCGCAGTCGGCGGTATCGGGCTCGTTCAATCCTCCCGCATCTTCGACGGCACGCGCGAGATTGGTGACAACTGGCTGCCGAGCATCGAGACGCTCGGCAACATGCGCAACATCGCTCAAGACGTGCGGCGCACTTCACTGCGCATGCTGCTCGCCGCCGACGCGAGCGAGAAGGCCTCGCTGCACGACCGGCACGCGCAGATGATCGGCCAGTTCGGCACGACGCTCGACGCTTATTCGAAGCTCGTTTCCTCGGCGGAAGAGCGCCGTCTGTTCGATTCGATCGGCACAGCGTGGTCGCATTATCTGGACGACGACAAGAAGATCGACGCGCTCGCCAGTTCGGCAGATGGTGGTTCAGCCGATGCGCGCGCGTCGCTTTCGAACGCCTCGGCGCAAACGTTTCAAGCCGTGATGGATCTCATCAATCAAGACGTGACCCTCAATCACAACGGCTCGACTGCGGAAGTCGCGGCGGCGAAGGCGGCGTATGAAAGCGCGCTCGCGTGGACGGTCGGCCTCATCGTGATTGCCATGGTATTCGGTGCGGCGATTGCGCTGTTCATCACGCGTTCGATCACCGTGCCGATCGCGCGTGCGGTGGAAGTGGCCGAGACGGTTGCCCGCGGCGATCTGACCGCGCGCATCGACGTGCACGGCAGCGACGAAGCGAGCCAGTTGCTCGGCGCGCTGCGCCACATGAACGAGCGTCTCGTCGATCTCGTGGGCCGCGTGCGCACGGGCAGCGAAGGCATCGCCACGGCGTCCGCGCAGATCGCGGCCGGCAATACCGATCTGAGCCAGCGCACCGAAGAGCAAGCCGCTTCGCTCGAAGAAACGGCCGCGAGCATGGAAGAGCTCACGGCGACCGTCAAGCAGAACGCCGACAACGCCACGCAAGGCAACACGCTGGCGGGCCAGGCCTCTCAAACGGCGACGCGCGGTGGCGAGGTGGTGGGCCGCGTGGTCGATACGATGCGCGAAATCGCCAGCAGCTCCGAGCAGGTGGCGCAGATCATCTCGGTGATCGAGGGCATTGCGTTCCAGACGAACATTCTTGCGCTCAACGCGGCGGTGGAAGCGGCGCGCGCGGGCGAGCAGGGACGCGGCTTCGCGGTCGTGGCCGGCGAAGTGCGCACGCTCGCGCAGCGCAGTGCGACGGCGGCGCGCGAGATCAAGGAGCTCATCAGCGTATCGGTCGAGCGCGTGAACAACGGCACGGCGCTCGTGGACGACGCGGGCCGCACGATGGGCGAGATCGTGCAGTCGGTCAAGCGCGTGGCCGATCTGATGAACGAAATTTCGGCGGCCTCGGGCGAGCAGCGCACCGGCATCGAGCAGGTCAATCAGGCCGTGACGCAGATGGACGAGGTCACGCAGCAGAACGCCGCGCTCGTGGAAGAGGCATCGGCGGCTGCGCAGTCGATGTCCACGCAGGCAGCAGCGTTGCGCGAGCTCGTTTCGGTGTTCAATATCGGCGCGGCAGGGCGGCCTGCAACCGGGGTTGTGGTACAGAAAGTTGCGGGCGCAACGATCAAGCGCACCGCAACGTCGAAGCGAGCGCCGGCTGTCGCGCGAGCGAGCACGGTGCCCGCGCAAAAGACCGAGCGCCGCGAGCCGGCCGTGGCAACTTCCGATGACGACTGGCAGACCTTTTGATGTGCTGTTGATGTACTGATGGCACACGCGTAGGTGCATTCAACGCCCCGGCAGCCGGGGCGTTTGTATTGATGCGTCGCTCGCACGCAGACGCTTTACAACACGCCCAGCGTCGACTTTGGCTCGAGAAATGCTTCGAGGCCGTAGACGCCATACTCGCGCCCGATACCCGACTGCTTGAAGCCGCCGAACGGCGCAGCGGGCTCGTGTGCGAGCGTGTTGACCAGCACGCGGCCTGCTTCGATCTGCGCGGCCACGCGGCGCGCGCGCCCGAGATCACGCGAGAGCACATAGGCCTGCAGCCCGTAATTCGTGTCGTTGGCGATTTCGATGGCGTGTTCGGTATCGCGATACGCGATGATCGAAAGCACCGGCCCGAAGATTTCCTCGCGCGCGATGGTCATGTCGTTCGTTACGCCGCTAAAGACGGTGGGACGCACGAACCAGCCCGAGTCGACGCCCTCGGGGCGCCCCGCGCCACCCGCAATCAGGCGTGCGCCTTCGTCGGTGCCGATGCGGATGTAACGCTGCACACGGTCCCACTGCTTCTGGCTCACCATCGGCCCAATGCTCGTGCGCGCATCGCGTGGGTCACCTGCCCGAATGTCCGCAATGGCGGCCACGACGCTCGCTTCGAAGGCCGCGAGCCGCGATTGCGGCACCAGAATGCGCGTGCCCGCAATGCATGCCTGCCCACTGTTCATGAAGCCCGCCTGCAGCGCAAGCGCTGCGGCTTCGTCGAAATTCGCGTCGTCGAGCACGATGACGGGCGACTTGCCGCCGAGTTCGAGCGTCACGCGCTTGAGCGTTTCGGCCGCCGTGCGCAGAATCGTCTTGCCAACTGCGGTCGAGCCCGTGAACGAAAGCTTGGCGACGTCGGGATGCGCGGCGATGCGTGCGCCTACAGTGTCGCCGCGGCCCGTGACGATATTGAAAACGCCCGGCGGCAAGCCGGCCGAATGCAGTGCTTCGGTCACGATGCGCGTCTGCATCGCGCTCAGCTCGCTCGGCTTGATGACGGCCGTGCAGCCCGCGGCGAGGGCGGCCGCGAGCTTGCCGCAGATGAAGCCCGCGTCGCTGTTCCAGGGCGTGATGAGGCCCGCGACGCCAAGCGGCTGCATGGTCACCTCGGCAGTACCGGCGCGCCGCGTGAACGCGTAGCCGTCCAGCACCTTCGCCGCGTCGCCCAGCACGCTGGCTGCGTGCTTGGCCATCCAGCGACCGCGCGAGACTGGCGCGCCGTACTCCTCGACGATCGCCTCGAAGAGCGCGTCCTCGCTGGCGGCGACGGCCTCGTGCAGCCGCATGAGCATGTCGATGCGCTCCTGCTTCGTGGTACGCGAGAACGCCGGGAACGCACGCTTCGCGGCTGCAATGGCCGCATTCGCGTCCGCTTCATCGGCAAGGCGCACCCGGCCGATCACGGCTTCGGAGGCGGGGTTGAACAGCTCGAAGTATTCCTCGCCGTGCGGCGTGACGAACGCGCCGTCGATATAGATCCTGTCGATGATCTGCATGGCTGCTCCAGTAAACATGGCTGATGGCTCACGATAGACCGACGGCATTGCGTTGACTAGCCATACAATGACGGATGACTTGTTGAGTGATTTCGGACAATGAAAACATCAGGCCTGGTGGAACTCGAAGCCGTGCTGGCCGTTGCGCGCCACCGCAGCTTCCGCGCGGCGGCGGACGAATTGAGTGTGTCGACTTCGGCACTCAGCCATGCGGTGGCGGCGCTCGAAGCGCGCATCGGCGTGCGGCTTTTCAATCGCACCACGCGCAGCGTCGCGTTGACCGAGGCTGGCGCGCAGTTCGTTGGCACGGTTGCGCCCGCACTGTCGACGATTCGCGACGCACTCGACCAGGCAGGGAGCTTTCGCGACGTACCTTCGGGCACGCTGCGCATCAACACTTCGGTGGGCGCGGCGAAACAGGTCATGCCGGTTCTCATCGCCTTTTTGCAGCGCTATCCCGAGATGAAGCTCGATCTCGTCACGGAAGGGCGGCTCATCGACATCGTGGTCGAAGGGTACGATGCCGGCATTCGACTCGCGGAAATCGTGCCGCAGGACATGATCGCCGTGTCGTTCGGCGATCGGCAGCGCTTCGCCGTCGTTGGCAGTCCAGAATATTTCGCGAGGCACGAACCGCCGCGTACGCCCGCTGACCTGAAGTCACATCGGTGCATACGCAGCCGTATGCCGAGCGGGCAGATCTATCAATGGGAGTTCGAACGGCGCGGGCAGGCCGTGCGCGTGGATGGCGAAGGCGCATTGACGCTCGACGAACCCGAACTCATGCTCGCTGCGGCGCGGGCGGGCCTGGGCCTCACGTATCTGACCGAGTGGAACGTGCGTGCGGATCTGGAGGCGGGCACGCTCGTGCGCGTGCTGGAGGACTGGACGCCGCCGCTCGACGGACTTTGCCTCTACTATCCCGGGCGCCGCCACGTGCCGGCTGGACTGCGCGCGCTGATCGAGACAATCCGCGAACACGCCGGTGCCGCTAGCAAGCGGGCGCGTCACCAGGCTGCAAAGCCGGCGAAGAAGCCGCGGCGCGCGCTTGCCACAAGGCGCTGACCGAAGCAGGGAGCCTGAATGCCGCGAGCATTGGCGGCTACACGCTGTTGACCGTGTGCCTGCGTTACGCGACGCGCGTGTGCGCGTGCACGCCAAGCGCGTCTCGATGCAGGCGAATCTGGCGAGTGGAGCGAACAGGCGCTACTGGAATGCGGCCGGGGTCGAATCAGTTGGGCGTCGCACACTGAGGCACGCTGGCGATGAGCTCCACGCTGGAGTTCGAGGCGGGGGCGCTACGTTTCAAAAATTCTTTGCGCAGGGCCTTCAAAAACGCGAGAGGAGTCGATACAATGGCGACCCTTCAAGCCCAGCTGGCGAAATGGGTAGACGCACTATCTCGAGAGGGTAGCGCAGAAAGGCATGCGGGTTCTTATCCAAACATGCTTTTGGTGCACGCTGCAGAGTGCTGTCTATGCCTTGGCTGACAGGGTTGTCCGCGATACGGGGTCCATTGCGTCCCGGATTGCACGTAGTGCCGACGTGGTGAAATTGGTAGACACGCTATCTTGAGGGGGTAGTGGCGAAAGCTGTGCGAGTTCGAGTCTCGCCGTCGGCACCAAAACGATGTTCAGACAGGCCGTAAAGCGCCAATCGCAACTGGCATCGTTCACATCTGCAGCTGGTCGCTGCACGCTCCCGCTTCAATCCAATCGTGGCATCCGTTCTGGAATAGCCGCGTCTTCCTCGATGCTGGCTGTCCGGGCCGGACCTGGCCTCAGGCCGATGTCGACAGCGAAGGCGCGAGTCTTTTCGGCGATGTAGCACGAGCCGTTATCCGATCCATTCGATTTGCGCTGGTGCTACGAGGGCGTTGCCAAAGCGATGCTCGACGGCTGCGAGCATCGCGTCACGCACAATGCTCCCGCTGTGGCCGTCGTTGGTTTGCTTCACCGTGCGCCGGTCACGCTAATCAGCGGGGCGGGCGAGCTTCGCCGCCACGGGAGCAAGCGCCGCAGCCCGAATGAGGCGGTTGCGAACCAGGTGAAAGCGGTGCAGGGCTGGCATGCCCGGTGATCGCGTCACGCCGTTTTTCGAGCCACCACGCGCAGGACGTCCACAAAGTTTCGAGCCGTGACGGACTTCTCTCGGGGTCGGTAGATCAAGGCTATGGTTGTCTTCAGGGACTGGTCTACGACCTTTTTGTACGTGACGCCTGTTGCATGTATCTGGCGAATGGATGCTGGAATCAGTGTCACGCCGAATCCCGCGGCGACCATGTTCACAGTCGACGACAGTTGGGGCGATTCCATTTCCACTCTCGGCGAGTATCCGGCCGCGCGGCAGGCGCTGATGATCGAATCGTAGAGATTCGGGCCGATCGAGCGAGGGAACAGAACGAACGAATCCGCAGAGAGCTGGGCAAGTTCCACACTTCGCTGTCTGCTCAACCGATGCCCGGTGGGCAATACCGCGACCATCTCCTCTTCCGCCAGAGACGCTGTTAGTCGCGCTCGACACTCCAGAGGCAGCCTCACCATGGCGCAATCCACCTTTCCCTCGGTGACTTTATCGAGAAGCGCCGTGCTGTTGCTTTCCTCTGTCTTCACGACGACGCCCGGGTAAGTCTGGCGGAACTTCCGTAGCGTGGAAGCGACCGACGGATGGAAATCAGTGGATCCCGCGAATCCGAACGAGAGGTGGCCACTTTCGCCACGGGCGGCCTTCTTTACGTGCTCGAAGGCATCGTTCGCTTCGTCCAGTACTCGCTGCGCGCGCTCTCTGAAGATGACTCCGGCCTCCGTCAACACCACGCGGTGGGGGTATCGCATGAATAGCTTCGTCTCTAGTTCTCTTTCGAGTTTCAGGATCTGCTGGCTCAGGGGCGGCTGGGCAATGCCGAGCCGCTTCGCTGCGACCGTGACATAAAGATGTTCCGCAACAGTGAAGAAGTACCGCAGTTGTCGAAATTCCATTGGCGTGTCCTCCCGATTTCCGAGCGATTTCGCACGCTCACCTAAGCGCAAGCATATCTCCACCGTGGGCGTTGCCAGACGTTTTCGTCTCGAAGAGGGGCGCATGAAGTATTGGATCGAATGACGGCGAGTTCCTAAGCTAGCGGCTATCAACTCAGCGCCCACCCGATCCGATGCGTGCCGAAGTGATCCACACCCCGGCACGCATGTCCGAAGCTTTCGAATCCAGGAGATTTTCATGTCTGCCATTCTTGAATGGGCTACCGCCGCTACCGGACGGGCAATCGTTTCGGTACGGGCAAGGCACTCTCGGTTGTGCGCCCGGGCTCGCTGGTCGAGCAGTGGCGGGTGCTCAAGTCTTGCGTAGTTTCAATAAAGGATTCCTAATCTGTGTCATTGGAGGAACGTGCGGTGCCGATGTTGAATCGCACTCCGCGCAAGCGCGTACTCACGCTGGCCGGATACACCATTGGTGATCGTTGGCTGGCTGTTGGTTCTTCAAAACAGGAGCGTGACCGGGCTACTACAAAAAATATCAGGGCGGGGCCCGCTGCCGTTCGTCATTTCCCTGTAATGATTGAGTAACGCTCCTGTTCGAGCGCACTGCTTAGACTGCTATTACGCCCCGCTGGTATAGGGGCGAAAACTGGCTCAAAATCATTGACGCGCGCAGCGCTGCGCTCCTGGTTGAAAGCAACGGTGGAGCCATTCGGCATACGAATCGCATTCGAAGGCAATTGAGGCTCTCACGCGCATAAAAGCGCAGGGATCGGACGCTATGAAAATCCTCGTCATTGAAGACGAAGCCAAGACCAGCGAATACATTCAGAACGGCTTGACGGAAGCGGGCTATGTGGTGGACGTGGCCACGAACGGCATCGACGGGCTGCACCTCGCGCAGGAAATGGGTTATGACCTGATCCTGCTCGACGTCATGATGCCGGAGATGGATGGCTGGACCGTCATGAAGAAGCTCGGTGCGCGCACGAAGACCCCGGTGCTATTTCTGAGCGCGCGCGGCACACTCGAAGACCGGCTGAAGGGCCTCGACCTCGGCGCCGACGATTATCTCGTCAAACCTTTCTCGTTTGCCGAGTTGCTGGCGCGCATCCGCATCATATTGCGGCGCGGTCAGCCTCAAAAGCAGGAGGAACAGGTGTTCGAAGTAGGGGATCTGCGGGTCGATGTGCCGAAGCGGCGAGTCGAGCGGGACGGCGTGCGCATTACGCTCACCAACAAGGAATTCAACCTGCTGGCGTTCTTTCTGGAGCATCAAGGTCAGGTGCTGTCGCGCGCCTTGATTGCTTCGCGCGTATGGGACATGAATTTCGACAGCGACAGCAACGTGGTCGATGTCGCTGTGCGCCGGTTGCGTCAGAAGATCGACGACCCATTTCCGGTTCGCCTGATCCATACGGTTCACGGCGTGGGATACCGTTTCGAGCACGAAGCATGAAGCGACTTTCGCTCACCACTCGGCTTGCGTTGTTATACGCACTCATCGTATTTTTCGCGATGGCGTTGCTCGGCACCTTGCTGTACCGCGGTCTGGAGCGGCAACTGATGGTGCGCGACGACGCGGCGCTGGTGACGAGAGTGGACCAGCTTCGCACGCTAATGAACGATGTCGACGTGCGCGCGCTGATACGTGACAAGCCCCATCTCTTCGCGAACATGCTCGGCAATACGGAATCACTGCTGATCGTGGGCTTTCCGGGCGAGACGCCACTTATTGTGGTGAATCCAGGTCACAGGGCGGTGCCGGACATGAGGCCTGTGCCCGTGGACGTTCCGCTCACGCTCGGCGCCGTTCAACATACGCGTGCGGCGGATGGCACGCCGTTCATCTACGTCGCCGCTGCGGCGCACGACCTGGCCGGCAAGCAGGATCTGCAGATCATCTCCGGCCGCTTGCTGACTGAACGCACGCGATTATTGCACGCATACCGCAATCAGATACTGCTATTCGCCTCCAGCGGCGCGATCCTCGTTGCGTTGCTCGCTTTCGTCCTCGCGCGCCGCAACATGCAGCCGTTGCGGGTGCTCGCTGCGCGAACGGGGGTCATCGGCATCAGCACCCTTTCGACCCGCATCGAGCAGCGCGCCGCGCCGCCCGAGCTCGACGCGCTGATTGCCGCATTCAACGGCATGCTCGATCGGCTCGAGCGCGGGTTCACGCAGCTCAAGCAGGTATCGGCGGACATGGCGCATGATCTGCGCACGCCAATCGGCAATCTGCTGGGGCAGACCGAAGTGGGATTGAGCCAGACCCGCGATATCGCGTATTATCAGCGGCTTCTCGGCTCGAATTACGAGGAGCTGCAACGCCTGTCGAAGATGATTGACAACATGCTTTTTCTCGCGCGCACCGAGCAGGCCGACAACGCCATCGAGCGCAAGGATTTGCCGCTCGCCGAGGAATTCGAGCGCATGCAGGAGTATTTCGAGGGTCTCGCGGAGGACCACAACGTGCGCCTCGAGTGGCGCGGCGAAGGCTATGTCTGCGCCGATCCGCAACTGCTGCGCCGCGCGCTGGGGAATTTGCTCGCGAATGCGTTGCGGTATGCCGAACCGGGAACGGCGATTTCGACCATGGCGGAGCAGGGACCTGAGGCAACGAGGCTCCATGTCGAGAATCGCGGGCCGACGATCGAGCCGCAACATCTCGAACGGATCTTCGATCGCTTCTATCGGGCGGATCCGTCTCGGCATCGGTCATCGGAGTCTAGCGGACTCGGGCTTTCGATCGTGCGCAGCATCATGCTGCTGCACGGAGGAACGTGGCACGCATCGAGCAGCAACGGCGTGACGCGCTTTACGCTCGTGTTCCCGCGGCCGCACGAGCAGCGAAGCCGGTAAGTGCTTCACGGTTCGCATGCGGACAGACGCACCGGTCAACAAATTGGCGCGCATCGATGCAAGCGCGATCGTCGAGGTGTGGCATGGTCAGTCGCGTAGGTGCCATCGGGAGGCCCGGTTCGCGGGAAACCGCGAAGCTGCTCGTGCCGTTTCCCGGGCGCGGCGCGATCGTCACACGCATTGCGCTGATCGCTCGCCTTTGCGACGGGCGAGATCGGCGGGCCGTCGCAGCTGGATCACTGAACGTCGTCTCCAGCCCGCGACGGCACCCCCGGCGGTTTCAGCTACCAAAATAAAGCGTGCAAAAGCTGGCCGGGCCCACACAGTCAGGTTGTGCGGCCGTACGCGTGTGAGAACCGGCCGACGATTCGCCCTCCAGCGAGGCACCACCTACATCGCGTTGCGCTGAATTTTGCGTGTATTGCGCCGCTGCGACCTTGGCCTCGGCTGCCTGGGCGTCAGCCGGATAGTTGAAGTCGTCGCCGCGGCCCGGGCTGTATCCGGCCTGCTCGACACGCACGAGATCCGCGCGGACTTCGGCACGGGTCAGGGGTTGGGTGGACTGCGCAAAGCTATATGCCGGAACGGTGACGGCGGAAGCAGCAACCAGAATGCTGAGAAGAAGCTTGGACATGATCAGTACTCCTGTATACGCGATAAGTGGATGAGTCCGGAAAGCAAGCCGCAGTATCGACTGTGCATAGACGCGAAGACAGGATCAGAAAAATGCAACCTGAAACATGGCTTAAGCGAGGCAAAGCGTTACTGCTTGGGTGCAGTCTAGTCACGCGCTTCCAACGGCAAGGTTACCCGGTCGTTACAAAAAAATAACAAGTCTTCCGTCCCTTTGAATCGACTCACCGACGCTGGCACGTCATTTTTTTGTAATGGCTGGGTAACCCTCGCGTGCGAGGCAGCTTTTTAGACTGGCCGTGTTGTCAATCGCCTGGTTCACTTCGCGTCATTCCAAGGAGCTGCAATGTCTTTCTCTTATTTCCGCTCGGCCGTTGCACATGCAGCAGCGGCGCTTTGTCTGGTTGCCGGTGCCGTTACGACAGCGCAGGCCGCACCCATCAAGAACGTCGTTCTCGTGCACGGCGCCTTCGTGGGTGGCGCGGGATGGCGTCCCGTGTATGACATTCTCACCAGGGACGGCTACAGCGTGACGCTCGTGCAAGAACCGCTGACGTCGTTCAAGGACGACGTGACGGCTACCCGGCGCGTCATTGATAGCCTCGACGGCCCGTGCGTGCTCGTTGGCCATAGCTATGGCGGAGCCATCATCACGGAGGCGGGCAACGATGAACACGTGAAGTCGTTGGTCTACATTGCCGCTCACGCACTCGATGTCGGCGAAACCGAAGTCTCGAATGGCAAGCGCTATCCGAACGCGACGCCTCATGAGGACATAGTGAAAACGGCGGATGACTATCTCTACCTGAATCCCGCTGACTATCCGCGCGATTTCGCTGCCGACCTTCCGATCGCGCAGGCTGAATTCGAGGCACATGAACAAATGCCGACGGCGGCAGGCGTATTTACGTCGCAAATTCCTGATCCGGCCTGGAAGATCAAGCCTACGTTCTACCTGGTTGCGAAGGCGGACAAGATCATCAACCCGGACCTCGAGCGCATGTACGCGAAGCGCGCTCACGCCCACACGGTGGAAGTCGAGGGCGCCAGCCATTCGGTTTACGAGTCGCATCCAACGGAAGTTGCCGCTCTGATCGAACAGGCGGCTCAGCAAGAGGGACAGTGACGGTTCGCTTCAAGCCGTCGCGTGCGCAGCCGACACGCAATGGCTCGATGGACTCAAGCTCGACTCGCGCGCCATGCACGTTTAGAGGCTGGCGAGCGAGCGTATGCCGTGCCAGCTTGCCACCCAGCACACTTGCCAGATCTTCCAGCCCATCCAGCGTCGAATCGAACCATCCACGCTCCGGTACTGCTTCGACCACTCGACCGGCCCCATATTCCAGCGGACGCGAAACATAACATGTCTTGTTTTGTGTCCGTCATCGGAAAGAACCGCTTCATGTGTTACCGTGTATGTTCAGAGCCAGCAGGACGTGTTTCGGCAGATCACCAAAGGACGCTCATGGAATTCAGCAATGGCGCTGTACTTGAAGCTCTTCGACTTGCTTTGCATCGACAAATACCGTGGCACAAGCGGCCGGCAATCTTCACGTCGCTTCGCTCGCAAGGTCTGATCCAGACCATTGACCAGAAACCTCCCCCCAGTACGAAGTATCTCCCGACACTCCAGATTGCTATCCTGACCGATAAAGGACAAAAGGAAATCCAGCGCATCGAGGCATCGAAGCATGTTTCTGGATGGCTGGACGACGACTACTTCGCAACGTTCCTTGCAGACGTTGCCTTTGCCTGACCATCAAGGGCCGATCGTTGGGTTACAACATGGCGGCCCTGATCGGCGAGCCACATTTCGACAACGCGTCGCGGCACAAACGCAGGAACACGAGTTCAGACAAGTGAGACGCACTGGCCATGTTGCATGCGATGGTCTTGGCTTGTCCCGCCGACGGTCCAGGCAAGAGCGCCCCAGTTGGCGGGCAGACTTCGAGACGCACCATCACGCACCATCACGCACGATCACGCAAGACCTGCGCGGTGCTCCGAATGCCGAATATGGCTCCATCGGCGAGATGGATGGTAGCCTGCTTGAGCCGATTCAACGCTTTCCGATGCTCCAATGATCGCATTGAAGGTTCAAAGGATTTTGGGTTACGCACGGATCGTGCGCCGACTAGACTGCACGCTGATCCACTGCATGCCGACTTGCGCTGCCTTGCTCCTTGCTCGTTGAAGTGAAATCGATCGCCCGAAGGGCAACCGTATCTGAACTGGCGACTGAACGCTTGATGCGCGCTTGAGCAAGGATGTGATGCAGACTCGAATAGAAGTGTTCGAGTTGTCTGGCGTCCGAAACTGCCGGCTCGAGGTTGAATACGTCTTCGAGCACGCGGCGGGATATATGGAAACGTTGAATGCCTTGGACGATGCGAACTTCGAAGACGACGCCGTCACTATTGTGCGGCACTGCTGCCCAGATGAGCGAATGGCCAACCATGAGGCCCCCTTTTTATTGGGTCAGATCGAAAGTCTATGAATTCATGTTCGCATATCTCCGCGTGCGGCGAATGTTTTCAAAAATGTGAGTGCTCTTGATTCGACATTTTCGCCACGGTTGGCTTATTTCCGCGCTGCAAGCCACGATAGACTCAAAAATTCTGACGATGATGGTGTGCTCACGGCCGCAATCTGGCGAGAATAGCCAATGCTGACCCCATATCGGAAGTTGGCAGTTTCCGGGCTCGTTGCCGACATTGACCTTTTCATTTAGCTTTCCTCTCGAACCAGGCAAGTTATCCCAGTCGCTGTAACGCAATTGTCATCTCCGAGACGTATCGTGCGGCGCGTCTGGAACGATATTGCGGAGTCGGTCATGAGATCCCAGCTTTTCGTCGTCACCCTGTACGTACTCGGCACGACCCTGGCGCAGGCCGCCGACATCACCGGCGCGGGCAGTACCTTCGCAGCGCCGATCTATACGAAATGGGCGGATGCCTATCAAAAGTCGGGCGGCGGCAAGGTCAACTACCAGGGCATCGGTTCGTCGGGCGGCATCAAGCAGATTCAGGCGAAGACCGTCGATTTCGCGGGCTCGGACGCCCCGCTGAAGGACGAAGACCTGGCCAAAAACGGCCTGTTCCAGTTCCCGACGGTGGTCGGCGGCGTCGTGCCGGCGATTAACGTGCCGGGTATCAAGCCGGGTGAACTCACGCTGTCGGGCCCGGTGCTCGGCGACATCTACCTCGGCAAGATCAAGAAGTGGAACGATCCGGCCATCGTCGCGCTGAACCCGAAGGTCAAACTGCCTGACCTCGACATCGCCGTGGTGCGCCGCGCCGACGGTTCCGGCACCACTTTCATCTGGACGAACTATCTCTCGAAGGTCAGCCCCGAATGGAAGAGCAAGGTCGGCGAAGGCACGACCGTGGCCTGGCCGACGGGCACGGGCGGCAAGGGCAACGACGGCGTCGCGGCCTTCGTGCAGCGTCTGCCGGGTGCGATCGGCTACGTCGAGTGGGCGTACGCCAAGCAAAACCACATGGTCTACACCGCCATGAAGAACGAATCGGGCGCGGTTGTCCAACCGGCCACCGAAACGTTCAAGGCAGCGGCTGTCGGCGCGGACTGGAAGAAGTCGTTCTACCAGATCCTCACGAACGAGCCGGGCAAGGACGCATGGCCGGTCGTCGGCGCGACCTTCGTGCTGCTGCACACCGCGCAGGACAAGCCGGCGCAGGGCAAGGAGACGCTCAAGTTTTTCGACTGGGCGTTCAAGAACGGCGGTGCTGCGGCTGACGGCCTCGACTACATCTCGCTGCCGCAATCCGTGGTGAACGAGATCGAATCGCAGTGGAAGGCGAAAGTTAAGGACGCGTCGGGCAAACCGATAGCCGAGTAAGGCCGAGTGAGTATCGGCGCGCTGCACCATGCGCGCCAGTGAAGGCGCCGCTCGATGCGATCAGTCATGATCCTGGCACTGCGCGGCTTGGGCCATCGCCGCAATTCCAGTCGATTGCTTCAGTCTCCGCGATACCGCAGGTACGAACCGGCCCTCGG
>NZ_DATJWR010000228.1:0-3868 GCF_035501035.1 Paraburkholderia sp.
CCCGACGCGCGATCACAAGATGATCGTGAACCTCCCGGCCACCGTCGAAGCCGCGATGCCCAACGTCTACGCCGACCAGATCGAGTGGATGGACCGCAATCTCGCGTACCGCGACAGCATCGTCCTCTCGGTGCACCCGCACAACGACCGCGGCACGGCCGTCGCCGCCGCCGAAATGGCGCTGCTCGCAGGGGCGGACCGCATCGAAGGCTGCCTGTTCGGCAATGGCGAGCGCACCGGCAACGTCGATCTCGTCACGCTCGCGATGAACCTCTACACCCAGGGCATCGATCCGGGTCTCGACTTCTCCGACATCGACGCGGTACGCCGCGTGGTCGAGCGCTGCAATCAGCTGCCCGTGCATCCGCGTCATCCCTATGCGGGCGACCTCGTGTTCACGGCGTTCTCGGGCTCGCATCAGGACGCGATCCGCAAGGGCTTCGCCCAGCAGCGCCCGGACGCGATCTGGGAGGTGCCCTATCTCCCGATCGATCCCGCCGACCTCGGCCGCAGCTATGACGCGGTCATCCGCGTGAACAGCCAGTCGGGCAAGGGTGGCGCCACCTGGCTGCTGGAGCAGGGCATGGGCTTCACGCCGCCGCGGCGCGTGCAGATCGAGTTCAGCCACGCCGTGCAGACGGTCGCCGACAGTTCAGGCGAGGAAGTCACCGGCGAAGCGATCTGCGCGCTTTTCGCGCGCGAGTACTACGAGACGCGCGGGCCGGCGGCGCACACCGGCGCGGGCCGCGTGCGCTGGGAAAGCCGCGATGTCGCGATGCCGGCGGCGGCGAGCGTCGACGAGGCACATGCGCAGGCCGTCGCGAAAGCGATTGCGGCCGTGGCCGGTGAGAGCATCGACATCACGTCGTTCGAAACCGCGCGCACGGCTCAGGGCGCGACTGCCGTATTCGTCGGGGCGCGCGTGGGCGGGCAGCCGCTGCGCCACGGCGTGGGCGTAGCCGCGGACGCGGTTCATGCGAGCATCGCCGCGGTGGTCAGTGCGGTCAATCGCGCGGCCTGGCCGCATGTGGATCGACGCGCGGCGGCCTGACGCCGGCGATTCATGCCGCGCGCAGTGAACGCGCGGCCGCGAAAGGTTTGAAGTTCAGCAGGCAAAGCAGGAGGGGCAGTGCATTTGGACCCGGGCAAGCACTATCGGGCAGGAGCAAGCGCTGAAGCGCCAGCTCCCGTCGACACGCTAGCCCGGGTCGAGAGGCGCCGTTGAGCGCCGGCGGCAAAACGGGCCGCCGGCGTGCGCCTGGAACGCCCAATCGGCGTTTCAGCGAATGGACCTACCGGTCGTCATTCGATTGCGCAACGCGTCGCCTGCCACGCCAGCAAACGCCAGTGGCCACCTTCCTGCGTCTGGATCGCCGTGTAGGCGATCGGAAACAGCAGCGCACCGTTGTTCGCTTCCATTTCGATCAGTGCGCGGCCGCAGACCACGCAGGTTTCATTGCCCACGGGCAGCACGTCCTGCGACTGGATCTCGATCTGGCGGTAACGGCGGCGGCCCGCCGTGATCGCCTCGATGAACTGCTGCTTGGTCTCGCGTTTGCCGTTCGTGTGGACGAAAGTCGCGTTATCGGACAGCAACTCCTCCAGCGACGTGCCGTCGCCATCCACCATCGCGCGAAAGCGCTCGCGCTCAAGTCCGCGAATCGCCTCGATCACTTTTGCCGCCATCGCTCGAGCCCCTTGCGCGCCGGCCTGCGCGCCCGCGCAGACCCACGCCGAAGATTTTCTGCATGCGCCTGGCTGAAATTTATACCAGGATTCGGCGCATGGATACTTGCGATCACAGGCAGCGCCCTCATACTCAAAGCCTCTACCGCCGGCCGCCCATCGAAAGCTGTGCCTGGCGGTGGCGCCTCGCCAGCAGCGCCCTGATGTCGCAGCGCCGCACTTTCGGTCTTATCCGATGTCTCTTTGTTGAATTCGGCGGCAGAGTTCGCGCGCAGCGCTGCCCGCCGAGATCTTCGATTCAAGCCCTTATTTCATCGCGCCCCCGCGGCGCAGTGCTGTCCCGCTCTAGAGTGTTCCTTCGGCCCGTCCCGTGCGTGGGTCCGGGCCGGGCCACGAGCCCCGCCCTGCTTGCCTGCCAGCACTTTGCCGTAATCTATCGATACAACCATTCCGATAGAAAACAAGGAACCTTGAAGCCCCTACAGACTCCAAGTGTTAGCACTCGGTGATTCAGAGTGCTAACATCCACCGTGCAGTCGCAGTCTGACTTTTGCAAAAGATTCTGAGGAGTTCGCTACGTGAGCAACGCAATGACCATGACCCTTCCGAATACGCTGAGCCCCTCGTCGGCCAAGGCCGGGGGTTCACTGGCGCTCGCGAATGCTTCCCTGCTGCCCGGCCAACTGGGCAACATCGACGCCTACATCCAGGCCGTGAACCGGATCCCGATGTTGACGCCGCAAGAGGAGCGCCAGTTCGCGACAGAGTTTCGCGAGCAAAACAATCTCGAAGGCGCGCGCCGTCTGGTGCTGTCGCATCTGCGCCTCGTGGTGTCGATTGCGCGTAACTACCTGGGCTACGGCCTGCCGCACGCCGACCTGATCCAGGAAGGCAACATCGGCCTGATGAAGGCCGTCAAGCGCTTCGACCCCGAGCAGAACGTACGCCTCGTGTCGTACGCGATGCACTGGATCAAGGCTGAAATCCACGAGTACATTCTGCGCAACTGGCGCATGGTGAAGGTCGCCACCACCAAGGCGCAGCGCAAGCTGTTCTTCAACCTGCGCAGCCATAAGCAGGGCCTGCAGTCGTTCACGCCGGAGGAAATCGACGGCCTCGCGCAGGAACTGAACGTGAAGCGCGAAGAGGTCGTGGAGATGGAAACGCGCCTGTCGGGTGCCGACATCGCCCTCGAGGGCCAGACTGACGACGGCGAAGAGTCGTTCGCCCCGATCGCCTGGCTCGCCGACTCGCATAGCGAGCCGAGCGCCGTGCTGGCCGCGCGCTCGCGCGACCGCCTGCAGTCCGACGGCATCGCGAGCGCACTGGAAGCGCTCGACGCGCGCAGCCGCCGCATCATCGAGGCGCGTTGGCTCAATGTCGCCGACGACGGCTCGGGCGGCTCGACCCTGCACGAGCTGGCCGACGAGTTCGGCGTCTCGGCCGAGCGCATTCGCCAGATCGAAGCGAGCGCCATGAAGAAGATGCGCACCGCGCTCGCCGACTACGCGTAAGCGACAGTCCGACCCGAGGGCGGTTCTACCCCGCCCCAAAACCTACAGAAAGCCCCGTTCACGCGAACGGGGCTTTTTGTTTTGCGCGTGCCGCGCCGTGGACACATTCGCAACAGCCTCGCTGATTCCGCCCTAAGATACTTCGAGGTGATGAGCCCGGGCCGCGCTGCGGCCTGGCCACGCAATGCGTTCGGGGGCAACCGTCGTCATGATCTCCGCATCCGGTCAACGCCAGCGCACAGTGCCCTCATTGCGCACGCGCATCCTCCGATGGATGCGCGGCCCGACCTTCGCTCGCGACATCGCCCTCGTTCTCGCCATCAAGCTCGTTCTTCTGCTGGCGCTCAAATACGCGTTCTTCAATCACCCGCAGGCCGTAGACATGAACATGCCGCCAGCCGCCGTCGCACAGGCCATCCTGTCCGTGCCCGCGGCCGGCGCGACCCACTCATCCGCGACCACGCCGGCAACACAACCGCAACGAGGGGATCAACAAGGGGATCGCCATGCCCACGATTGAATCAGTGGATCTTTCGCGTCTTCAGTTCGCCATCACCGCGCTCTACCACTTCCTGTTCGTGCCGCTCACGCTCGGCCTGTCGTGGATGCTCGTCATCATGGAGTCCGTCTATGTGATGACCGGCAAGGTCATCTACAAGGACATGACG
>NZ_DATJWR010000229.1:0-13085 GCF_035501035.1 Paraburkholderia sp.
CGCGGATCCAGCTTGTGCAACCCATACGCGGAAAGCACCTGCGCGGTATTGCGCAATTCGGCGGAAAGCTCGACGCCCGTTGCCCCCGCTCCGATGATCGCCACCTGCACGCGCGGCTCCGCGCCGCCAGTCGAGCCCTGCGCGACCGCCGCTTCGGGCGCCTGATGTTCAGCGCGCATGCACGCTGCGATCAGACGCTTGCGAAAGCGCTCGGCCTGCTCGACGGTATCGAGTGCAATGGAATTCTCGGCCGCGCCCGGCACGCCGAAAAAGTGTGTAGTGCTGCCAATCGAGAGCACGAGCGTGTCGTATTCGAGCACGCGTTCGGGCAGCATCTCGGCGCCGTCCTCGTCCAGCACGCGTCCGAGCGTAATGCGTTTGGCCGCGCGGTCGAGACCGACCAGTTCGCCCTGCTGGAACTCGAAGCCATGCCAGCGCGCCTGCGCCGCATATTCGAGCTGATGCGTGAACGGGTCCATGCTGCCCGCTGCCACTTCGTGCAGGAGCGGTTTCCAGATGTGCGTCGGGTTGCGGTCGACCAGCGTGACCGATGCGGCCTGCGGCCTGCCCCGCTTTGCCCGCGCTTCGCCGTACCGGTCGCCGAGCCGCGTTGCCAGCTCCAGCCCGCCTGCGCCTCCTCCCACAACGATAAAGCGATGCATAGACTCTCCGTGCATGTCGAAAGGCGATAGAAAGGCCGATGCCCCTGCAACATCACCAGCAAGGCATCGGCCCTCAGTTCATTGTCGGCTGACGGAGCACGCGGCGGCAACCCTCGCCGTGCGCATGCGCGACATCTCGCACGCGAGGCTTGCGTAATGTCGCGCGCACCGTTACGGCTTCGAAGTCGTCATCGGCCTGGCAGAGCCTGATTGCGCATACGATGCACCTCAGCGCACCTCAGTGCTCTTTAGTGCGCTTCTTCCCAGTTCTCGCCCACGCCCACTTCGGCGACGAGCGGCACCTTGAGCTGCGCCACCGAGCACATCAGCTCGGGCAAGCGCTTGCGCACTTCGGCAAGCTCGCTGTCCGGCACTTCGAGCACGAGTTCATCGTGCACCTGCATGATCATCTTCGTGCCGATCTTGCGTTCGTCGAGCCACTTCTGCACCGCGATCATCGAGAGCTTGATGAGATCCGCAGCCGTACCCTGCATCGGCGCGTTGATGGCGGCGCGCTCGGCCGCCTGGCGGCGCGGGCCGTTGCCGCCGTTGATCTCGGGCAGCCAGAGACGGCGGCCGAACACGGTCTCGACGTAGCCGCGCGATTTCGCGTCCATGCGCGTCTCGTCCATGTAGCGCGCAACGCCGGGATAACGCGCGAAATAGCGGTCGATATAGAGCTTCGCCGCGTCGCGCGTGATGCCGAGATTCGACGCGAGCCCGAACGCGCTCATGCCATAGATCAGCCCGAAGTTGATGACCTTCGCAATGCGGCGCTGGTCCGCGCTCACTTCGATCGGCGTCACGCCGAACACCTCGGAAGCCGTTGCGCGGTGAATGTCGTCGCCGCGTGCGAACGCCGCGAGCAGCGACTCGTCGCCCGAGATATGCGCCATGATGCGCAGTTCGATCTGCGAATAGTCAGCAGAAACGAGCTTGTGGCCCGGCGGTGCGATGAACGCCTCACGAATACGCCGACCTTCGCCCGTGCGCACCGGAATGTTCTGCAGATTGGGATCGTTCGACGCAAGACGCCCCGTGACCGCCACGGCCTGCGCGTAGTTCGTATGCACGCGGCCCGTTTGCGCGTTGACCATGCGCGGCAGCTTGTCGGTGTAAGTCGATTTGAGCTTGGCAAGACCGCGATGTTCGAGCAGCAGCTTCGGCAGCGGGTAGTCTTCGGCAAGCTTTTGAAGCACTTCTTCGTCGGTGGAAGGCGCGCCGCTTGGCGTCTTCTTCACAACCGGCAATTGCAGCTGCTCGAAGAAGATCTGGCCGATCTGCTTCGGAGAACCAAGATTGAATTCGCCGCCCGCGAGCGCGTACGCTTGCTGTTCGAGCTCGATGAGCCGCACGGCGATCTGCGCGCTCTGCTTCTCCAGCCGCTCGGTGTCGATCAGCACGCCGTTACGCTCCATCTTGCGCAGCACGCGCGAGGTGGGCATCTCGATATTGCGATACACGTAATCGAGGCCCTTCTCCGGCGCGATCTGCGGATAGAGCGCACGATGCAGTTGCAGCGTGACATCGGCGTCTTCGGCGGCATATTCGGCGGCCGCGTCGAGCGCCACCTCGTCGAAGCCGATCTGTTGCGCGCCCTTGCCCGCCACCTCCTCGTACTTGATCGTCTTGATGCCGAGATGGCGCAGCGCGAGACTGTCCATGTCGTGACTGCGATGCGACTCGAGCACGTACGATTCGAGCAGCGTGTCGTGCTCCACGCCGTTCAGCTCGATGCCGTAATTCGCGAGCACCTGCTCGTCGTACTTCATGTGCTGGCCGACTTTCTTGTGCTTGACGCTCTCAAGCCAGGGCTTGACGCGCGCGAGCACTTCATCGAGCGGCAGTTGTTCCGGCGCATCCGGACCACGATGCGCGAGCGGCAAATAAGCGGCCACGCCCGGCTCCGTCGAAAACGACATGCCCACCAGCTTCGCGACCATCGGATCGAGCGAAGTGGTCTCGGTGTCGAACGCGGTGAGTTCGGCGGCTTCGATCTTCTTGAGCCATGTGTCGAACTGCGGCCATGTCTGGATCGTTTCGTAATGGCGCGGCGCGTCGACAAAGAGCGCGGGTTGCACGTTCGCGTCTTTCGCGGGCGCATCGCCCGTTGTTGCCGCCGGCACCATTTGGCTCTGCTGCGCCGCCTCGTTGACTTCGCGCAGCCATGTCTTGAAGCCGTGGCGCGCGAAGATGTCGCGCAGTTCTTCGCGCGCCTCGGGGCGCGTCGCGAGCGATGCTTTGATCGAATCGATATGCGGCGCGAGATCGCAGCCTGTTTCGACCGTGACGAGCTTCTTCGCCATCGGCAGGAAGTCGAGCGCTTCACGCAGATAGCCGCCCACGGCGCCCTTGATTTCATCCACATGCTCGATCACACCATCGAGCGAGCCGTATTGCGTGAGCCACTTCACCGCCGTTTTCGGGCCGCACTTGTTCACGCCCGGCACGTTGTCGACGGTATCGCCGATCAGTGAGAGATAATCGATGATGCGCTCGGGCGGAACGCCAAACTTCGCAACCACGCCCTCGCGATCGAGCGTTTCATTCGTCATCGTATTGATGAGCGTGACTCGGTCGGTCACGAGCTGCGCGAGGTCCTTGTCGCCCGTGGAAACGATGACCTTCATGCCGAGCGTTTCGGCCTGGCGCGCAAGCGTGCCGATCACGTCGTCGGCCTCGACGCCCTCGACCATCAGGAGCGGCCAGCCGAGCGCGCGCACGGCCACGTGGATGGGCTCGATTTGTGCTGCAAGGGGCTCAGGCATGGAAGGGCGGTTCGCCTTGTACTCGGGATACCAGTCGTCGCGGAACGTCTTGCCCTTCGCGTCGAACACGCACGCGCTATACTCTGCCGTAACCTCCTTGCGCATACGACGCAGCATGTTGATGATCCCGTATAGCGCCCCTGTCGGTTCGCCGTCAGGACCGCGCAAGTCAGGCATCGCATGGTAGGCCCGATAGAGATAGCTAGAACCGTCGACCAGCAACAGGGTCTTTCCTTCCAGCTCAGTATGTAGGTTGGTTTCCACGCGAAGTTCTTCAGGCATTATGGACAAGAGAAAAGTGATTCCGAGTCTGCGTTCGCTCGCAGATCAAGAGCGCGCAACGGCCAAGAAGGCGCGCGCATCGTGGCAAATGTTCACGATTATGGCAGAGTTTATCGAGGCGACCGAGTACCTGTCCGAGATCCGGCCGGCGGTCAGCATCTATGGCTCGGCCCGTCTGAAACCGGACTCGAAGTACTACCAGTTGGCCACGACGATCGCGCGAAAAGTGTCGGACGCGGGCTTCGCCGTGATCTCCGGCGGCGGCCCCGGCATCATGGAAGCCGCCAACCAGGGCGCGCATGCGGGCAAATCGCCTTCGGTTGGCCTGAACATCGAGTTGCCCCACGAGCAGTCGGGCAACCAGTGGCAGGACATCTCGCTGCGCTTTCGCCATTTCTTCACACGCAAGGTCACCTTCGTCAAGAATTCCGACGCTGTGATCGTCATGCCCGGCGGCTTCGGTACACTCGACGAACTGGCCGAAGTGCTCACGCTCATTCAGACGAAGAAATCGCGTCACGTGCCCATCATTCTGGTGGGCGCCGAGTTCTGGAGCGGGCTGCTCGACTGGTTCCGCACGGCGCTCGTGCCAATGGGTCTCATCAACCCCGAAGACATGGACTTGATGCAGGTGATCGACGACCCCGACCAGGTGCTCGAAGCCGTCCTCAAGTTCTACGAAGATGCGGGCGAGGAGCCCGAGAAGGAGCACCCGGCGCGCCGCGACATCGATTCCGACGAAGACCGGATGTTCTACCTCTGATGTTTCGTCCGGGACGCGTTTGCCCGACGCACGTTCGTTCGGGGCGCGTATGCCCGGGCGGCGCTTTCACGGGGCGCGCATCTCGCTCCGGGCGCAGTGTGCGGATGGCCTGCTCACAGGCCTGTGTATGGCTTGCGCCCCGAGCACACGATTCCCCTCACGCTTTCTCCTGGCTACCGGGCGCACCGAACGCACCCGTTGCACCCGATACGCCGTGCGGCGCCCGCTCCCTCGCCTGTTCCTCCAGCCAGTTGCAGAATTGCGCGACGAGCGGCGCCTGTGCCACTTCGCGGCGCGCCACCCACCAGTAGCCACGCGCATCGAGATGCGGCCCCGCGAGCGGCGTCACGAGACGCCCGGACGCAAGCTCGTCATCCAGCAGCGGAAGTGGGCCGAGCGCGACACCGAGTCCATCCACCGCGGCCTGCAAGGCCAGATAAAAGTGGTCGAATGACTGCTTCTTCCTGCATTTGGCTTTCACGCCGGCCGCCGCGAGCCAGCTGCGCCACGCATCGGGCCGGGTATCCGAATGCAGCAGTACGTGGCGCGCGAGATCGCTGGCCTGATGGATAGGCGCGCGCTTGAGTAGAACCGGGCTGCACACCGGCAATTCCATCTCGTCGAGAAAATGACCGGACTCGCAGTCGGGCCAGTGCGCGGGCCCGCGCCGCACGGCCACGTCGAAGCCTTCCAGCGTCTCGACCGGCGCGTTCGAGGTGGACAGGCGCAACTCCACGTTCGGAGCGAGACGCTGAAACTGCGAGAGCCGCGGCAACAGCCACTTCATCGCGAACGTGGGCAGCGCGTTCACGCGCAGCACGTGAACCACGCCCGTATCGCGCAATTGCCCGGTTGCGCGCGCGATGTCGTTGAACGCCGCCTGGATGGCTGCGAGGTAGCGCCGCCCGTCCTCGGTCAGCGCGACCCGTTTGCCGTGCCGATGAAACACCTGCACGCCGACCCACGCCTCGAGCGCCGCAACCTGCCGGCTGATGGCACCGTGGGTCACATTGAGTTCGCCTGCGGCGGCGGAGAAGCTGTTGTGCCGCGCGGCGGCTTCGAACGCGCGCAACGCGGGAAAGGGAGGAAGCAAGCGTGTCATGCTTGTGAGTGTAGATCACAAGAGCTCGCCGTAAAAATCGTTTTGCGACGCACGCGTTTCGGCTTAACCTCGGGGCTTGCCTCAGAGGTCAAAATTCCCATGAAACCCGCCATCTCACCGCCCGCCTCGGCCGACCCCGGCACGGACGCCGGCCTCGTCACACCCACCGTCCGCGACCTGTTCCTCGGCTTTCTCGGCCTCGGCTTCACGTCGTTCGGCGGCGCGCTGCCTTTGGCGCGGCGCACCATCGTCGACCAGCGCCGCTGGCTCACCGCCAGCGAGTTCACCGACCTGCTCGGCCTGTGCCAATTTCTGCCGGGCGGCAACGTCATCAATCTCTCGGTCGCGCTCGGCATGCGCTTTCAGGGCTGGCGCGGCGCGCTCGCGGGCATTCTGGGTCTGATCGCAGGTCCGTCTCTCGTCGTGATCGGGTTGGGTGTCATCTATGAGCGCACGCAAAGCGATCCGCATATCCGGCATCTGTTCGTGGGGCTTGCCGCCGCGGCGGCCGGCCTGCTGATCTCGATGGCCTTGAAGATCGTGCTGCCCCTGCGGCGGGAACCGCCAGCGGCGGTCGTCGCCGCGCTCGGCTTTCTCGCCATCGCCGTGCTGCGCACGCCGCTCTTGCCCACCATGCTCGTGCTCACGCCCATTGGCATTGCGCTTGCGGCTCGCGCGGTGCGCAACCAGGGAGACTCGCGATGAACGCCACACTCGTTGCGCTCGCCACGATCTTCAGCCAGCTCTCGCTGCTCGCGTTCGGCGGGGGCAACACCATCCTGCCCGAGATGCAGCGCCAGGTGGTGGAGGTGCATCACTGGATGCCCGCAAGCGAGTTCAGCGCGCTCTTCGCGCTCGCGCAGGCCGCCCCCGGCCCGAACATGATGATCGTGACGCTGGTGGGTTGGCACGTGGCCGGCTGGGCGGGCATGCTCGTGACATCGATCGCGAAGTTCGGGCCGTCGTCGCTCGTCACGATCGCCGTGCTGCACGCGTGGGACCGCTTCAAGGACCGCCCGTGGCGACGCATCGCGCAAAAGGGCCTCGTGCCGGTGACGGCCGGTCTCGTGGCCGCGAGCGCCGTGCTGATCGCCAGGGCGTCCGATCCTTCGTGGATTGCGTGGGCGATTACCGGCGTGTGCGCCGCGCTCGCGTTTCGCACGAAAATCCATCCGCTGTGGCTGCTTGGCGCGGGGAGTTTGATCGGGCTGACCGGGTTTGGGCAGTGATATGACGGCGTGCGGCGCTACGCTTGCTCGATGGTTGCCATACACGCCCGTGCGCTGCGATTGAACACGCCGAACATCTCGTCGATGCCGATGGCCGTGACAAAAAACGGCGACCTGCAGCAGCGCACGGGGCGAACTGCTCTACTGGAACGCCACTTCCGCAAAGCTGCGCAGCTTACGGCTATGCAGCTTATGCAGCCCGTTCGTGCGCAGAATCTCCATCGCCTTCACGCCGATCTGCAAATGCTGGTCGACCTGCGCGCGATAAAACGAATCGGCCATGCCAGGCAGCTTAAGTTCGCCATGCAGCGGCTTGTCCGAAACGCACAGCAAGGTGCCATACGGCACGCGGAAGCGAAAGCCGTTCGCGGCGATCGTCGCGCTTTCCATGTCGAGCGCGATCGCGCGGCTTTGCGAGAGACGCAGCACCGGCTCGCGATGATCGCGTAGCTCCCAGTTGCGGTTGTCGACGCTCGCCACCGTGCCCGTGCGCATCACGCGCTTGAGCTCCGCGCCGTCGAGCTTCGTGACATCCGCCACCGCGCGCTCCAGCGCGAGTTGCACTTCCGCGAGCGCCGGAATCGGCACCCACAGCGGCAGGTCGGCGTCGAGCACGTGATCCTCGCGCACATAGCCGTGAGCGAGCACGTAGTCGCCAAGGCGCTGCGTGTTGCGCAAGCCCGCGCAGTGCCCGAGCATGATCCACGCATGCGGACGCAGCACGGCGATGTGATCGGTGATCGTCTTCGCGTTCGACGGCCCCACGCCGATGTTGATCATCGTGATGCCGCTGCCGTCGGCGCGCTTCAGGTGGTACGCCGGCATCTGCGGCAGACGCGCGGGCGCCGTGCCCTCGTCGTCCTGCTCGCCGAGATTCGCGTTGTAGGTGACCACGTCGCCGGGCTCGACGAACGACGTGTATTCGCTGCGGTAGTTGCGCAGGTCGGCGTCGTCGGTGTGGGCCATCATCGCGCGACCGAGCTTCACGAACTCGTCGATATAGAACTGATAGTTCGTGTAGAGCACGTAGTTCTGCACATGCGTGGGCGAGGTGGCCGTGTAGTGCTTGAGCCGATGCAGCGAAAAATCCACGCGCGGCGCGGTGAAGAGCGCGAGCGGATGCGGCTCGCCAGGCGCCGGTTCGTAGGTGCCGTTGACGATGCGGTCGTCGAGTTGCGCGAGATCGGGCGTGTCGAACACGTCGCGCATCGCGAACAGACGTTCCCGGTCGAGATCGCCTTCGAGGTGAATGCCTTCGGCGAACGCGAAGTGCACGGGAATCGGCTGGTCCGATACACCCACTTCGATCGCCACGTGGTGGTTCTTCGCGAGCAAGCGCAATTGCTCGCGATAGTAATTGCCGAAGAGGTCGGGCCGCGTGACGGTGGTCTCGAACACGCCGGGGCCGGCCACGAAACCATACGAGCGGCGCGAGTCGATATGCGTGTTGACTTCCGTGCGGATGCGCACGAACGGGTAGCAGGCGCGCACGCGCCGGGCGAACGCCTCGCCGCGGCGATAGCGCGCGAACGCGTCGCGCAGGAACGACGTGTTCGCTTCGTAGATGCTGGACAGGCGCGCCACGGCGTCGGCGGCGTCTTCGAAAGATTCGTCCGGGAAATCGTGCGCCGGTGTCATGAGGGGCCGCAGGTAGGTATCGTTGTTCATCTTCGTTCGCCTCTCTGTTTGGTGGAACCACATTACCACGGAAGGTGCGTTTTTCAGACGACGGCCCCCGCCGCGCCCAGGGCTTTTGCACGAGCGCGCACGCGATCAGCGCGAACGCCACGCGCCGCCCGCTCCGCACGGGCCGCAGCACTTGTGCGACATGGGGCGCAGCGGCCGGATTTGCTAGAATTGGGCCATTCCAGCCTTGCATGGGACCAGAGCCACGCGCTGAAGAGCCGGCTGTGGTCGACAGGAGAATCACAATGAAGTCGCACCTTCTTGCCGCCGTCGCGGTAACGCTCGCTTTTAGCGGAGTTGCCATGGCTACGCCGGCCGACGACGCAAAGACCGCCGTCGAAGCGCAGTCCACGCAGTCGGAGAACGAACGCGCCGGCCTGCCCGACCTGGCTGCGATCAACAACCAGCCGGCCGCGCACGTCACCTCGAAGGTCGACATCAACGACGTGCCGCGCACGCCGAGTTTTCACGAAGTGAGCCGCAACGGCACCGAAATCACCGAATACCGCGACAAGGGCAAGCCCGTCGAAATCAACGTGCATTCGAATTTCGGCACGCGCTACACGATGAGCGCCTCGCCGGACACTTCACCGCAAGTACATTCAAGCGGCCAGCCGAGCACGCGTCTGCCCTCGATCAACCTGCATTACTGATCCATTTGCCCGCGCGCACGCCAATACCTGGTGCGCTGGCGTGCGCGACAATGCCCACATGCGCGGCCCCGAAGCCAGGGCCGCGGCCCTGGCGCCTGAGCCGGCCGCCCTCGCGGGACCCACGAGCAGCACGACACGGCGTTTGCCGATCGACTCCCACAAATTAACCGACCTTCTTGCATGGCCGTCTTCACCGCTGTCACCGACAATCAGCTTGCCCATTGGCTGCGCGACTACGATCTCGGCGAGGTCGTCGACTTCCGCGGCATTCAGTCCGGCATTGAAAACAGCAATTTCTTCCTGACGACGACGCGCGGCGAATACGTCCTGACGATCTTCGAAAAGCTCACGGCCACGCAACTGCCGTTCTATCTCGACCTGATGCGGCACCTGGCCTCGCACCGCGTGCCGGTGCCCGACCCCATGCCGCGCAAGGACGGCTCGCTGTTCGGCCTCCTGCACGGCAAGCCCGCGGCGATCGTCACGAAGCTCGAAGGCGTGCCCGAACTCAAGCCCGGCGTGGAGCACTGCGCGGAAGTCGGCCAGATGCTCGCGCGCATGCATCTCGCGGGCCGCGACTATCATGGCGACCAGCCGAATCTGCGCAGCCTCGCCTGGTGGGAAGAAACGGTGCCGACGGTGCTGCCGTTCCTCGACGAAGCGCAGCGCACGCTGCTCACGAGTGAACTCGACCATCAGCGCGCGTTCTTCGCATCGGCCGACTACGCGGCGCTGCCGGGCGGTGCGTGCCACTGCGACCTGTTCCGCGACAACGTGCTGTTCGCCCACGCGCATCCGGCCCCGGGTCACGAGGTGCGGCTCGGCGGCTTCTTCGACTTCTATTTCGCCGGCTGCGACAAATGGCTCTTCGACGTGGCCGTGACGGTGAACGACTGGTGCGTCGACCTCGCGACCGGCAAGCTCGATGTGACGCGCGCCGAAGCGCTGCTACGCGCCTATCAGACCGTGCGCCCGTTCACGCCCGAAGAAATGCGTCACTGGTTGGACATGCTGCGTGCGGGTGCCTACCGCTTCTGGGTCTCGCGCCTGTATGATTTCCACCTGCCGCGCTCGGCCGAACTGCTCAAGCCTCACGATCCCGGCCACTTCGAGCGTATCCTGCGCGAGCGCATCGCCGGCAGCGCCTCGGGCTCCCATTACGCCTTGCCCCATCGCCCACATGCAACTCATTGAAGTCCCCGCGAAGACGGGCTATGTCTGGTTCCGCCAGGGTATCTGGCTATTCCGCCGCAATCCGCTCGCGTTCCTCACGCTGTTCTTCGCTTATCTGCTGGCGATGACGCTGATCTCCGCGATCCCCGTGATCGGCGGCGTGCTGCCGTTGCTGTTCGTGCCCGGCGTGGCAGTCGGCTTCATGGCGGCGTGCCGCGACACGATCGCGGGCAAGCCCGTGTTCCCGACCATCCTGATCGATGGCTTTCGCTCGTACGGCAGCGCTGTGACGAAACACCTGCTGGTACTTGGCGCGATTTATGTGGTGGCGATGATACTGGTGCTCGCAGCATCGGCGTTCGTGGACGGCGGCGCGCTGCTGCGCTTGATGACGCTCGGCGGCTCGCTCGACGCCGACACGCTGGAAAATACCAACTTGCCGCTCGCGGTGCTCGCCTCGCTGCTCTGCTACGTGCCCGTGTCGATGCTGTTCTGGTTCGCGCCCGTGCTCACGGCGTGGCACGAAGTGCCCCCGGTGAAGGCCATGTTCTTCAGTATCGTGAGCTGCTGGCGCAACAAGGGCGCATTCGTGGTGTACGGCGCGCTGTGGTTCGCGGTGTCGACGGTCGTCTCGATCGGCTTCTCGATGCTCCTGCGCGCGCTCGGCGCTGGCGACTATACGGTGGCGATCCTGATGCCGGCACTCATCATCGTGACGACGATGCTCTACTGCTCGTTTTACGCGACCTATCGCGGCTGCTTCGGCGTGCAGGAAAAGGATACGACAACTTTATCCTGACTTTTCAACAACTTAGGAAGACCATCGGGTGAAGGTCATCAACCGTTTAGCGTTGCTTTCACTCACAGTACCGACATCGTTTGCACCACAATTGCACCGTTCCCATGATCTGTTTAACGAACAAAAATCAAGAAAAACAAAGGGTTATGTAAACCGGATGCAACCAGCAGTGCAACAAGGATGATACAGGAAGCCGGGGCGGGATCAATACCATCCTTCGGTGCAAATTTGGGCATTGCCGACGGTGTGAACTTTACCTGTTCAGCACGCAACAACGCCCCCCCCCCCCGTTCACTCCTCGTGAGTACCATTGCCCTGCCTACCGCACTGCATAGACACCTCGTGTGAAAACTGTCCTCATCGTCGGCCAAGACATCTACACCACCCAGCACAAGATCGACACGTTCATCTATTCGGTGCAGAGTCATTTTCAAAGCAACCCGGGGGCATGGTTTCACTGTGGCTGTCTGACCTTCCGCGGCAAGGTCGAAGGGTATTCCGGCCCCCTATCCGAGAAGAACGTGCTGGATCAGGCCGGAATCCTATCCAGCGGGCAAATTTTTACGTTCGCGTGAGGCTGTCGCGGTCATCATCACCATCGAGATCATTGACGGCGACAGGCGCGGGGTATCGAAAAGCTGAAGGCAGCCGGTGGCTATAAAGGTCGAAAGCCCAACGGTCAGTGAAACGCTGCCATCATGCAGATGCTACGACGTGGAGATTCCTGGAACACAGTGATCGCTGCTACGGGTGCATCTCGCTCTACGTTGTCACGGCTGGATAAGCAGATCAAGGAGGAATCTACCGCCGAGGTGGCTTCATAACCTTGCTTCGGGAATTAACTCGGCCAATAATGTCCTATACCTTGTCGCATAAGGCTGAAGGTCGAAAAATCCTTGACGTTCGCCTCCAAGACTTGTAGACGAAGAGATGTTTCCGGATTGCTCTATCGGGAAATTGCCTTCCGGCGTTATCAGCGGTATAAATGAGGGTCGAGTAAAACAATCAGTCAGAACCAACCACAAGAGCGGGGTAGTCTTGGAAACCACATTGTTTAGTATCGCGGCATTTATTGTTTCAGCAATATTAACATCTCTATATTTTAATAATAAACTCAAAAACATTGTTGCCCAAGCGGATTCTCAATTGCTGAAGGTGAGGGAACTGGAAAAGCAATTGCATCTCAAAGATGCCGATACATTAAGGATAAAAAATGAAATCGAGATCGCGCATCATAATGATCTGCGTAACGCGCGAGAAGAGGCCAAGCAGGAAGGAATTGAGATTGGCAAGGGTAATAGTGAAAAAGACCATCTCATAAAAATAACAGAATTAAGATCTAACCATCAAGGCGAATTGGCACAACTTAAAGTCAACTATCAAAGTGAGTTGGAACAGCAAAAACGAAATGCTGCCGAAGAAGCAAGGCAGTTACTTCGTGCTGAAATTGCCACGCAAACCAAGATGTTTAGTGTAGCCATATCCCCCTACGTCAAAATGGTAACAGATAAGGGGGTTATTTGGAATGACTACAAGGCTATTGCGGGGTATCAATATCAGCTTTTGATTAATGGTATTCCGGCATTCGAACCTCATGTGGTCAAAATTCAGGAAACAGAAATAAAAGAAGTTACCGAGGAAGCGAAGAAGAGATTTTTTGACATCGCAGATAAGGCTGTTGATGCAGCCGTATCGACTTATCTGCCTGGCGCCACCACCGATCTTTTTAAGCGGGGTCAAAAAATTTTCAAAGATGAGAAGATATAAGCTCTTTACTCGAAGTGGCTCTATATTTCGGCGACCCGGAAAGCCCTAGTAAGCTCTCCACCTGAAGTGACTCTATCTTTCGGCGACCCGAAAAGCCCTAGCAGACAAGGGTCTGGCGGCTCAGGTTTCTTTTCCATCCAAAACATACATTTGCACCGCGCGCAGGAAATTCCGCGGGCTAAGTATTAAAAGAAAAAAGGC
>NZ_DATJWR010000230.1:0-4948 GCF_035501035.1 Paraburkholderia sp.
CTGAGGAGCTGTTGGTGGATCGGGCGCAATTGCTGACGCTGACGGCCCCTGAGGTGACGGTTCTCGTCGGTGGCCTGCGCGTGCTGGGTGCCAATGCCGGGAAGTCCGCGCACGGCGTCTTCACCAAGCGGCCAGAGGCGCTGACGAACGACTTCTTCGTCAACCTGCTCGACATGCGCACGCAATGGCAGCCGTCCTCCGGGGCTGACGGCGTCTACGAGGGCCGCGACCGGAAGACGAACGAGGTCAAGTGGACCGGCACCCGTGTCGACCTGATCTTCGGTTCCCACTCGCAGCTGCGCGCCCTCGCGGAAGTCTATGCGTGCGCGGACGCGAAGGAGAAGTTCGTGAAAGACTTCGTGGCGGCGTGGACCAAGGTGATGAACCTCGACCGCTTCGACCTCGCCTGATCGCTGCGGCAGGGGCGAAGCTTAGGCGACGGGAAGCTCGGGTCGAAGGGGCCACATGGTGAAGGCTCGATCCCGAGTTTTCGCACCGGGCCTGGGAGGAATTTCGGCTCTGGTTTGCGAACGACCGCGATCGCGAGAGGTATGTCGATGGTCTACGCAAAGCGGGGCGAGAATTCCCCGGGATGCACTGAGCCGATCTCTGAGATCACAGAACCTCGCGAGCGCTAGCACGCCAAGGCCATCCTTTGCCCGCTGATTGCTTGCCCGCAGTCCAAGTATTTGGATGACGGCGGGGCGTCGGCAAGGCCCAGTCGCCGACCTCGAGAGCGGACGTTCACTGGAATACCCGCTTCCGTGGGCCCCCTTTCGGCAGCAGCCGTTAAGGGTTGTCCGATGCCTGCCCTCAGTCACGGGTCTGGGATGGCTCGAGCGAGCTCGGCGGGCAGGTGTCGGACAAGCCGCGAGGGAGGAAACCGCGGGATGCCCCCGGTGCCGTTCGGGGAGCCTACGCGGCTATGGGGATTTGAGTGCTCGCAGTCGAGCAACAGTCAGAAAGGTGGCGATGTCACGCCGGATGGCGAGGCGTAAAGCGCAATGGATGCTTCAGTCGAGCTTGTACTTCGCCACTGCGTGCGGGTTAAGCTCGATGCCGTTGCCTGGCCGCTCCGGGTCCGGCTTCCAGTAGCCGCCGTCTGGCATCGGCGGGTCCACGAGCCACTTGATCATCGGGTCCCACTCGATCCCCAGCATCTCCACGACCATCAGATTCGGCGTCGCCATGGCCGGGTGTAGGTGCTGCAAACAGTAGGCGTGCGGGGCCATTGGTAGGTTGAATGCAGCCGCGATGTGGCTGATCTTCATCCACTCCGTCACACCGCCCACGCGTCCGATATTCGCCTGCACGATGTCCACAGCCCCCGCCGTGATCAGGTCACGGAAACCGTACTTCGTGTACTCGTGCTCGCCGGTCGCGACCGGGATCGTTGTGTTGGCCGCGACCTGCGCCAGGCCAGGGATGTCGTCCGCCAGCACTGGCTCTTCGAACCAACCGACGTTGAACGCCTTGAACGACTCGGCAAGCCTGATGGTTTGCTTCGCGTAATAGCCATTGTTGGCGTCGATGTATATCGTCGCTTCGTCGCCCAGCGTCTTGCGTACTGCGGCGACCCGTCGGATGTCCTCGCCTTCGGCGCGGCCGAAGTCCTTGCCGACTTTCATCTTCGTCCGCGTGAACCCTTTTTCGGTGAACGTCGACTGCTCACGAACGAGCTCTTCAATCGTGTAGTTTGTCCAGCCGCCGGAACGGTAGACCGGCACGCGCTCGTGTGCCGGGCCGAGCAACCTGTACAGTGGGACCTTCAGCACCTTGGCCTTGATATCCCAGATGGCGATGTCGATGGCGGAGATGGCCTGGAACGCGGCGCCTTTGCGGCCGTTGCCGCGCACGCGCCAGAACATGTCGTTCCAGATCTTCTCGGTCTCGAATGGGTCTGAACCGACCACCAGATCCGAAAGTTGCTCGTGAATGAACGCTCGGACCGGACCCGCGCCTTCCGAGTAAGCGATGCCAGTGATGCCGGCGTTCGTCTCAAGCTCAACGAACATCCACGCCAGGCCGTTGGCTGCCCGCGCCATCGTTGAGTCCTGGAATGGCGCACTGGACTGGTCATAGAGACGCGTGGTTCGAATTTTCGTGATCTTCAAATTGGTCGGCTCCTCTGTAGGCACCGCATCGCATCAACGGAATTACCCCGGATCGGGGCCAGCGGCGATGGTTCGTGGACAGACCGTTTCGCCAGACGAATTCGCGGATGAGGATTGCCCACGCGTCTCCGGATTGAATCCGACATTGCCAAACTTTCGGAGCGCCAGATGATAGCCGATGTTGCGCGCGATGTTCCACCACAATCCAGTTTTCGAGCGTGCCATCCGTTCGATGATTGAAGGCATTGAGTAGAACCGTCGTGCCGCCCATTCCATCCCCATCAGCAATTCACCCGGCGACATCATCGCCGGCTGAAAGACCACGTCTTTCTTGCCGTTGTACTTCGACCAGTCGCGCGTCAGAATCCGTCCCTCGGAATCGAGGCGCTTGAAGAGCGGCGTGTTGGGAAAGGGTATGAGCACGCTGACCGTCGCGGAATCAAGACCCGCCGAACGATAGAACTCGACCGTCGTTCTGAAAATCGTCCGGTCGTCTCGGTCGAAGCCGAAGACCATGCCGGCTTGCACCGCAATGCCATGCGCGTGAAGGCGCCGGATAACTTCACCGTAGTCGGCGGCGCGGTTGTGGCGTTTGTTGGCGACGTTGAGACTCGCTTGTGAAATCGTTTCCAAACCGAGGAACAGAGCTTTGCATCCACTCCTTGCCGCCAGTGCCATGAACTCGTCGTCGAACGCCACGTCCGCCGTGCATTGGCTGGTCCACCAGCGTTTCAACGGCGCTATCGCTGCGAACAGTTCCTTCGCGTAGGCGCGGTTGGTGCCAAGGTTGTCGTCCCAGAAAATCAGCGCCCGCCCCGGCATCCGCTTGATTTCATCCACGACTTCAGCCACGGGCCGAAAGCGCATCCGGCGCTGATACATCTGCGGGATGGCGCAATACTCGCACGCAAACGGGCAGCCGCGCGTGGCGATGGTCACACCTTTGCCATAAACCCGGCCTTTGATCAAATCCCAGCGCGGCGCTGGCATGCCTATCAGGTCAGGCAGCGCGCATGCCCTATAGACGCGTCTCAACTCGCCCCGCTCAAAGTCTGCCAGCAACTTCGGCCATACGGGCTCGCCCTCGCCCACCACAACCGCGTCCGCGTGTTGAGTTGCTTCGTCGGGCATCAGTGTGGCATGCGGCCCACCGATAACGACCGCCACGCCGCGCCGGCCGAATTCGCGCGCCAATCCGTAAGCATGGGGCGCTGCAGGTGTATTGGCGGTGATGCCAACAAGGTCTACCTGCCGGCCAAAATCGACCCGTTGAACAATTTCGTCGGTGTGGCTCACCTCCCAGTGGTCGGGCGTGTGGGCTGCGAGCAGCGGCATGGTGAGCTGTGGAAACCGAATCAGCCGCCGATAACGCACAAAGCGCGAGGCTTCGGATTCCGCCGTGATCAATTCGACGCGATAGCGCTTTTGCGAAGTCGTCTTCCGGCAATCATGGGTGATCACGGCTTTCTCCGACCCTGGCTGCTTTAACTCGGTCCGAATGTCGGTATAAGTTCGTTGTCGGAGCGTACGCTCAAGACATAAGTCACCTCTGTCCGACCCCAAGTGCCGGCCCAGACGCGCCAGGGATCGCGCACCAACGTCCGCTTCCACAGGATCCTAACGGCGCCTCGGCCTCGATAGCTCCGTCGAACGGCCGCTATCGCGGGGGCTGCTCGCGACCATAGTTTGCGTCATCGACCAAGCTGGCGCCTTTGCCCGAGAGCAGCCGCTGCATACCCAGTTGTCGGTGGCGCATTGCGCTGACGGAACGGTCAACCTCACGGTCCTGAAGGCGGTACGGCAATACGTGGCCCGTCAGCCCCATTGCACGGGCCAGGCGAGTCCAGCGGCAAGCTGCGCAGGGCCACCAGCGTAGGCGCTGGCCGAAGACTCGCACGTGAACACGCGCTTGGTGCAGCGCAACCAGCGTTCGACTTCTCCTCGTTGCACCCTACCCGTCGTGCTACGCGGGAATTGATCGAAGGGCACGAAGTGGATCTCCTTGGGTCGCTTGTAACCGGCGAGCTGGCCGCGGCACAGCGCGAGGAGCGCGTCGGCAGTGAGCGCGTCGTCGCTGCGCGCGACGAAAGCGATCGGAACCTCACCCCATTGCGGGTCGGGTCTGCGCACGACCACGGCTTCTGTGACGCGCGGGTCGGCGAGCAACACGCGTTCGATCTCGGCGGGGTAGACGTTCTCGCCGCCGGTCTTGATCAGATATTTCACGCGATCGGCAAAGCTCAAGGTTCTGTCCGGGTGGCGCCGAAACACATCGCCCATGTGAAACCAGCCACCACGAAAGTCCTGTGCGGTCGCCTGCGGGGCGTTCCAGTAGCCACTGAAGAGCGTGGGGCCACGAATCACCAGCTCGCCGGGCTCGCCGTCGGGAACGTCATGATCGTTGGCATCGACCAATCGAATCTCACAGAGCGCATTCACGGTCTTTGCGAGCGACGCGGGAATCTGTCCGACCGGTAAGAGCCCGGCTGAAGCCGGCGGAAGACCGGTCTCGGTCGCACCGAACGTGTTGCCGAACGGCGCTTGCAGTAGCGCCGTGATCTCGGCGATCTGCTGCGGCGGAACCAGATCGGCCATGGCACCGATGCGCTTGATGCCTCTAGGTGTGATACCGCTCGCGACGATCGCTGCGCAGAACCGATCGACGGTGCCTGGAAGGACGAGGAGCCACCACAGCCGATGCTGCGCGACGAGCGGCAAGATCTCGTCGAGATCGAATCCGTCCACGACGAAGACGTGCGCACCGGTGCACAGACAGGCAATCATCTGGTCGCTCGATGCCATGTGAAACATCGGAGCCCAAGCGATAAACCCAT
>NZ_DATJWR010000231.1:0-10533 GCF_035501035.1 Paraburkholderia sp.
GATGAGCGGGCGGCTCACGTCCTTGTTCCAGAGCGGCGGGTCGTATTCGACAGGGCTGTACCCGACCGTCACGATTACGTCGGCCTGTTCGAGCAGCACGTCGCCCGGCTGGTTGTTCCAGAGGCCGACGCGTCCCGCGAAACGGCTGAAATTTTCAGCGTCGATGGTGCCTGCGGACTGATACGTGCCCACCACCGGGATGTTGGTGCGGGTCACGAACTCGCGGATCGCCTCGGCGTTCTCGGGCCGGCTCGCCAGCAGACCGACCAGCAGCACGGGATTACGTGCGTTGCGGATCAGCGCGGCGGCATCGCTGAGCGCCTCGGCCGCCGCGGCGCCGAGCGCGGGCGGCACGTACCCGGTCAACACGTCGCCTTGCGTCGGCGCATTGACGATGTCCATCGGCAGGCTGACGAACGACGCGCCGGGGCGGGACCCCTCGGCGGCGCGGAACGCATTGCTCATCACTTCGGAAATCGTCGATCCCGTGACCACTTCCGCGGCGTAGCGCGTAACGGGCTTGAACATCGCCACCGTGTCCATGGTCTGATGAACCTGCTTCAGGCGGTCATCGAGCTTCACGCCGCCACCGATGGCGACCATGGCGTCGCCTTCGGAGGTGGCCGTGGCGAGGCCCGTGGTCAGGTTCGAGCAGCCGGGGCCCGAGGTGACGAGCGCGACGCCCGCCTGGCCCGTCAGGCGGCCGACGGCCGCCGCCATGAATGCAGCGTTCGCTTCGTGGCGGACCACGACCGTTTCAATCGTCGAGTCGACGAGCGAGTCGAACACGCGGTCGATCTTCGCGCCGGGAATGCCGAAGACGTGCTTGACGCCCCTGGCTTCGAGGTTGGCGACAACGAGGTCGGCGCCGCAAGTCCATGTCTTTTCTGTTTGACTAGTTTTCCTGAGCATGATGCTCTCCATATCAGATATTGAGTCGGGTCGCGCCACCGATGCCGGCGCGCGATCCTCGTGTTTTACGCTTAGCCTTCCGCTGCTTCGATGGCGCTTGCCATGTCCTCGGAATGCAGCGTGGCGCGTTCGAAATGCTCGGTTCGCGGCAAATCGATGCGCAATCTAGAGATGCGCGCCACCTCCACCTTCGCTTCAATCAGGCGGTAGTCCAGCACGTGGCCGCCGCCTTTGCGGTCGTCGGTAATGAAATGAACGTGAAAGCCCGCAACGTTGATGCCCTGCACGTATTCGGGGCAGCGGAACCCGACGAGCGTGCCGGAGGTTTCCTCGAACGCAAAGATGGGCTGATGCTCGATCGCCTGGAGCATCGGACGGTACGGCATGGCCTGGCGCGGCACCGTGCGCGTCTCGACGCGGGAAAACCGGCCGTCGATGCGGAACGCGCAAAAGACGTTGGGCGAGCCGATCAGCTCGTCGATTACGGCCTGCACCTCCTGCTTCGTGCGCGGCTTGGTCAGCGAGCCGAACATCGTCGGGCGGAAATGGGTCACGACGGCGAACGGGGTTTTCTGGTCGGGGCGGACCGCGCGGGCGCTGCCGTCTTCGCGCAACTGGTGCACCTCGCTGTCGAACGCAATCAGTTCGCCGTCGAGTTCGTTGAAGGTGCCGAGGCCGAAATCGCCGTGCTTGAGCAATTGCTCGATGGTCATGTCGCCGTCATACACGCCGTCGATGAGGGCGCTCATCAGCGAGGTCTGGTACAACTCGCTTTCCGGTTGGCCGTCGCGCACAAAACGTGTGAATGATCGTGCGATGTCGCTGACGCACGAGCATGGAGTGGGGTTGATCATGCGATTTCCTGAAAGAGTGTTGCGTTGGAGAAAGTATGTTTCCCAGGCGCCGTGGCGTCTAATATCGCGAATGGTCGTTTTCGATACGAGTTCGATATGGAGTTTCGCCACCTGAAGTACTTCGTTGCCGTTGCGGAAGAGCGGCATTTCACGCGCGCAGCCGAGCGTCTCGGCATGGCGCAGCCGCCGATCAGCCAGCAGATTCACAAGCTGGAGCGGGAAATGGGCGCGCCGCTCTTTCGGCGCCTCACGCGTGGCGTCGAGTTGACGGATGCGGGATGCGTGCTTTACGAAGACGCCGTGCGTATCCTCGAGCTCGTGGAGCAGGCGAAGTGCCGTGCGCTGAGTGCGGCGCGAGGTCAGAGCGGGCGCATACGGGTCGGCCTCGCCAGCTCGATCGTGTTTCATCCGGTCATCTCCGACGTCATGGCGTCCTACCGGCAAACGCACCCGCAGGTGTCGATTTCGCCGTCGGAGAGCAATATCTCGGCGCTGATGGACGACCTCCTCGAGAAGCGGATCGACGTCGCCATCATTCGCCAGACCTTGCGGGCAACAGAGCTCGTGAAGCTGGAGCCGCTGCTCGACGAGAACATGCTGGTCGTACTGCCCGCGCGGCACGCGCTGGCGGGCGCGGACAGGGTACCGCTCGATGCCCTTGCGGCAGAGCGTCTCATCATGTTCCCGCGCGCTATCGCGCCCGTGCTGTACGACGACGTGATCGCCGCGTGCCAGCACTGCGGCTTCAGCCCGCAACTGGGCGAGCAGTCCACACAGGTGGCGTCGGCGGTCAGCATGGTTGCGGCGGGATTCGGCGTGACCATCGTGCCGAATTCGATTCGCGATCTTCATCCGCAAGGCGTGACGTACCACGAAATCGAAGGTACGCAGCCCACGGCTCGCGTCTTGCTCGCTTACCGTTACGACGACCACTCGAAGGTGGTGCGCGATTTCGTGGAGGTGGCGAAGTGCGCGGGCATGCGGCACCGGGACGGCGCGCCTTTGCCGCTTGCGTGAGGGGCAAAGGCGCGTCGCCGCGCGGTATCGATTGTTCCGGTCGAGTGCGGCTTAGGCGGGGAGCGGCGCGATGCCCATGCCCTCGCGGACGGCCGTTGCAAGCGATTCGGCAATGTTGATGCTGACCACGCTGTCGACCGCGAGTGTCACGGGCACCCGGTCGGGACCTTCGAGGCGCTACGCTCGCGAAGATAACATCGTTGTACGAAGCGTCAGGCAGTCGTGCGCCTTCAGATCGTCCGGCGATCGCGGCACGCCGTGCGCAGCGAGATAACCGGGTGAAGCGCAAAGAATGCTGTGCGACCAGCCCAGACGGTGCGACGCAAGGTTGGCGTCCGGCGCCGGCGAAAACGCGACGACCGACGCATCGCAGGTGCCGTCGAAGAGATTGGCCAGCGTCTGCGACAGGCTCAGTTCCACCTAGACGTCGGGATAGCGTGCCCGGTAGGCCTGGATTGCGGGCATGATGTGCCGGTGGCCGAGGCTCGCGAAGCTGTGCACGCGCAGTAGTCCGCTCGGGTGGTCGGCGGCGCGTGCGGTGTCGTCTTCGGCCCGCACCACGTCGGCCAGAATCCTTCGGCAACGTTCGGCGTAGACGAGTCCTTCGGGCGTCGGGGAAATGCGGCGCGTGGATCGGTGCAGAAGGCGCGTGCACAGATGCTCCTCCAGTTCGCTGACTGCCCGCGACGCGGTTCCGAGGCTGTGCGCGGCAAAGCCGCGGGTCCACGACAGTGTGCGAATTCTACGGGGCGGTGGTTTCGATGCCATTTCAGCACCGCATGCGGCGTGTTTCAAATGAAACGAAGTGCGGGGGCGTCCTGCCTCGGCGTGCTGCCGATACGTATTCGCGCACGATCGATGTGAGGCATTACACGTTGCTGTTTCAACTGTAACGAAAGCGCCCGGCCCCCGAAATCGCGCTGCAACGGCGGCGGCCGATTCTCTGTCGCCAGTGCACGCCGCGCGAGAGGCGGGGCGTGCGTTCGGCTCCATCACTCCTTGTGCCGAGGCGAACCGGGCGCATCGAGAGTCGAGGCGCGCGGCTTGCCCGGCGCCAGGCGACGCCCCTGAATGCAATCGTGACTTCCCGACCGGTCTCCGAATCGCCAGCGCCCCGCGCCCCACACGAGTTTTTTTCGACGCGTCTGCGCCGCGCCATGGCCGATTTCGCCGCGCGCGACGGCCTGATCTGGCTGCATCTCTTCAAGACCACGTGTGCGGCGCTCATCGCGTTGGGCGTGGCGATGGCGCTCGAACTGCCGGCGCCGCGCGTGGCGATGGTGACGGTGTTCGTGCTCATGCAGCCGGTGACCGGCATGGTGCTCGCCAAGAGTTTCTACCGTGTGCTCGGCACGGCGGCGGGCGCGGCGGCCGCCGTGGTCCTCGGTGCGCTGTTTCCTCAGCAGCCCGAACTGTATCTGACGGTGCTGACGCTGTGGACCGCCACGTGCACGGCGCTCGCCGTGCGCTTCCGGCATTTTCGCTGGTACGCGTTCGTACTCTCCGGATATACGGCGGTGCTCGTCGGCATACCGGTGGTCATGCATCCCTATGCGTTGTTCAATGCGTCGCTCACGCGCGCGGCGGAAGTGACCATCGGCATCCTCAGTTCGGCTGCGATCAGCGCGCTCGTGTTCCCCGTTCGCGCGAGCACCGCGCTCATGCACGGCCAACGCCAACGCCGCAGTGCGATTCTCGAACTGTGCGCGGACGTGCTTGCCGGCCGTTGCGACCATGCTGCGTTCCAGCAGCGCTTCGCGCGGCTCGCGGGCAGCATCGCGGGATTCGAAGCCGCTCGTACGTTCGCCTCGTACGAGGACCCGAACCTGCGCATGCGCAGCCAGCGGCTAGCGAGGATCGACAGCGAATATGCAGCGACCTGTTCCCGGCTGCACATGCTGGGGCAGCAGATCGAACGGCTCGACAACACGGGCGCGGCTGCGCTGATAGCGGACGTGCGGCCGTCGCTGCTGCAGGCGGCAGAACTCATCGACCGGTTGCGCGACGGCCTTTCCGACGACGCGCCCGATTCGCAGTCCGTAATGGCGTTGGCGCGTCTCGCCGCCTCGCTCGCACCCGTTGCGCAAGAGGCGGCGGCCGGAGCCGGCCATGGGCCAACCTCTTCGGCCGTTGAGGCGCGCACCATGCGCGAAGCGCTGCGCCGCCTTCTGCGCAACTTGCTCGACTACCTCGAGGCCGGTGCCACGGCGCCGGGCCCGAGCCCTTCGCCGCGCGCTCCGGACACTCCCACGCGGACCAGCTCCTACGTGGTCGCGCTCACCTTCGTGCGCAACGCGCTGACCGTGGGCGCCGCTGGTGCGTTCTGGCTGTTCACGGCATGGCCGAGCGGCGGATTTGCCGTGATCGCGGCCGCGATCGTTGCGGGTCTGACCTCGGCCGCGCCGCGCCCCGAGAAGCTGGCGATGCAGATCGCGTTGGGCGCCGCGGCGGCCGTGGCGGTCGGCTATGTCTACATGTGCTTTGTCTATCCCGCCATCGAAGGCTTTCCGCTGCTCTGCGTCGTGCTCGCGCCGATCGTCGCAGGCAGTGCGTTCCTCGCGAGCCGGCCGGCCATGTCGGGCTACGGTATCGGCCTGTGCGTGTTCTTCGTGGTGCTGGCCGGCCCGGACAACATGATGGGCTACGCGCCGGAAGCGCTGCTCAACAACGGGCTCGCCGCGGTCGCGGCGCTGGTCATCGCCGTAATCATGGCGACGATCGTGTTTCCTTTGCAGGCGCCGTGGGTAGTGGGCCGCATCCAGCGCGATCTGCGCCGCGAAGTGGCGTTCGCATGGGAAACCCGGCTGGATGGGGCGGATGCGCGCTTTCGCTCGCGCACTCACGATCTTTCCTCGCAGTTGCGCTTGCTCCTGACACCAGGCACGCAGCGCCACGACGAAGCGTGGCACTGGCTTCTCGCCACGCTCGAAGTGGGGCAGACGTTGCTGGATCTGCGCACGGACCTCGCAACGCTTGTCTCTCTGCGCCCGTCGGACCGCCCCCGCTGGTTGCGCTGCGTCGAACAGGCCGGCCGTCGCGCAGCGGACCTCTTCGAGCGACCCGATGCGCGACGCACTGCACTGGTCGTCCGCGCGGCGAGCCGCGCGCTGGACAAGGTGGCCGAGGAGCTCGGAAGAACCGGGCAAGGGCCGCGTCAGGCCGCGCTAGAGCAGCTATCGGGCGACCTCTACCTCATGCGCAGTGCGCTGCTCGACCCGGACGCGCCGTTTCATCGTCAGGCCGGCAACCGGTGTTGATGCAACGTGCGATCGCATTGCACAGGCGAAATTCGCACGGCGCAGCGGGCGACGCGCGAGTGCGGCCCTTCCTCAGCACGCCCCGCGCCTGCGCGAGTCATGTTCGACTTGTGCGACTTGTGCGAAAGAATCCTTTCCGCAGTGGCCACTTAATTAGGACGCCGCGGCGTCTTATAGTTCTTCCCGCCGCAGCACGTTTTGCTGTTTGTCTGGAGTCCAGCCATGAAGTCCCTGAAATACCTCGTTCTCTCCCTGTCCCTTTGCGCCGCCGTCGCTCACGCGCAGGGCAACCAGCCTCAAGCCGACGCCGCGAGCACCCAGGCCGCGTCGAACAACGGCACGCAGTCGGTGGCGCAGTCGGCAGGCCGCGCCGCGCCGGAAAAGCAGACCGCGAAGAAGGACCAATGCGTGGGTCCCGTGTCGTTCTGCAATATTTACTTCGGCAGCTGAGCGGCGCGAAGTCGTGCCGTCCATGCCCGCAAGATGGCACAGCGCCGGGGCGTTCGACCGGTGCGTCGCCGTGGGCGGCCGCTCCGCGCGAGGCGTGGCAGGCGTATGTTTCGAATGTAATCTTGCAGTGTGCGGCCCGAAACCGGCGGGTAACCCCGCTCACCTACCATCGTGTTGCCAGCCTGCGCTGGGTGCGCATGGCGGCGAGGCAAGGGAATACTGTGAGCGCGGACGAAATTCTTGTTATCGAGGACGACCCGGTGACGCGCGACCTGATCGTCGCGACCCTGCACGATGCGGGCTTCGCTGCGACGGCGTCGCTCGCGGCGCCCCGTGTGGGCGCGGCAGCGCGGCTGCTGGTGGTCGACCTCGGCGAGCCGAAGACGGGCGGCGCGGATAGCCTGCGCGCCTTGCGCGCGCGTCATCCCGACGCGCGGATCATTGCCATCTCGGGCCGTTTCAGGTTCAATGCGGCCACGGCGGCGTCGGTCGCGCGGCAACTGGGCGCCGACCGGGTGCTCGCGAAGCCGCTCGACTGCGACGCGCTCGTTGCCAACGTAAGACAACTCATGGGCGGACCCGTCCAGTGAAGCCTGCTGCGCGAACTCCGTTCACGCCGGACTCCGACGTAGCCGCCGGTGCTTACGACGGCTGGCCGATTCACGGCCGTTACCGCACGACGGTCGTAGGCGGCATCCTGCTTGTCGCGCTCGTCTGCGTGGCCGCCTTCTACAACCTTCACCAGGATCGACAAACCAGCCTTGCCGCGGGCCACCGCACGGTGGAACTCGTGGCGCGCGTGCTGGCCGACCAGATCGGCAGCACGATCGACCCGATTCCGGCGACGCTCCAGCACGAGGCCGATTTGACGCCCGGCCTGGCCGGCAAGGACGCATTCGCGGCGTTCGAGCAGGGGGCACGCGCGCGCATCCCGCAAATTCGCTCGCTCAAAGCCGGCGGCTGCGGATTCGAGCGCGACATCGTCGACGACGCGCGCGCGAGCGGCGCCTGGGTGCACTCATGCTGGCCGTCGTCTGCACACGCCGCCGCCTCGCCGGCTGCCGGCGAGGCGACATTCCCGCTGCTCGTTCGCCTCGCCGCGCAGAACGGGCGGGGCGTCGTCCCGGTTGTGGCCAACATCGACTGCGGCGCGCTGCTCGCCCGGATGGCGGACATGGCGCGCGACGAACACCTGATCCTCACGCTGGCAGGCAAGGGCGCCGCAAGCGGCTTTCGCTGCTCGGTGAGCGCCTCCCTTGGACAAGAGGAGCTGAACGACCTCGAAACCGCACGATTCGCGGTGCCGGGCTATCCGCTGACCTTCGAGGTCGGCCGTCCGCGAGCGGACATCCTGCGCGACTGGCGCCGCAATACCTGGGCGACGCTCGCGCGCACGCTGGCGATCTCGTCGTTCGTTCTCGTCCTGCTGTACTTGATGGTGCGTCAGGTTCGCCGTCAGGCGCTGGCCAACCGGGAACTGCGGGCTGGCGAGCAGCGTTGGCGCGCCGTGTTCGACGATGCGCCGGTGGGCATCGTGATGCTGTTGCCCAATCAGCCCTACATGGTCGCCAATCCCGCTTTCAAGCGCATGGTGGGGTATTCGCTGGACGAACTGCATCAGCTGGCCCCGTCCGACATCACGCATCCCGACGACATCGAGCTCACGCGCGCCAAGGTCGCGGAGCTCGAACGCGGCGAGCGCTCCACTGTCAAGTTCGAGAAGCGCTATCTACACAGGGACGGCCGGGTCATCTGGACGGAGATCACCATTTCGCGTCTCTCCGAAACCGGCGCGCTGGGCGGGATGCTGGTCGCCGTGATCGACGACGTGAGCGCGCGCCGCGAGGCCGAGGCCGAACGCCTGAGACTCGAGGCGCAACTGCGCCAGTCGCAGAAGCTCGAGGCGCTCGGCACGTTCGCAGGCGGCATCGCACACGATTTCAACAACATCCTCAGCGCGATTCTGGGCTACGGCGAGCGCGTCTTCCGCGCGCTCGGCGCGGACTCGCCGCTGCGGCGCGACGCCCAGCAGGTGCTCAACGCAGGCATGCGCGCGAGCCTGCTGGTCGAGCGGATTCTCGCATTCAGCCGCAGCGGCATGACGGCGCGGCTGCCGGTGCATGTCGAGCCGGTCCTCGTCGAGACCGTGGAGCTCTTCAAGGCAAGCCTGCCGCCCGAGGTGAAGGTCATTCTCCAGCTCGATGCGCCGCAGGCCTATGTGGTCGGAGATCCCACACACCTCCATCAGGTGGTGATGAATCTGTGCAGCAACGCGCGTCACGCGCTGGAGGGGCAGGGGACGATCACCGTGTCGGTGCGGGAAGTCGCGCCAGGTGAGTCCCGCGCGCTGCATTCGGGAACGCTCCAGCCCGGTGACTACGTGTGCATCGGGGTGGCGGATACCGGGGCGGGCATCAGCCCCGAAGTCCAGGAGCGCATGTTTGATCCGTTCTTCACGACCCGCAAGACGATAGGCGGGACAGGTCTCGGCCTTTCGCTGGTGGACGGCATCGTCAAGGAGTATGGCGGCGCAATCGAAGTGCGGAGCGAGCTCGGGCGCGGCACGCAGTTCAACATCTATCTGCCCTTGTCCGCGCAGCAGCCGGCCGCGCCGCCGACGCCCGCCATCGAAACGTGTCGCGGAAACGGCGAGACGGTCCTGCTGGTGGACGACGAGCGTGCGCTGGTCGAACTTTGCGAGGATCTGCTGGCCGAGCTCGGCTACGAGCCGCTCGGATTTTCTTCGCCGCGCGAGGCGCTGGAGGCATTCCTCGCCGATCCGCAGCGCTTCGATCTCGTGCTGACGGACCACACGATGCCGGAAATGACCGGCATCGACCTGATCCGGCAGATCCGCTCGGTGCGCCCCGACTTGCCGGTCCTGCTGATGAGTGGCTACGGCACCCACGTCGTTGAGGAGGAGTCGCGCTCGCTTGGCGTACGCGCGGTACTCAAGAAACCGGTGCTGTGCGCCGACCTGACCGAGGCGGTCCGCGACGCCTTGACACGCGAGTCGCCATGCTGACTGTATGCCGGGGCCATGCGGGTGCCGTCTTTAGTGCCGTGATGAAAAGCAGGATGCCGGATCTGATAAGAATTACTAACCATCTGCATTGGGTTCGGGTTATCGGGACGTTGCGCGAAAGTGGAAGCAATCATCAGACGTACTGCGCGCCGGCAGGCCGGTCGCCGGGCGCGCAACTGCCGCTATAATTTCCCCGGTTAGTCAAAGCTTGGCCGTTATGAACGACATCAATCTTCCTCACGTGCTCGTGGTCGACGACGACGAGGCGGTGCGCGATCTGATCGCCGCCTATCTGGGCGAAAACGATATGCGCGTGAGCGTCGCGGCCAACGGCAAGCAAATGGCTGAGGCGCTGAAGGAGCGCGCGATCGATCTTGTGGTGCTCGATCTGCGCCTGCCAGGCGAGGACGGCATCGAAATCGCACGCAGGATCCGCGAACAGTCCACGTTGCCCATCATCGTGGTGTCCGGCCGTCGCGACGAAGCGGACCGCGTGATGGCGCTGGAGCTCGGCGCCGACGACTACCTGACCAAGCCCTTCAGTTCGCGCGAGCTGCTCGCTCGCGTACGGGCGCTGCTGCGCCGCTCCACGGCCGCGGTTGTCGCAAGCGGGCGTCAGATCGACGCGCGAGCATACCGTTTCTCGGGCTGGGAACTCAACCTCGGCACGCGCAAGCTCACCTCGCCCGCGGGCGAGAACGTGCCGCTCACCAACGGCGAGTTTTGTCTTCTGAACGCTTTTCTGGCTTCGCCGGGCCGGGTGCTGACGCGCGAACAGTTGCTCGAGGCGAGCCGGCTGTACGACGACGTCTACGACCGGTCGATCGACGTTCAGATCCTGCGCTTGCGGCGCAAGATCGAGGAAAACGCGTCGCGGCCCAGGTACATCAAGACCGAACGGGGCGCGGGGTATGTTTTCTCGGTCGCGGTGGAGAGGCTGAGCAAGGCCGCCACCTGGGACGACGGTGGCGCCATGGATGTTTGAGCGCGGCGCGCGTGGGCCGTGGCGAGGCTTTCG
>NZ_DATJWR010000232.1:0-2480 GCF_035501035.1 Paraburkholderia sp.
TTGTTCCTCTCGGCCTTCCCGAGCGCCGCGTTCACGGGCCAGTCCTTCGTGGTGAGCCACGGCTGGTTCATGCAATAACGCACGCATCGAGCGCAGGAGGCGCGGTCATGGCGCAACGCAAGAAGGGGCAGGTTCAGTCGAGCGCAGTGGGCGAGGAGACCGCCGTGCATACCGGCACGGCGCCGCGACCGCACGTGACCCACTGCGGCGGCGAAACTCAGCAGTGGGAAACCGTTGCGCTCACGCTGCAGGGCGGCGGCGCGCTAGGCGCGTATCAGGCGGGCGTGTATGAGGGCCTTTTCGAGGCAGGCGTCTCGCCCAACTGGATCGCGGGCATCTCGATCGGCGCGCTCAATACCGCGATCATCGCGGGCAATGCGCCCGGGCATCGCGTGGCGCGTTTGCGCGAATTCTGGGAGACGATCTGCCAGCCGGCCTACAGCCCGCCGTTGCCTGCGTTCCTCGAGCACGCGCTCTTCAACTCGGGCGCCGCCGTGCGCAAGACCTTCACGGCCATGCAGGCGGCGGGCGCCGTCGTCGAAGGGCAGAAGGGCTTTTTCGTGCCGCGCTTTCCGCCGCCGCTGCCACATGCGTCCGGCCATCCGGAAAAAGCGAGCTACTACGACACGAAGCCGCTGAAGGCCACGCTCGAACGGCTCTGCGATTTCGATCGCATCAACTCGGGCGAAACGCGTGTTTCCGTGGGCGCGGTCAATGTGGGCAGCGGCAACTTCGTCTATTTCGACAACACGACCACCAGGTTGAGGCCCGAGCACTTCATCGCGTCGGGCGCGCTGCCGCCGGGGTTCGCCGCCGTGGAGATCGACGGCGAGTATTACTGGGACGGCGGCCTGATGTCGAACACGCCGCTCTACGAGGTGATCCAGACCACGCCGCGCCGCGACACGCTCGCGTTTCAGGTGGATCTCTGGAGCGCGCGCGGCCCGGTGCCCGACAACATCACCGACGTGCAGGGCCGCGTGAAGGACATTCAGTATTCGAGCCGCACGCGTCTCGTGACCGACATGCTGCAACGCTCGCAACGGTTCCGCCATGTGCTGCGCGAGGTGATCGAGCGTGTCGCGCCGGAGCATCGCAATGACCCATGGGTGGCGCTGGCGGACGAACTCTCGTGTACGAAGAAGTACAACGTGATCCACCTCATTTACCGGCAAAAGGAATACGAGGGGCACTTCAAGGACTTCCAGTTCGGCACCTCGACGATGCGCGAACATTGGGCGAGCGGCTTGCAGGACATCCGGGCCTCGCTCGGGCAGCCGGGTTGGCTCGACAAGCCGGACAACGACTCGGGCTTCGTCACGCACGATATCCATCGCGACCACACCGGGCGTCATGGCGCGGGGTCGCATGAGGGCGAGGGCAGCGTGTAAGCAAGCACTGCTGAGCGCAAAAGCAAACGGCGCCGTTCGTTCGAACGGCGCCGTTTTTCATGTGCGCGCGGCGCGCCGCCCGGCGCACGGCGCGTCTCGGTCCGGCGTACTTACTTCAACACTTGCGCGACCGCATTTGCGACCGCGTCGAGGTTGCGCATGTTCAGCGCGGCCACGCAGATGCGGCCCGTGCTCACGGCGTAGATGCCGAACTCTTCACGCAGGCGGTCGACTTGCGCGGCGGTCAGGCCCGAGTACGAGAACATGCCGCGTTGCACGTTGATGAAGTTGAAGTCGCGGTCCACGCCGGCGGCCGTGAGGCGCTCGACGAGGCCCGTGCGCATCGCGCGGATGCGGTTGCGCATTTCGCCGAGTTCCGCTTCCCACATTGCGCGCAGGTCGGCCGAGCCGAGCACCGCGGCGACCACCGAGCCGCCGTGCGTCGGCGGGTTCGAGTAGTTCGTGCGGATCACGCGCTTGAGTTGCGAGAGCACGCGAGCCGACTCTTCCTTGCTGTTCGTGATGATCGACAGCGCGCCCACGCGCTCGCCGTAAAGCGAGAACGACTTCGAGAACGACGACGAAACGAATACGTTGAGTTCCGAAGCGGCGAACAGGCGCACGACTTCACCGTCTTCCGTGATGCCGTCGCCGAAGCCCTGGTAGGCGATGTCGAGAAACGGCACGAGGCCACGTGCCTTGACGGCTTCCACGACCTGCTTCCACTGATCGATCGTGAGGTCGACGCCGGTCGGGTTGTGGCAGCATGCGTGCAGCACGACGACCGTGCCCGCGGCGTAGCCGTTCAGCGCGCTCAGCATGCCTTCGAAGTTCACGCCGTTGGTTTGCGCGTCGTAGTACGGGTATGCGACGACTTCGAAGCCTGCGCTTTCGAACAGGGCGCGGTGGTTTTCCCAGCTCGGGTCGCTGATCGCGACCTTCGCATTGGGGTTCACGCGCTTGAGGAAGTCGGCGCCGATCTTCAGCGCGCCCGTGCCGCCCAGTGCCTGCGCCGTGACGACGCGGCCAGCCGCGATCAGCGGCGAATCGTCGCCGAGCAGGAGCTTCTGCACGGCGGCGTCATAGGCG
>NZ_DATJWR010000233.1:0-11033 GCF_035501035.1 Paraburkholderia sp.
CGAACTCCGGTTCGCCTTTTTTGTTGGCCGCTGTTGTAATATCGGGCGTTCCATTTTTTGGCGCCCTCAACGTCTGGTCACGCATGCTCGACTTTTTCCGCAATCACAAACGCCTGATGATGTTCATGCTGCTCCTGTTCATCTTGCCAGGACTGGGCTTCGTCGGTATACAAGGTTTCCGCGGCTTCTTCGATGAAAGCGCGAACGTCGCGAGCGTCAACGGGCACAAGATCACGCGTGTGGAGTACGACAACGCCGCACGTCAGCAACTCGACCAGGCCCGCCAGATCATGGGCGCGCAGTTCGATGCGAGCCTCTTCGATACGCCCCAGCATCGCCAGGACATCCTCGATGGCCTGATCCAGCAGCGCGTGCTCGTGGACGAAACGCAGCGGCTGCATCTCACCGCCTCGGACGAGGCCGTGCGCCGTGCGCTGCTTTCCGATCCGGTGATCTCGTCGCTGAAGAAGCCCGACGGCACGATCAATCTCGACCAATACAAGCAACTGCTCGCAATGCAGGGCATGACGCCCGAGCAGTATGACGAGCGCGTGCGCTACAGCCTCGCCATGCAGCAGTTGCCTGCCTCGATCATCGGCAGCACGTTCACGCCGAAGGCCCTTGCGCAGCAACTGACCGGGCTTTCCGAGCAACAGCGCGAAGTGCAGGGTCTGGCGTTCCATGCGAGCGACTATGCGGCCAAGGTTCAGCCGACCGATGCGCAGCTCCAGGCCTACTACGACGAGCACAAGAACGACTTCGCCACGCCGGCCACGGCGCAGATCCAGTATCTCGTGCTCTCGGCGGCCACGGTGGCCGCGAGCGTGCAGCCGAGCGACGCCGATCTCAAGAAGTATTACGACGACAACATCGCGCACTACCGCACGCAGGAACAAGTGCGCGCGAGCCATATCCTGATCACGGTGCCGAAGGATGCGAGCGCAACCGATCGCAACGCGGCCAGGCAGAAGGCCGAGGCGATCCTTGCCGAAGTGAAGGCGCATCCGGACCAGTTCGCGCAGATCGCGCAGAAGGAGTCGCAGGATCCGGGCTCGGCCTCGAAGGGCGGCGACCTCGGCTACTTCGGTCCGGGCATGATTGCGGGCGGCCAGGCGTTCGACGACGCTGTCTTCAAGCTCAAGAAGGATGAGATCAGCGGCGTGATCCAGTCGGACTTCGGCTATCACATCGTCAAGGTCACGGACGTGAAGCCGGCGGTCACGAAGCCGTTCGACGACGTGAAGGCGCAGATCACGAACGACGTGAAGGCCCAGCAGGCGGCGAAGCTGCTCGCCGACGCGAGCGACGGCTTCACGTCAACTGTCTACGAGCAGTCCAAGACCCTGCAGCCGGCCGCCGACAAGTACAAGCTCACGATCCAGAGCGCTACGGTCACGCCCAAGCCGAACGCGTCGCTGCCGCCGGACAGCCCGCTGAACAACCAGAAGTTCCTCGACGCCGTGTTTGCGAGCGATTCGGTGAACCAGCACAACAACACGCAGGCGGTCGACGTCGGCAACAACACGCTGATCTCGGCGCGCGTGACGAACTATCAGCCGGCCGCCGTGCCCGCGTTCGCCGCCGTCAAGGACGCCGTGCGTCAGAAGGTGGTCGCGCAGCAGGCGGCCGAGATGGCGCGCAAGGACGGCGAGGCGAAGCTCGCGGAACTGCAGAAGTCGAACTCGACCGCAGGCTTCTCGTCGGCGCTGAAGGTGACGCGCAACGACGCCCAGGGCCTGCCGCCCAATGCGCTTTCGGCCGTATTCAAGGCCGATGCGCAGAAGGCACCTGCTTATGTGGGCGTCGATCTCGGCAACGATGGCTATGCCATCTACCGTGTGAACAGCGTGACCAACGGCCCGGCCGCCGAGGGCCCGCGCCTTGCCGCTGCGCAGCAGCAACTCGCGCAGGTGAGCGGCCAGTCGCAGGCGCAGGCCTACCTCGACGCGCTGCGCGAGCGCTCGAAGGTCAAGCTGTACGGCTCGCTGGGTTCCTCGGGCCAGTCGGGTGACGGCGCTCAGTAAGCCGCCGCTCGGCCAGCCATCCACCGGCGCACGATGCCGATGAAAAGAAGCCCCGCAATTGCGGGGCTTTTGCGTTCTGACTGGCGCGTTGTCAGAGACAGGCGCTGACGTCGCCGGTGGCGTCGCCGCTCGCGCCGCTGCCTGACCGGAAGCCGACCCACGTCTTCGCGCTGGCGCTCCATGCCGGTCGCACCGTCGCCGCGGCGCCGTTAGGCGGCTGCTGGCCCGGCATGTAGACGTCGATGGCCTGGTTGTTCGCGAGCATGGACTGCGAGACGACCTGTTGCTGCGATTTATCGGCCCACTTTTGCGCGATGCATTGCGCAACGACTGCGGGCGGTTGTTGGCTTGTGCCGACGGATTGCGTTCCGCTCGGCATTGGCTGATTCGCGCAGGCGGCAAGTGCCGCCGTGACGACAATAAGGGGTAAATATTTCACGTTTTCTCCCTCCAGTCTGGGTCGGTCGGATTCAGACGGTGCGGCTGTCGGGCTCGCGCGTCTGACGCAAACAGTGGCCGGCCGCGCGGCGCCTGTTGTCCGCCGCGACACTGCCTGAGCGGCCCTCAGCACCCGGCGGCTGGCCCCAGAGCGGGGCGAGCGCGGGGACGCCTGGTTGCCGTGTCAGTGCCGCACGCTGTTGCCAAGCAACGGCTTGAGCGTCGGCCACACGTTCTGGAGCAGCAAAGGCTGTGCCTGCTGGGTCGGATGGAGTTGGTCCGCCTGGAAAAGCTCGGGCTTGTCGGAGAGACCGGCCAGCAGGAAGGGAACGAGCGGCACGTTTAATTCCTTGGAGAGCTGTCCGTAGATGGCGTGGAAGTTCCGGGTGTAGTCCGGGCCGTAATTGGGTGGCACGTACATGCCCACCAGCACGGGCTTCGCGTCGCCCTTGCGGATCTGCGCGACGATGGCGCGCAGATTGCTCTCGGTCGTGGCGAGCGGGACGCCGCGCAGCGCGTCGTTCGCGCCCAACTCGACGATCACGATCGAGGGCCTGATGCGCTGCATGACGAGCGGCAGACGCGCGAGGCCACCGCTCGTCGTGTCTCCGCTGATGCTCGCATTCGCAACGCTATAATCGATCCGCTCGCTGGCGAGACGCGCGCGCAGCAACGCGACCCAGCCCGTATCGCGCGGCAGGCCATATTCGGCTGAAAGGCTGTCGCCGAGCACGACGATCGTGGGCTTTGCCGTGGCGGCGGGGTTCTCCGCGGCGTTGGCTGTGGGAATAGCCGTGGCGGCGAGCGCGTTACCGCTTATACCGAGTATGGCTGCAGCGGCGAAGATGGCGATGGAGGCAAACGCGCTGAACGAGACCAAAATGCGCGAGAGTGCGAGGGCAAGGGCGGTGCGCCGCGCGGCGCGCTGTGGGTTCACGGCTAACCTATGCGTCATCATGTGCGAATGAATAGTGATCCAGTCATCGAAGTACGGGGTTTGTCCAAGCGGGTCACCGACGCCACCGGCGAGCTGACGATCCTCGACGGCATCGACCTGACCGTGCAGGCGGGCAGCAGCGTGGCGATCGTCGGCGCCTCGGGCTCCGGCAAGTCTACGCTGCTCGGGTTGCTGGCTGGTCTCGACAGCGCGAGTGCGGGCTCGGTGCGCCTGCTCGGCCACGAACTCACCGGCCTGGCTGAAGACCAGCGCGCGGCGCTGCGCAACGGCGCGGTGGGCTTCGTGTTCCAGTCGTTCCAGCTCATGCCGCATCTCACCGCTTTGGAGAATGTCGCGCTGCCGCTCGAATTGCAGGGCGGCATGTCGACGCGCGAAGCTTTCGCACGGGCGCGCGCGTTGCTCGAGCGCGTGGGCCTGGCCGAGCGCACGGGCCACTACCCGAAGCTGCTCTCGGGCGGCGAGCAGCAGCGTGTGGCACTCGCGCGCGCATTCGTGACGCGCCCGGCAGTGCTATTTGCCGACGAGCCCACCGGCAGTCTAGACGCCGCCACGGGCCATGCGGTCATCGATCTGATGTTCGAGCTCAATCGCGCCAATGGGGCGACGCTCGTGCTCGTCACCCACGACATCGATCTTGCGCAACGCTGCGACACCGTCGTTACGATCGAAGCGGGCCACCGTGTGGGCAGCGCGGCGCATGGCAGCGCCGCGCCGCACGACACGAACAGCGTCGAAGCCGGGCGCTAGCCCGGCAATGCGGCGCGCGCCGACGCCGCACCTGCCTTCCTTAACGCTTGAGCGCCGCGCGAGCGCGCGCGATCAGCGCGGCCGTCGAAGAATCATGCGCCTTCACATCGGCGCTCGCCGCGGTCAGGTCGGCTTCGACCACCTTGCCGAGAATCTTGCCGAGCTCGACGCCCCACTGGTCGAACGGATTGATATCCCACACCGATGCCTGCACGAGCACCTTGTGCTCGTAGAGCGCGATGAGCGCGCCGAGCGAGCGTGCGGTGAGTGCGTCGACGAGCAGCGTGGTGGTCGGGCGGTTGCCGGGGAACATGATGTGCGGCACGAGCTCGGGCTTGTCCGGCCCCGCGATCTTGCGCGCTTCTTCCTCGGTGCGGCCGAGCATCAGCGCCTCGCTCTGCGCGAAGCAGTTCGCGAGCAGCTTCGGGTGATGGTCGGCAAGCGGATGCTCGGGCGTGAGCACGGCGATGAAGTCGATCGGCACGATCGTCGGACCCTGGTGCAGCATCTGGAAAAACGCGTGCTGGCCGTTCGTGCCCGGCTCGCCCCAGGTGACCGCGGCCGTCGCGTAATCGACGAACCTGCCGTCGAGGCGCGCCGACTTGCCATTGCTCTCCATTTCGAGCTGTTGCAGATACGAGGGTAGGTAATGCAATGCTTCGGAGTACGGTGCAACCAGATAGCTCTGCGAGCCGAAGAAGTTGCGATACCAGACGCCGATCATGCCGAGCAGCACCGGCAGGTTCTTCTCGAGCGGCGCTTCGCGGAAGTGCTGGTCCATGTCATGCGCGCCGGCGAGCAGCTCGTCGAACTGCTGCGGGCCGATCGCGATCATGATCGAAAGGCCCACGGCCGACCACAGCGAGTAGCGGCCGCCCACCCAGTCCCACATCTCGAACACGTTTTCTTTCGCGATGCCGAACTTCACGACCTCGGCCGGATTTGCCGAGACACCCACGAAGTGTTTGGCCAGCGCGTTTTCCGGGCAGCCGTGCTTCACGAACCAGTCGCGCATCGAGAGCGCATTGGTCATGGTTTCGAGCGTCGTGAAGGTCTTCGAAACGATGATCGCGAGCGTTTCTTCCGGATCGATGTCTTCGATCGTGCGCCACAGGTCCGCGCCATCGACATTCGATACGAAGTGCGACGTGATTTCGGGCAGTTCGAGATGCCTGAGCGCGTGCACGACCATCTTCGGCCCGAGGTCCGAGCCGCCGATGCCGATGTTCACGATGTGGCGGATGCGCTTGCCCGTGTAGCCTGTCCATGTGCCTCTGCGCACGGCGTCGGCGAACTTCGCCATCTTCGCGCGCTCGGCGAGGATCTGCGCGTGGAACGGGGCGTCGGCTTCGGTGGCGCGCAAGGCCGTGTGCAGCGCCGCGCGGCCCTCGGTCGGGTTGACTATTTCGCCCTTGAACATCGCGTCGCGGCGTGCCTCGACGCCGGCCTCGTGCGCGAGTTGCACGAGCAGTTTGAGCGTCGCTTCGGTGATGCGGTTCTTCGAGAAGTCGGCGGCGAGACCGCCGCCCGCGAACGTGAAGCGTTCTGCGCGCTTCGGCGCGGGGTCGTTGGCGGGTGCGAACCAGTCGCGCAGCTTTTCGTCGCGGATCTGTTCGTAATGCGTCTGTAGCGCGGACCAGGCGGGGAGCGGATTCGTCATGTTCGTCTAGCGAGGGATCACGAATGGAGGGCGGCAGGCGCGGTTCGCCGGTCAGGCCGAACGCGCGCTTCGCGCGCCGCTGGGAGCACGCAACGCCTCCTGTGGGAAACGTCGTGCGGAGAGTCAGTATAGCGGGCTCGCGCGACGTCGTGCCGCTTGCGACGCCTGCTGTGCGTCGCGGCGCGGCGAACCGTGCTGCGTAGCAAGCGCCGTGCCGCGCGAACGAGCGTGCGGCGTTCGCCGCCGCGCATCAGGCCTCGTACGTCGGCGCGTAAAAGAGCCGGTTCATGAGCTTGCGCGCCGTGGGCGCGAGTTCGCCGGCCGTGAGGCCCGCCGGGCCTTCGCCCTGCGCGCAGAGCGTGTCGGCGGCGAGGCCGTGCAGGTAGACGCCTGCCAGTGCCGCTTCGTAGGGCGGCAGGCGCTGCGCGAGCAGCGCGCCGATCATGCCGCCGAGCACGTCGCCGCTGCCGCCCGTCGCGAGTCCCGCGTTGCCCGTGGGGTTGATGGCGACGCGGCCGTCCGGCGCGGCGATCACGGTGCCGCTGCCCTTGAGCACGGCGACGGCCGCGTAGCGGGCGGCCAGTGCGCGCGCCGCCGCTAGGCGGTCGCGCTGCACCGCGGCGGTGTCGCAAGCGAGCAGGCGCGCCGCCTCGAGCGGATGCGGCGTGAGCACGCAAGGCACGCCGCGCGCGCTCGCCGACTGCGCGACGTGCGCCGCGAGCGCCTCGTCTCGCGCGACGAGATTGAGCGCGTCGGCGTCGAGCAGCACGGGAGCCTGAAGGCTCAGGATGCCGTCGACGAGCTGGCGCGCCGACGCGCTCCCGCCCATCCCGCAACCCGCCGCGACAGCATCCATCTCACCGAGCGCGAGCCTGGCTGCCGCGTGCAGCATCAGTTCGGGGTGAGGTGCGTCGTAGGGCGGCGCATCGCTGCCGAGAAAGCCCACCTGAACCTTGCCCGCCCCGGTGAGAAGCGCCGCGCGCGCCGCCAGAATCGGCGCGCCGCACATGCCCGTGTCGCCGCCCACGACGGCGAGTGTGCCGAACGTGCCCTTGTGGGTGGCGAAGTCACGTGCGGGCAGCGCGCCGGCGAAGAGCGAAGGGGCGTTCAGGCGCACGGCGCCTTGCGTGCTTTCGGTGTCGATGCCGATCGGCGCGACGGCCACCGTCCCCGCGTAGTCGCGGCCCGCGCCGGTGTACAGGCCGGGTTTCGCGGCCATGAAGGTGACGGTATGCGTTGCGCGCACTGCCGACCCGTCGCCGACCACGTTGCCAGTGTCACTATCGAGGCCACTCGGCACATCGAGCGCGAGCACGTGGCCATGACTGCGCGCACGCGCCGAGAGTCGCACGGCAATCTCGCCGAACACGCCTTCGAGCCCGCGCGCGAGACCGATACCGAACAGACCGTCGACGAGCCAGCCGTAAGCGTCAAACGAAAGTGGCGGCGCCGTGGCGATCGGCACGCGCGCTGCGCGTGCTTGAGCGAGCGCCCAGCGCGCATCCTCGGGCTTCACCTCGATTGGCATGCATACCTCGACCGCTACGCCCGCGCGATGAAGCTCAGTGGCGACGACGAGCGCATCGCCGCCGTTATTTCCGGGGCCGGCTGCGAGCCAGACCGGCTTGCCGCTCGCGGGCGAAGGGGCGTGCGCGAGTTGCTCGCGCAGGAAGTGCGCGGCGGCGGCCCCCGCGCGCGCCATCAGCGTGTGAGCGGGTAGCGCGCCCTGGCCCGCAGCTTCGGCGGCGCGCAATTGCTCAACGGTGAGAAGCGGGACCGCACGGTCGTGCGGATTGAGGAGCATCGGTTGCCCGGCGGCTGGGGAGAGCGGAGCATGCGTCATGGCGAGGCGGCTGTGGGGAGGCGACATCGCAACGATACCCGAGCCCGCCCTCAGACGGCACGCCCCGTGAGCGAGGTAGACGAATGCGGCACGGCAATGCCGCAGCCGAGCGCCTGCTCAGTGCCGGCGCTATGCGTGCGTATTGCACGCGTTTATGCGGAGAGTCGGCGCTTAATCGCGGCCTGGCCGGAGCGCCTTGATCGTCTCGGCCGGCAGGTCCGGCGCGGTATTGGAGATCTGCTGGGCGACGAGTCGCGCCGAGCCGAGCGAGAGCGCCCAGCCGGCCGGCCCGTGGCCAGCATTGACGAAAAGGCGCGGGTGGCCCACGTTGCCGACCGCCGGCAAGCCGTCGGCGGAGAGCAGCTTCATGCCTTCCCACGCGAGTGCTGCCGAGATGCGTGCGGCCCCCGGCGCCCAGTCGCGCGAGGCTTCGCCAAGCAGCGCGAGCGCGTCCTCGGTGAGCGCCTCAGGCAACGCCTCGTCGACCTCCTTAGCGCGCAGCAGCACCGCGGCGCCCGAGATGCGCAGCCGGTGGTTCATGCGCGTGATGGCGATGCGTTTGCCGGCGTCGACGATCGTCGTCTGCGGCACGCACTCCTCGTGGGCCACCGGCGAATTGAGCGTGTGCATGCGCAGCGGGTAGAGCGGCAGCTTCCGGCCGAGCGGCGCGAGAAGGCGCGGCGTTTGCGCGCCCGCGGCGACCACCACGGCGTCGCCCGAGATCACCTCCACGTCGCGCGAGCGGCCTGTTTCGTGCGCACGCGGCGCGAGCTCGACGGCCGCGCGCTGGTCTTCCAGTCGAATCGCGCTCACTTCGCGGCTCGTTTCGAACTGCACGCCGCCCTGGCTATCGAGCACCTGCTTGAGCAGCTTCACGAAAAGCGGGCAATTCGCCACCCGGCCGCTCTCGAAACGCACGCCACCCGCGAACGGCGGGTCGGCTGGAATCGTATGGTCGAACGCCACGCATTCGGCGGGCGAGAGCGCGTGGTGGGGCGTCTCGAAGCGGCGCAGCAGCTCGAGCGCCGGCTGCGTGAGCGACCATTCGTCGTTGCCGCGCACGAGATAGAGCAGGCCGTCGCGCTGCTCGTAGTCGAGCTGGAAGCGTGCGTCGATGTCGTCGAGCGCCGCTTGAGCCGAGTCGATGAGCGGGCGCAGCAGCGCATAACGGCCGGCGAACGCCTCGGAGCCGTGCAGCGTGGCGAGGCGTTTGACGAAGCCGTGCGCCTCGCCGCGCCAGCCAGTCTTGCTGATCACGCCACCCGAGGATTGGCGGCCGTTGCGCAGGAAGGTGGGGCCGAACCAGACGTCGAGCGGCGTGGGCAGTGCAATGCCGCTATGGCCGTAGGTCGCGCCTTGGGCGACCGTGGCGTGGCGCTCGATCACGCAGACACGATGCCCGGCCGCGCGCAGCTGGTAGGCGGTGGCGATGCCGGCGATTCCGCCGCCGATGACGATGACATCCATGACGATACGATCTGCAGGCAGGCGGCGCGCCGTCGGGAGAGGGCGCCTTTGCCGAAGGTGGGGCGTGCAGCGCGCCGAAGCCATGGCTGGGCGCACCGATCAGGCGAAACGCGCAATGATAGCAGCCAAACCGCCCGCGTCGCCATGCGCGAAGCTGGGTTGCCGCGCCTCTCGAACGGACGATGGGCGCCGGGGCTCGGACGCTTCCTGGCCCGGTCCGACGGCCTGCCGACGTGCGTCGCATCTCGCGAAAACGGCCCCTGCGGTTCAGTGCACGCCCTGCCGCCGGCCGGGCCAGTCCCGAAAAGGTGCCGCGCCGGGGCGCAAACCAGTGCGCGGTGCGGCCGGCCGGGGCGGCCAGGGCGGGGCTTCCGGGTTATAATCGCGGTCTCCCTTCGCCTGAGCGCCGCCGTCCCCGCGCAACGTATCGCCACCTTGCGACGCGTTTCGCGCGAGGCGAAGCCGCGACGCAACTTCGACGCAACGCCCCAGTCCATGGCCCACTTCTCGTGTTTCCCCGGTGCTTCGGCCCTTTCCGACTTCCGTCAAACCCGCCTGCTCGAAACGCTCCAGCGTATCGACGCCAACATCGTCGGCGTGCACGGCCAGTATCTGCATTTCGTCAACTCGGCCACGCCGCTTTCCGCTGACGACAGCGCGAAGATCGAAGCGCTGATGCACTACGGCGCGCCGTTCGCGGACCCGCTAGAGCGCGGCAGCGCGGTGACGTTCCTGGTCGTGCCGCGTTTCGGCACGGTGTCGCCGTGGGCGAGCAAGGCCACGGACATCGCGCATCACTGCGGTCTCGAGCACGTGCGCCGTATCGAGCGTGGCGTCGAGTACACGGTGATCCTGAAGAGCGGCCTGCTCGGCGGCAAGAAGACGCTGTCGGAAGCGGCGCACACGGCGGTGGCTGCGGCGCTGCACGACCGCATGACCGAGAGCGTGGCGCCCTCACGCGACGCGGCACTGCATCTTTTCGACGAACTGCCGGCAAGGCCGATGCAGACCGTCGACGTGCTCGGCCGCGGCCGCAAGGCACTCGAGACGGCCAATGGCGAGCTGGGCCTCGCGCTCGCCGACGACGAAATCGATTACCTCGTCGAGAATTTCAAAAAGCTCGAACGCAACCCGACCGACGTCGAGCTGATGATGTTCGCGCAGGCCAACAGCGAGCACTGCCGCCACAAGATCTTCAACGCGAGCTGGACGATCGACGGCCAGGACCAGGATATGTCGCTCTTTGCGATGATCCGCAACACCGAGAAGGTGAGCCCGCAAGGCACGATCGTCGCGTACTCGGACAACTCGTCGATCATGGAAGGCGCCGTGGCCGAGCGCTGGTTCCCGCGCAACGGCACAGCCGCGGGCGAGCCGGGCGAAAAGTACGGCCGTCACACCGAGCTCACGCATACGCTCATGAAGGTGGAGACGCACAACCACCCGACCGCGATCTCGCCGTTCGCGGGCGCCGCGACCGGCGCGGGCGGCGAAATCCGCGACGAAGGCGCGACGGGCCGCGGCGCGCGTCCGAAGGCCGGTCTCACGGGCTTCACCGTCTCGAACCTGGAACTGCCGGACGCAAACGAAGCGTGGGAAAACGCGCGCGACGCGGCTACGCCGCTCGCGCACCGCAATCCCGCAGACGAAGCGAAGGCCTATGGCCGTCCGGACCGCATCGCCTCGCCGCTGCAGATCATGATCGACGGCCCGCTCGGCGGCGCCGCGTTCAACAACGAATTCGGCCGTCCGAATCTGGGCGGCTACTTCCGCACCTACGAGCAGAACGTCGCGGGCACCGTGCGCGGCTATCACAAGCCGATCATGATCGCGGGCGGCCTCGGCAACATCAGCGCAACGCTCACGCACAAGCAGGACCTGCCGGCGGGCACGCTG